>JAFEEH010000253.1 GCA_018241185.1 Pseudomonadota bacterium | reverse complement strand
CACCTGCTCGGCCACCTGCTGCGCCGTGGCGCCGGGCCAGTAGGTGCGCACCACCATCGCGCGGAAGGTGAAAGGCGGGTCCTCGTCCTGGCCCAGCTGGAAGTACGCGGCGAAGCCCAGCACCATCAGCACCACCATCAGGTAGCGCGTGAGCGGCGCGTGGTCGAGCGCCCATTTCGACAGGTTGAAGCCGGCCTTGCCGGGCTCGGGCGCGGCCTGCATCACTTGCCCCCCGGCGCGGCAGGCGCTACGTTATTCATAGCGCCTTGCGCAGGCTGGGCGGGCGCTGCAGCCCCTTTTTCCTGGTAAATCGTGACCTTCTGGCCGGGCGAGAGCACATGCACGCCAGCCGTCACGACCAGCGTGCCGGGCGCCACGCCGCCGGCGATCACGGCCTCGTTGCCGTCGGCCGTGGCGACCTGCACCGGCTGCGACTTCACCGTCATCGAGCCCTTGTCGAGCACCCACACGGCGGTGCCGCCGCCTTCCTGCCGCAAGGCGCTGGTCGGCAGCTTGAGCACCGGCGCGCCGCTGTGCGACAGCGCCTGCGGACGGGCGTACACGGTGGCGCCCAGCGGCGGCGAACTCGCCGCGTCGATGCTCACCTTCACCGTGTAGGTCCGGGTCACCGCATCGGCACTGGCCGCCACTTCGCGCACCCGGCCCTCGATCTCGCGCTCGTCGGCCCAGCCGCGCACCTTCACGGCCGAGCCGGGCGTGACCTGCCCGGCGCGGTCTTCAGGGACCGAGAACACCACGTCGCGCGCGCCGTCCTGCGCGATGCGCACGACCGGCGTGCCGGCCGAGACGACCTGCCCCGGCTCGGCCTCGATGCCGGTGACCACGCCCGCAGCGTCGGCCACCAGCGTGGCGTAGCTGGCCTGGTTGCCCTGCGCCGCGACCTGCGCCTGCGCCTGCTCGTACTGCGCCTGCGCCGACTTGAAGGTGGCCTCGCGCCGGTCCAGTTCGGCGCCGCTGATGAAGTTCTGCGCCCGCAGCTCGCGGTAGCGCTTGAGGTCCGCGGCGGCCAGGTCGCGGTTGGTCTGGGCGGCCACCGATTGCGCCCTCGCCGCCTCGGCCGCGAGGCGCAGGTCCTGGGGGTCGAGTTGGGCGAGCACCTGCCCGGCTTTCACCGCCTGGCCGAGTTCCGCCTGGCGGCGCACGATCTTGCCGGCGACGCGAAAGCCCAGCCGAGATTCGACGCGGGCCCGCACCTCGGCCGAGAACTCCGGCTCGGTGCCGTAGGGGCTGACGCCGACGGCCATGACCTTCACGGCGCGCACCGGCTCCGCTTGCGGTGGCGGCTTCGAACAGCCGACGGCGAGCGCGGCGGCCATCAGGCAAAGGGACAGCGCCGGCCCGGACCGGGGCCATGGAGCGTGCAGGGATGAGTCAGCGGCCATGGCGTTGCACCGGTCGTGAAAGAAAAGGAAAAGGGAAGCGCGGGCCACTAATGACCGCGCGGTTAGTAATCTAGGGGATACCCCCTGCGGTGTCAATCGCGGCGGCGCGACGCCGCCAGCGACTACACCCGCTGGCCCATCTCGACCAGTCGGTTGTCAGGCAGCTGGAAATAGTCGGACGCTCGCCCCGCGTTGCGCTGCAGCCAGCCGAACAGTGCCAGCCGCAGCGGGTTCATGCCCGGCAGCCGGTGCCGCCCGATGGCGGCGCGGGAGGTGAAGTACGAGGTCGTCATCGACTCCACGGCGAGCCCCTTCTGGTAAGCCAGCACGCGCACGAATTCGGGCACGTCGGGCCGCTCCATGAAACCGTAGCGCACGGTCACGGCCCAGATGCCGTGGCCCATCGGCTCGGCCTCGATGCGCTCGCGCGCGTGCACGCGGGGCGCATCGACGCCGCGCATCGCGAGGATGAACACCTGCTCGTGCAGCACCTGGTTGTGCTCGAGGTTGTGCAGCAGCGCATGCGGCACCACCTGCGCGTCGGGCGCCAGGAAGACCGCCGTCCCGCGCACGCGGTGGGGCATGTCCAGCGCCAGCGATTCGATGAAGGGCGCCAACGGCACGCGGTGTTTGGCCTGCATCGCCAAACCGAGGCGCCGGCCCTTGAACCAGGTCGTGAAGATCAGCAGCGCGAAACCCGCCACCGCCAGCGTGAGCCAGCCGCCTTCGGCGATCTTGAGGCTGTTGGCCACGACGAAGGTCAGGTCGATCACTGAGAACAGAAGCACCCCCACCGCCACCGCCCAGCGGTTCCAGCGCCACAGCCGCCAGGCCACGATGCCGGCCAGCAGCGTGGTCGTGACCATGGTGATCGACACCGCGATGCCGTAGGCCGCCGACAACGCACTCGAACTGCGAAAGCCCAGCACCAGCAGCAGCACGCCGGCCATCAGCATCCAGTTCATGGCCGGCACGTAGACCTGCCCGATGGCGTCGCTGGATGTCTGCACGATGCGCATGCGCGGCAGGTAGCCCATGCGCATGGCCTGCGCAGTGAGCGAGAAGGCGCCCGAGATCACCGCCTGCGAGGCGATCACCGTCGCCATGGCCGCCAGCACCACCATCGGAACCACCGCCCACGAGGGAAACAGGCGGAAGAAGGGGTTGTCGACGGCGGCCGGATTCTTCAGCACGAGGGCACCCTGGCCGAAATAGTTGAGCACCAGCCCCGGCAGCGCGATGAAGAGCCAGGCCAGGCGGATCGGCCGGGCGCCGAAGTGGCCCATGTCGGCGTACAGCGCCTCGCCGCCCGTGAAGGCGAGAAACACGGCGCCCAGCACCGCCAGCGATTGCGCGCGATAGGTCAGCAAGAAACCGAGCGCGTGCCGCGGGTCCAGTGCCGCCAGCACCTGCGGGTTCTGCACGACCTGCCAGGCGCCCGCAACGGCAATCACCGCGAACCACAGCAACATCACCGGCCCGAAAACGCGGCCCACCACGCCCGTGCCCCGGCGCTGCACCACGAACAGCACCACCAGGATGGCCAGCGTCAGCGGAATGACGAAGCGCTGCAGCGCCGGCGCCTGCACCTCGAGCCCCTCGACCGCCGACAGCACCGAGATCGCAGGCGTGATGAGGCTGTCGCCATAGAACATGGCCGCGCCCACGAGCCCCATCCACACCACCGCACCGCCCAGCCAGGGCCGGCGCCGGCCACCTTCCACCGCATGGCGCGCCAGCGCCTGCAGCGCCAGGATGCCGCCTTCCCCATCGTGGTCGGCGCGCAGCACGAAGACCACGTATTTCAGCGTGACCACCACCACCAGGCCCCACACCACCAGCGACAGCAGCCCCAGCACCGCCTCGGCCGCGAAGGGCACGCCGTGCTCGGGATTCAGCGTCTCCTTGAAGGCGTAGAGCGGCGAGGTCCCGATGTCGCCGAACACCACGCCCAGGGCCGCCAGCATCAGGGCGGGGCCGGCGGGAGCGGCGTGGACGCCGGGGGCGGCCGAGGGCGAGGTGGCAACGGACATGCGTGGGAGGTGGCAGCGAGGGGGCCGCCAGCATAGCCGCGGCGCGCTGACGGCATCCAGTGCGCCGGCAGTCGCACGCCCGTGCATAAGACAATGCCGCGTGCCTTCCCCCTCCCCGTCCGCCCTGCCCGCCGCCGCTGCGCCGGTCGAGCACTACGAGAACTTCCCTGTCGCCTCCTGGCTGTGCCCGCCGAGGCTGCGGCCGCCCATCGCCGCGATCTACCACTTCGCCCGCACGGCCGACGACATCGCGGACGAAGGCGATGCCACGCCCGAGGCGCGCATCGGCGCGCTGCAGGCATACCGCGCCGACCTGGCCGCTGCTGCCAGGGGCGACACCCCTTCGGCGCGCTGGCCGCAGGTCTTCGGCCCGCTCGCTCGCGCCATCGCCGACTTCGCCCTGCCCGAGGCGCTGCTGGCCGACCTGCTCGACGCCTTCATGCAGGACATCGCCTGGACCCGCGACGGCCGTGCGTACGCCGACCGCGCCGAGTTGCTCGACTACTGCCGGCGCTCGGCCAACCCGGTCGGCCGCTTGCTGCTGCACCTGTACGGCGAGCGCCGCCCCGAAGCGCTGGCGCAGAGCGACGCCATCTGCAGCGCGCTGCAACTCGTCAATTTCTGGCAGGACGTCTCGGTCGATCTGCCCCGCGGGCGCTTCTACCTGCCGCTGGCCGACTGCGCCGCGCACGGCCTGACGAGGATGGATTTCAAGGCTTTTCGGCCTCTGGCGCCCGTCCCGCCTGCGCAAGCAGCTATTGATTTGATAGCGGACGAGGTGCGATGGGCGCGGGCCCTGATGCAAGAGGGGGCGCCGCTCGTGCACGCGCTGCGTGGCCGCATCGGCTGGGAGTTGCGCCTGGTGGTCCAGGGCGGCCTGGCCATCCTCGACAAGATCGAGCGCCAGGGCTTCGACACGTTCTCGCGTCGGCCGACCGTGGGCAAGACCGACGCGCCGCGGCTCGCGTGGCGGGCACTGTGGATGTGAGCATCACTTGGGCCGTGGCGTGCGCGCGTGGACGGGTATCTGCCGTCCTTGGACGGCCGTCATCCCCGACAATCGCCGGCCCATGAGCCTTGCCCCGCGTTCCTTCCCGCCCCGATGAGCACCCCCGAGCAGTACGTCCAGGACAAGGCCGCCGCGTCGGGCAGCAGCTTCTACTACGCCTTCCTCTTCCTGCCCAAGGAGCGCCGCGCGGCGATCACGGCCTTCTACGCCTTCTGCCGCGAAGTCGACGACGTGGTGGACGAGGTGTCCGACCCGGGCGTGGCCGCCACCAAGCTGGCCTGGTGGCGCACCGAAGTCGCGAGCGCCTTCGCCGGCGAGCCGCGGCACCCTGTGATGAAGGCGCTGATGCCGCATGCCGCCGCCTTCGGCATCGAGGCGCGGCAGTTGCAGGAGATCATCGACGGCTGCGAGATGGACCTCTCGCAGACGCGTTACCTCGACTTCGCCGGGCTGGAGCGCTACTGCCACCTGGTGGCCGGCGTGGTGGGCGAGGTGTCGGCGCGCATCTTCGGGCAGACGCAGCCGCAGACCACCGCCTACGCGCACAAGCTGGGTCTGGCGCTGCAGCTGACGAACATCATTCGCGACGTCGGCGAGGACGCACTGCGCGGGCGCATCTACCTGCCGGTGAACGAGCTGCAGCAGTTCGACGTCAAGGCACACGAGCTGCTCAGCCGCACGTACTCCGACCGCTTCGTCGCGCTGATGCAGTTCCAGGCGGCGCGTGCACAGGCCACCTACGACGAGGCGCTGGCGCTGCTGCCGGCCGCCGACCGGCGCGCGCAGAAGCCCGGCCTGATGATGGCGAGCATCTACCGCACGCTGCTGCGGGAGATCGAGGCCGACCGGTTCCAGGTGCTGAACCAGCGCGTGAGCCTCACGCCGCTGCGCAAGCTGTGGCTGGCGTGGAAGGTGCAGGCGCTGGGGCGCATGTGAGCCGATTTGCTATCGATTTCGTAGCTGCTCGCGCAATGTGGGCGGGCGCTACAGGCCGATTTGGCTTGAAAGCGTGGCATTGAAAGTCGCCATCATCGGTGGCGGCTGGGCCGGCCTGGCGGCCGCCGTCGAGGCCACGCGCGCGGGCCACGCCGTGACCGTGCTCGAGGCCGCGCGCACCCTGGGCGGCCGCGCGCGCCGCGTGGTGGCCGACGACGGCCTGGTGCTCGACAACGGCCAGCACATCCTCATCGGTGCCTATCGCGCCACGCTGGCGCTGATGCGCGAACTGGGCGTGGACCTCGACACCGCGCTGCTGCGCCTGCCGCTGGCGCTGCGCTTTCCCGATGGCAGGGGCCTGTCGGTCCCGGCCAGCCTGCGCCCGCCGCTGGACCTGCTGGCCGGCATCGCCGGCGCGCAGGGCTGGTCGCTGCGCGACAAGTTCTCGCTCGTGCGCATCTCGCTGCGCTGGCGGGCGCGAGGCTTTCGCTGCGCACCCGGCGACAGCGTGGCCGCGCTGTGCGCCGGCCTCACGCCGCGCGTGATGGATGAACTCATCGCGCCGCTGTGCGTCTCCGCGCTCAACGTGCCGGTCGAGCGCGCCAGCGGCGCCGTCTTCCTGCGCGTGCTGTACGACGCCCTCTTCGCCGAGCGCGGCGGCGCCGACCTCCTCCTCCCGCGCGTCGACCTGGGCGCACTGCTGCCCGACCCTGCCGCGCGCTGGCTGGGCGCGCACGGCGCATCGGTCCGCATCGGCCAGCGCGTGCAGGCGATCGCGCCGGCCACCGCGGGCTGGACGGTCGACGGCGAGTCCTTCGACCACGTGCTGCTCGCCGCGCCGGCGTGGGAGTCGGCGCGGCTGGCGCGCGGCGCCTCGTTGCCGCAAGCGGTCGCCTGGGCCGAGCAGGCCGACGCGCTCGGCCACGAAGCCATCGCCACCGTCTACCTGCGTGGCACACCCGGATTGCCGGGCGCCCCGCTGCGCGCGCTGCGCCACGGCCCAGGCGCACCGGCCCAGTTCGTGTTCGACCGCGGCGCCCTCGGCGGGCCGGCCGGCCTGGCGGCGCTGGTCGTCAGTGCCAGCGAGGGCACGCGCGAATCGATCGAAGCGCAGGCCCTCGCGCAGGCCCGCGCACAGCTCGGCTGGCACGGCGCCGTGCCGGTCCAGACCATCGTCGAGAAGCGCGCCACCTTCGCCTGCACGCCCGGCGTGCAGCGGCCGGGCATCCCCATCGTGCCCGGCCTGATGGCCTGCGGCGACTACGTCGAGGGGCCGTACCCGGCCACGCTGGAAGGCGCGGTGCTCAGCGGGCAGGCTGCGGCGGCTGCGCTCTAAGCCTCACCAGCCCCACACCAGCTTGCGCGACACCCAGCCGACGCGGCCGGCGCCGGTGCGGACCTTGAGCCAGTCGCCGCGCCGCTCCAGCGTGCGCAGCACGTCGCCATAGCCGGCCTTGGCCACGATGCGTGCGCGCGTGCTGGGCGTGCTGCGCACGTTCAGCGCGCTGGCCGTCGATACCACGTGCGCCTGCCGGCTGGTGCGCGAACTGCGCACCCAGGCGCGATCGTTCTCGAAATCGCGCACCCGCAGCCACGAGCCCTTGCGACTCAGCACCTCGAGCGGATAGCCGCGGTCGATGGACCAGGTGGCGGCTGCGCGCGGACTCGGGCCCGTGCGCAGCATGACCCCATCCCGGGCCGCACTCACCATTTCCCTCGCCTGCGCCGCCGTGGCGGCCAGAAGAAACATCAACAACGCGAGGAACACGGCAGGCAGGCGGCGGGAGATCTGGGTCATGCGAAAGAGTCCTTCTCTTGAAATGCGGAGACGAAACGAGGCCAGGCCCGCCCCCTCGGCGAGCCGATCCGCCCCGTGTGTTTCAAGGATGGGGGATTGGTTCCCCGATGTTGCAAAACAGCGCGCGCGCTGCTTTCAGCGTCCGCCCAGCGCCATGCACAGCGCGTGCAGGTTGGGAACGATGAGCTGCGGCCGCGCGCCCGCCTCCCACGGCCGCTCGTCACGCACCAGCCAGGCGGCCTGCATGCCGGCGTTGAGCGCACCGGTCACGTCGAGGGCCGCGTCGTCGCCGACGTGCAGCACGTCGCGCGGCAACAGGCCCACCGACGCGGCGGCCGCACGGAAGATCGGCGCGTGCGGCTTGCCGCTGCCGAAGGCGCGGGCGCTGAAGCCCGCCCTGAACCAGCGCGCCACGCCCGTGCGCTCCAGGTCGGCATTGCCGTTCGAGATGGCGACCAGCGGGTAGCGTTCGCTCAGCCAGCGCAGCGCCGGAAGCGCATCGTCGTACAGCGTCACGCGCTGGCGCTCGGCGAAGAAGACCTCGAAGGCCGGATCGGCCAGGGCCTCGTCGTCGCCCGCCCGGCGCAGCGCACCGCGGATCGATTCGCGGCGCAGCGCGCTCAGGTCGTGGGCCAGGTCGGAACGCTCCTTCGCCGTGGCTTCGCGCAGCTCGCGCAGCACCTTGGGGTCGGTCACGAGATCGGCGGTACGCGGCGCGTGGCGCTGCAGCCAGCCGTGCAGCACGCGCTCGGCGCGCTCGATGGTGGGCCACACGGGCCAGAGGGTGTCGTCCAGGTCCAGCGAGATGGCCTGGATGCGCTTCACGTCGAGGAGCGCGGCGCCCGGGGCGGCAGAGGTCATGCCGCAGAATATCGCATGCCCCGCTTCCGTCCCGAGCCGCTCGCGATCCAGAGCCCGCCCATCGCCGCGTCGCGCACCGCCGTGCTGTGGTGCAACCTGGGCTCGCCCACCCACCCCACCGCCGCCGCCGTGCGGCCCTTCCTGGCGCAGTTCCTGAGCGACCCGCGGGTGGTCGAGCTGCCGGCCCTGCTGTGGCAGCCGATCCTGCGCGGCGCGATCCTGCCCCGCCGCCCTGCCGCCTCGGCCGCCAAGTACCAGAGCATCTGGACACCCGAGGGCTCACCGCTCACGGTGTGGACGCACAAGCAGGCGAAGCTGCTGCAGGGCTGGCTCGGCGAACGCGGCCACAAGGTCGTGGTGCTGCCGGCCATGCGCTACGGCGCGCCCTCGGTCGACCAGCAACTCGAGGCGCTGAAGGCCGGCGGCATCGACCGCGTGCTGGTGCTGCAGGCCTACCCGCAGTACTCGGCCACCACCACCGCAAGCATGGTCGACGCCGTGAACGCCTGGAGCGCGCGGGCACGGCGCGTGCTCGAACTGCGCTTCGTGAACGACTACCACGACGACCCGGGCTACATCGACGCGCTGGCGGCCAGCGTGCAGGCCCACTGGCGCGCGCACGGCCAGCCCGACCGGCTGGTGATGAGCTTCCACGGCATCCCCGAACGCAACATCACCCGCGGCGACCCCTACGAGGCCCAGTGCCGCCGCACCGCGGAACAGCTGATCGAACGGCTGCAATGGCGCCGGGATGCGTGGGTGACCACCTTCCAGTCGCGCTTCGGTCGCGCCAAGTGGCTGCAGCCCTACACCGAGCCCACGCTGCGCGAGATGGGCCGTTCGGGTGTGGGCCGCGTCGACGTGCTGTGCCCGGGCTTTCCGGCCGACTGCCTCGAGACGCTGGAAGAGATCGCCATGGAAGGCCGCGCGGCCTTCCTCGAAAGCGGCGGCAAGGAGTTCCACTACATCCCCGCGCTCAACGACGACGCGGCCTGGATCACGGCGCTGGCGGGCATCGCCGAACGAAACCTGGCCGGCTGGCCGACCGGTGAGACCTTCGCCTGAACCCGACCCCACCACCACCGCCCCGAGGAAGCCCCACGTGTCCACCGTCGCCACCCAGGCCGTCACCGCCAAGCTCACGCATGCCGCCATCTTCCTGGTGTTCACGCTGAATCCCGGGGCCCAGGCCCGGCAGCCCGTGCGCCAGCTGTGCGCCGACATGTCGTCGTTGCTGCGCGGCATCGGCTTTCGCCATGCGAGCCGCCGGCTGTCGTGCGTGATGGGTTTCGGCTCCGAGGCCTGGGACCGCCTCATCGGCACCCCCCGCCCGGCCTCGCTGCACCCCTTCCGTGAAATCAAGGGCGTGCACCACGCGGTGTCGACGCCGGGCGACCTGCTCTTCCACATCCGCGCGACCGACATGGACCTGTGCTTCGAACTGGCGGCGCAGATCACCGAGCGCATCGGCGGCGTGGCCACCGTGGTCGACGAGACGCACGGCTTCAAGTACTTCGACGAGCGCGACCTGCTCGGCTTCGTCGACGGCACCGAGAACCCCTCGGGCCAGGCCGCCGCCGACGCCGCGCTGGTCGGCGACGAGGACCCGGCCTTCGCCGGCGGCAGCTACGTCATCGTGCAGAAGTACCTGCACGACATGAAGGGCTGGAACGCCATGCCGATCGAGCAGCAGGAAGCCATCATCGGCCGCAGGAAGCTCTCCGACATCGAGCTCGCCGACAGCGCCAAGACCGCCTACGCCCACAACGTGCTCACCAACATCGAGGAGAACGGCGAGCAGTTGCAGATCGTGCGCGACAACATGCCTTTCGGCCAGGTCGGCAAGGGCGAGTACGGCACCTACTTCATCGGCTACGCCCGCTCGCCCGCGCGCACCGAACGCATGCTCGAGAACATGTTCGTCGGCCTGCCACCGGGCAACCACGACCGGCTGCTGGACTTCAGCCGCGCCGTGACGGGCACGCTGTTCTTCGTGCCCACCGCGAGCTTCCTCGACGACGTGGACCCGGACGCGGCGCCGGGCGCCTGAGTCAACCGGCGCGCCGCGGCGGATCAGCCGTTGGCGAACAGGCCGGCGTAGGCGCTGAGCGCCGGCACGCCGCCCAGGTGCGCGTACAGCACGCGCGAGCCGGCCGGGAACTCGCCCAGGCGGACCCTCTCGATCATCCCGTGCATCGACTTGCCCTCGTACACCGGGTCGGTGAGCATGCCCTCGGTGCGCGCGCACAGGCGGATCGCTTCCATCGTGCCTTCGCTGGGCAGGCCGTACTCGGGGCCGCCGAAGCGGGTGTCGAGCACGACGTCCTTCTCGGTGATGTCGCGCTCCAGTTCGACCAGGCCGGCGGTGTTCTTCGCGATGCGCAGGATCTGGTCGAAGGTCTGCTGCGGCTTGGCCGAGGCGTCGATGCCGATCACGCGGTCGGCGCGCCCGTCGGCCGCGAAGCCCACGACCATGCCAGCCTGCGTGCTGCCCGTGACCGAGCAGACCACGATGTAGTCGAACCGGAAGCCCAGTTCCTTCTCCTGCTGGCGCACTTCTTCGGCGAAGCCGACGAAGCCCAGCCCGCCCTTCGGGTGTTCGGAGCAGCCGGCGGGAATCGGGAACGGCTTGCCGCCGGCGCGGCGCACACCGTCCATGGCCTCTTCCCAGCTCTTGCGGATGCCGATGTCGAAGCCTGCGGCATCGAGCCGCACGTCGGCACCCAGGATGCGCGAGAGCTCGATGTTGCCCACGCGGTCGTACACCGGGTCGTCGTAGTTGACCCAGTGCTCCTGCACCAGCACACATTTCATGCCCAGATGCGCCGCGACGGCGGCCACCTGGCGCGTCTGGTTCGACTGCACGCCGCCGATGGACACGAGCGTGTCGTAGCCACCCTCGATCGCCTCCGGGATCAGGTACTCGAGCTTGCGCGTCTTGTTGCCGCCGAAGGCCAGGCCGCTGTTGCAGTCCTCGCGCTTGGCATAGAGCTCGACCTCGCCACCCAGGTGCGCACTCAGGCGCTTGAGCGGCTGGATGGGCGTCGGGCCGAAGGTGAGCGGATGGCGGGGGAATTTCTGCAGGTTCATGGCGACAGGCTCCGGTTCGTTGGCATGCCCGAATCCTAGGAAGGAAGCCGCCTTACAGGGTTGCAAAATAAGTGATCCTCAAGAAATCATGGCGGCCATTTCACCCACCTCGATGCTTTTCATTTCATGAAAATGACCAAGAGCGCAACAAAAGTTCTTCCGCCGAGCGAGCTCGATCGCACCGACCGCGCCATCCTGCGCGCGTTGCAGCGCGATGCCTCGGTGTCGAACGTGGCGCTGGCCGCCAAAGTGAACCTCAGCGCCCCTGCGTGTCTGCGGCGCGTGGAGCGCCTGAAGACACTGGGTTTCATCCGCGGCACGGTCGCGCTCCTGTCGCCCAAGGCGCTGGATTGCGGCATGCTCGTCATGATCGGCGTGGTGCTCGACCGCTCCACGCCCGAGTCCTTCGCCGATTTCGAGAAGGCGGTGCAGAAGGTGTCGGGTTGTCTCGAATGCCACGTGGTCACGGGCGAGTTCGATTACTTCATGCTCGTGCGCACGCGCGACAACGAGAGCTACAACCGGCTGCACGCCGAGCAGCTGCTCTACCTGCCCGGCGTGCGGCAGGTGCGGACCTTCATGGTGCTCAAGGAAGTGCTGTCGACCACGCAATTGCCCCTGTGATCCGGCGCCCGCCGCGGCGCGTGCAGCGCCGGGTTCAGCCCGACGCGAGCAGCGCCCGGATCGCGGCGTCCATCTGGTCGTACTCGCCCTCGCCGAAATGCCTGCGCCGCACGCGCCCGGCACGGTCGACCAGGTAGAAGGCCGGCCAGTACTGGTTGCGCCAGGCCTGCCAGGTGGCAAAGCGGTTGTCCTGCGCCACCGGGAAGCGGATGCCCAGCCGTTCCCGGGCCGACTCCACGTTGGCGGTCACGCGCTCGAAGGCGAACTCCGGCGTGTGCACGCCCACCACCACGAAGCCGCGCTCACGGTAGCGCTCGTACCACCGCACCACGTGCGGCATGGTGTTGAGGCAGTTGACGCAGGCGAAGGTCCAGAAATAGACCAGCGTCACCTTGCCGTTCAGGCCCTGCATCGTGAGCGGGTCGCTGCCCAGCCAGCGGTCGATGCCGGTGAACTCGACCGCCGGCCCCAGGTCGGGCAGCGGCGCGGCAGGCACGGCCGCATGCGCGCCCGCCAGCCAGCCCAGGGTGGCGACGGTCGCGGCGCGACGCGTGAAGCGGGGGATGGCGGCATCGGTCATGGTCACAGTCCTTGCGAAAGGGAAGGAAGAAATCGGGAGAGCCAGCTGACGACCAGGGCGTCGACCTGGAAGGCCATGGCCAGTGCCACGACGATGAGCAGCACGCCCGACACGCGCTGCAGCGTCAGCAAATGGGCCGCCACCGCGCGCACGCGCCGCGCCGCCCACTGGCCGCCATAGCCGATGACCAGCATCGGCACGCCCGCGCCCACGGCATAGCTCAGCAACAGGGCGGCCGCCGCGTTGCCGCTCGGTGCCGTGGCCAGCAGGGTGAGGATGGCGCCGAGCACCGGGCCGGCGCAGGGCGTCCACACCGCGCCCAGCGAGGCGCCGAGCAGCAGCGCGCCCACGGCGCCCTCGCCCACCCCGCCCCAGCGCGCGGCCGCGCCGCCGAATGCGCTGCCGTGGCGCGCCAGCACCCGCATTGGCGCGGGCCAGACCATCAGCACCCCGAACAGCAGAAGGCCCGCGACAGCGGCATGCCGCAGACCGTCGGGCGTCAACCCCAGCCAGGTCGCCGAAGCGCCGAACGCCAGCGTGACGCCGGCAAACGCCGCCACGAAGCCGGCCACGATCCACAAGGGCCGCGTGAGCGAGCGCGTGGCACCCAGCGCGCCGCCCAGCACGGCCGGCAGCAGCGGCAGCACGCACGGGGCGGCAATGGTCAGCAGGCCGGCAGCAAACGCCAGCGCGGCCTCGGCCGGCAGGTGGACGGGCAACATGTCCGTGAGTTCGTTGCCGTCACCCTGCAGGTTTCAAGCGGGCAAAAAAAAGCGCCCCGCAGGGCGCCGGACGAGCGACGCGCCGCGCGGGTCAGCGGCCCAGGTAGTCGCGCTTGCCCACCGGCACGCCCACATGGCGCAACACGTCGTAGGCGGTGGTCACGTGGAAGAAGAAGTTGGGAATCGCGAACTGCAACAAGTAGCGCTGCGCGTCGAAGACGATCTCGCTGTCACCGACCTTCAGCCGGACCTCGCGCGACTCCTGGCCATCGATGGCCGCGCGGTCGACACCGGCCAGGAAGTCGCGGGTCTTTGCCACCCGGGCCAGCAGCTCGTCGTAGGTGCTCTCGGTGTCGGCGAAGCTCGGTGCCGTCAGGCCGCCGATGCGGGCTGCGGCCAGCTTGGACGCGTCGCTCGCACGCTGCACCTGGCCGGCCAGCGTGAGCATGTCGGGGGCCAGGCGGGCCTGCACCAGCGTGGCGGGGTCCAGGCCCTGGGTCTGGGCATGCGCGAGGCCCTTGCCCAGCACATGCGTGAGCTGGTCGAGGCCGCGGATGAAGACGGGGACAGATGCGTCGTAGAGCGAGATGGACATGGCGGGAGTTCTCCGGGATGTTGTTGGGGCCGGAGGGCCGGGCTCCGCCCAGCCCGGCCCCGTGGGGCAAGAAAACTTGGGGCGGCCCGGCGTTTTCTTGTGGGCCGCGCATTCTCGCCAGAAAGCGTGTTGCTACGCTTTTGATAGCTGTCCGCGCCCGTCCCGCGGGCGCTGCGAGCACTTTTGGCTTGAAAAGCGTTCAGCCGGCCGCGCGGATGAAGGTTTCGACCGCGTTCAGCTGGTCGGGCACGTTCAGCGCCGGCGCATGGCCGCAGCCCGGCACCTCGATCACCTGCAGGCGGCCGACGGCGCCGGGGCCGCGCGTCTTCATGCGCGCCACCACCTCGGGCAGCACCAGGTCGGACTCGGCGCCGCGCAGCAGCAGCACGGGCAGGTCGAGCACGTCGTAGTGCTTCCAGATCAGGTAGTCGTTCTCGTGCGCGGTGAACTGCCGCACCATGGCCGGGTCGTAATGCGGCGTTACGCGGCCGTCGGGCAGGCGGCGCGTGGAGGTCTCGGTGAGACGACGCCACTGCGCATCGCTGAGCCAGCCGTAGGGTCGGTAGACGGTGCGGAAAAAGACCTCGAGTTCCTGCACGGTGTCGAAGGCCGGCGGCGTGCCGGCGTAGGCCTTGATGCGCTCCAGCGCCGGCGCGGCCAGTTCGGGCGCGTTGTCATTGAGGACCAGGCTGGCGATGCGGCCCTTCATGGCCGGCACGACGAGGCCCGAGGCGCACACAGTGCCGATGGCCGCGCCCATCGAGGTGCCGACCCAGTGCACGCGCGCCAGGCCCAGGTGGTCGCACAGCGCATCGGCCAGCCGGGCGTAGAAGGCCAGCGTGTACTCCTCGTCGGGCAGCGGGCTCCACTGGCTCAGGCCGCGCCCGACCGTGTCGGGGCAGATCACGCGGTAGCCTGCCACCACGAGGTGCTGCGCCAATTCATCCATGTCGCGGCCGGTGCGCGCCAGGCCGTGCCAGGCGATGACGGCGGGCGCGTCGGGGGCGCCCCACTCCACCCAGTGGGTCTCGCGGCCGCAGAGCGTCGCGTAGTGCGAAGAAGGCTGCTGGCTCATCGCGCGCTCCTGGCCCTGAGTTTGCCGACGATGCCCGTCGGGAAGTAATAGACGGACAGCACGAAAAGCAGGCCCAGCCACAGCAGCCAGCGGTCCGGCGAGAGCAGCGCCGCCAGCCAGGGCAGCCCGCTCACGGCCTCGTTGCCCAGGCGCAGCAGGTCCTGCAGGTAGCTCTGCGCCACCACGAACAGCACCGCGCCGATGGCCGCGCCGTAGATGGTGCCCATGCCGCCGATGACGACGATCAGCAGCACGTCGATCATGATCTCGAAGCTCAGGGACGTGTCCGGCCCGTTGTAGCGCAGCCAGATCGCGAGCATCGCGCCGGCCAGCGTGGCGAAAAGCGCGGACAGCACGGCCGAGAGCGTGCGGTACACCACCACGCGGTAGCCGATCGCCTCGGCCCGGAACTCGTTCTCGCGAATGGCCTGCAGCACGCGGCCGAAGGGCGAATTCACGATGCGCAGCAGCATCAGCACCAGCACCACGGCGGCGACGAAGAGCAGGTAGTAGCACAGCAGCCGGCCGTCGAGCGAGACGCCCATGAAAGGGTCTTCGGCGAACTCGAAGCTCGGCGAGATCAGCTCGGGCAGCTTGAAGGTCAGGCCGTCCTCGCCGCCAGTGAAGTCCGACAGCTGCGAGGCCAGCGTCTGGAAGGCCGAGGCCACGGCCAGCGTGATCATGGCGAAGAAGATCGCCCGCACCCGCAGCGAGAACAGGCCGATGGCCAGCGCCAGCACCATCGACACGGCGAGCGAGCCCACGAGCCCGACCGCGATGGCGCCCCAGTTCGGCCCGAGGCGCGTTGCGGCGATCGCGATGCCGTAGGCGCCGATGCCGAAGAACATCGTGTGCGCGAAGCTCACGATGCCGGTGTAGCCCAGCAGCAGGTCGAAGCTGGCCACGAGCACGATGAAGACCAGGATCTTGGCCGCGACGTTCAGCGCCTTCACCCCCGGAAACAGAAAGGGCGCGAAGGCCAGCCCCAGCAGCACCGCGATGAGCAGCACCGCCAGCACCTTGTTGCGCGGGAGGTCGTTGGAAAGGAGACGGGTCAGCATGGCTTTGAATGCGGGATCGGGATCGGGGACCGGACGCAGAGGACGCGAAGGTTGCGCAGAGGTCGCAAAAGAAGACATTCAAGAATTTCTCGCTGACTCTTTTGCGTCCTCTGCGAGATCTCTGCGTCCTCTGCGTCCGGAAGTCCGCATTCGGTATTCATCGGCTCCCCGCCACCGGATACACCCCCTGCGGGCGCCACAGCAGGATGGCGACCATGAGGGCGATGTTGGAGAACAGCGCCACCTTGGGCGCGATGAAGCCGGTGTAGTTGGCCATCAGGCCCACCAGCAGCGCCCCGATGAGCGCGCCCGTGGTCGAGCCCAGGCCGCCGATGATGATGACGATGAAGATCAGCACGTTGACCTGCGCACCCATCTGCGGGATCACGTTCTGCTGGTACATGCCCCACATCACGCCGCCCAGGCCGGCGAGCGCGCTGCCGACGACGAAGATGCCGACGAACAGGCGGCGGATGCGGTAGCCCAGCGACTCGACCATTTCGCGGTCCTGCACGCCGGCGCGGATCAGCAACCCGATCTTGGTGCGCGCGAGCGTCCAGGCCAGCAGCGCGAACACGATGGCGCCGACGACCACCGCCAGCACGCGGTACTTCTCGATCGCCGCATCGCCCAGCAGCCACGAACCGCGCAGGCCCTCGGGCAACGGCAGCGGGATCTGCGCCGGGCCCCAGATCACCTTGATGAGTTCCTCGCCGATGATCATCCCGCCCATCGTGATGAGGATCTGCTTCAGGTGCTGGCCGTACACCGGCCGCACGATGAAGCGTTCGAAGGCCAGGCCCACGGCGCCGGCCACGAGCATCGCCACCACCATCGCGGGCAGCACCGCCAGCAGGTTCGTGAGGATGGAGGTGGACTGCGTCCAGTCCCCCATCGCACCGAGCACGCTGGTGGCGACGAAGGCACCGAGCGCGATGAACACGCCGTGGCCGAAGTTCAGCACGTCCATCAGGCCGAAGACCAGCGTGAGGCCCGAGGCGATGATGAAGACGATCATCCCCATCGCGAGACCGGCCACGGTGAGGGTGAGCCAGGTGGAGGTGGAACCCACCAGCGGCAGCGCCAGCAGCGCCAGCACGGGCACCAGCAGCAGCGGCTTCCAGTCGAAATCGAGGGCCTTCATGCGGCACGTCCTCGCAGTTGATTTGCTATCGAATTCATAGCCTCTCGCGCCCGACTGGCGGGCGTTGTGGCCTGTTTTGGCTCGAAGCCGGACACCCGTACGCGAAGGGCGCGAAGGTTTCGCGAAGGACGCGAAAAACACCCTTCAAGGAGTTCTTTTGCGACCTTCGCGTGGCTTTCGCGTCCTTCGCGTACGGCTGCCCGCATCCGGTCCCCGCCCCTCACAGCGCCAGCCCCAGCAGCGACTGCTGCAACTGCGCGTCGGCCGAGAACTCGGCCATGGTGCCGGCGTGCACCACGCGGCCGTTGTCCATCACGGCCACCTGATCGCCCAGGCGCTGCGCGAAGTGGATGTTCTGTTCCACCAGCAGGATCGTCACGCCGCTGGCCTTGAGCTCGGCGAAGGCGTCGATCATGTTGTTGATGATGGCCGGCGCGAGGCCCTTGCTGGGCTCGTCGACGATCAGCAGCTGTCGCGGCTCGACGATGGCGCGCGAGACGGCCAGCATCTGCTTCTGCCCGCCCGAGAGCTTGCCGGCCGGGTGGTTCCAGAACTTCTCGACCGCGGGGAAGAGCTTGAAGATCCACTTCAGGCGCGTGTCGTCCATGTCCTGGGCGCGGCGCGCGGCACGGGCGGCCAGCAGCATGTTCTCCTTCACGGTCAGGTCCGCGAAGATGCCCATGGTCTCGGGCACGTAGGCGATGCCGAGGTCGGCGATCTGCGGGGTCGTGAGCTTCGTGATGTCCTGGCCCGCGAAGCGCACGCGCCCCTGCGAGGCCTGCCACAGGCCCATGGTGGTCCGCAGCGTGGTGGTCTTGCCGGCGCCGTTGCGGCCCAGCAGCATCGTGAGCTGGCCCTTGGGCACCACAAGGTCGACGCCATGGAGGATGTGGTAGGCGCCGATGTGCGTGTGCACGCCTTCGAGCGTGAGCAATGCGTCGCTCATGCCGCCTCCTTCGCCACGCCCAGGTAGGCTTCCTGCACGACGGGCGAGGCGATGACTTCGGCCGGCTCACCATCGGCCACCAGCGTGCCGTTGTGCAGCACGATGATGCGGTCGGCCAGTTCGCGCACCACGTCCATCTTGTGCTCCACGAGCAGGATGGTCTTGGTCTTGTCGGCCTTGAGCCTGCGGATCAGGTCGAGGATGACCGGCGCCTCGGCGGCATTCATGCCGGCCGTGGGTTCGTCGAACATGAAGACCTGCGGTTCCAGCGCCATGAGCAGTGCGACTTCGAGCTTGCGCTGGTCCCCGTGCGGCAGGCTGGCGACGATGTCGTGCTCGCGCGCCTTCAGGTTCGTGTCGGCCAGCAGCGCGTCGGCGCGCTCGGTGAGTGCCTTGTGGTCGCTCCAGATGCTCCAGAGGTTGAGGCCGCGGCGGTGCGGCCCTTCGTGCGCGGCCTGTACCGCCAGGCGCACGTTCTCCAGCACCGTGAGGTTCGGGAACAGGTTGGTGAGCTGGAAGGCGCGGCCCAGGCCGGCGCGCGTACGCGCCGACGCGGGCAACCCCGTCAGGTCGCGGCCATCGAGCCGCACCGAGCCGGACGTGGCCTTGAGCTGCCCCGAGATGAGGTTGAAGTACGTTGTCTTGCCCGCGCCGTTCGGCCCGACGATGGCCGTGAGCGTGCCGGGCGCAAAGGCACAACTCACGGCATTCACCGCGACGTGCCCGCCGAAGCGGATGGTGAGGTCTTGGGTCTGGAGCATGTAAGAAGTCGGGAGCGGGAGCGGGAACCGGACGCAGAGGACGCAAAGGTTTCGCAGAGGACGCAAAAGATTCAAGAAGAAGAGCTTTGCAGTCTTCTTCTGCGACCTCTGCGAAACCTCTGCGACTTCTGCGTCCGGAAGTCCGATCCCGGGTCAGCGCTTGTTGCGGATCGGCACGTCCATCTCGGACGCCTTGATCTCGTGCACCAGCTCCGGCACGCCCCAGGCGAAGGCCGGATCGACCTTGATCTTGAAGTGGTACATGCTCTGCATGGCCTGGTGGTCTTCCTTGCGGAAGGTCATCGTGCCTTTGGGCGTGTCGAAGCTCATGCCTTCCATGGTGGAAATGAGCTTGTTGGTGTTGGTGTCGCCACCGGTCTTCTTGAGGGCGGTGACCACGGCCATGGCTGCCGAGAAGCCGCCGGCGGTGAAGAAGTCCGGCGGCGCCTTGTACTGCTTGTAGTGCATCGACACCAGGGCGTCGTTGACCGGGTTCTTCGGGATGCCGAAGTAGTAATACGTCGCGCCTTCCATGCCCGGGAACTGCTTGTAGCTCGCCATGGCCGGCAGGATGTTGCCGCCGGTGGCGATCTCGATGCCGTAGCGCTTCAAGTCGAGGTCGGCGATCTTGAAGGGGTTGCCGGCGCCGGCCCACACGATCCAGATCACCTTGCGGCCGGGTTGGTCCTTGAGCTTGTCGATCAGGCGCTGCGCACCGGCGGTGAAGTCGGTGGTGTTCTGCGGCAGGTATTCCTCGTGGACGATCTTGGCTTTTTTCACCGCGTCCTTGAAGGCCTTCACGCCGTCGCGGCCGAAGGCGTAGTCCTGGGCCAGCGTGGCGATCGTGGTACCGGGCTTGTCGAGCGCCACGGCGTTGCTGATGGCGTCCTGGCTGGAGTTGCGGCCGGTGCGGAAGATGTACTTGTTCCACTTGTCGCCGGTGATCGAATCGGCCACGGCCGGCTCGACCACGAGGATCTTCTTGTACTCCTCGGCCACGGGCAGCATGGCCAGCGCCACGCCCGACGACGTCGGTCCGACGGCCAGCGCGGCCTTGTCGTCGGAGTACGCGGCAGCGAGCAGCGACTTGCCCAGGTCGGGCTTGCCCTGGTCGTCCTTTTCGATGACCACGATCTTCTTGCCGTTGAGGGTCATGGTGCCGCCGGTGGCGTATTCCAGGCCCATCATCAGGCCGGCCTGCGTCTGCTTGCCGTAGGCCTCCAGCGGGCCGGTCTTGCTGTAGACGTGGGCGATGCGGATTTCGTTGGACTGTGCCCAGGCCGGCGCGGCGGCAGCGGTGGCGGCCAATGCGGCCAGGGCAACGAGATGGCGACGGTGCATGGATGTCTCCTAGGATGAATGCCTGAAGTTTGCACAGTTCGTGCCAGCATCGAAAGCGGGCTGCTTCGGACGATTGGCCGTGTTTAGGAAGTGGAATGACCAGAATCCGATCGATTGCAACTAACCATACTGTCTGTCTTTCAGACAATTGTCTTCATTTCGATCAGGGAAAACACGGGCGAGTCGACCGAGGGTCTGCCAGCGCGTCAGGGGCCGCTCAGTGCCGCGCGCCCATGCTCGCGCGATGTCCGAACGCACATCCAGAACACGCCCCGCGGGCCACCGCCCGCCCGGCCGCCCGCCCGGCCGCCCGTCCGCCGCCTGGCGCCGCCTCACCGGATGGCTGTTGGTGCTGGCCGGCGCGGGCATGGTGCTGTCCGGCCTGAGCGCCGTGCTCCACCACTGAACTCCAGCAGTCTCAGTGCTCGCCCATGCGGTCGTACAGCGTGGCGCGCGAGATGCCCAGGCGCCGGGCTGCCGCCAGCTTGTTGCCGCCGGTGGCGGCCAGCGCGGCCGCAATGGCCCGACGCTCCAGCTCGGCCACCTGCTCGGGCAGAGGCCGCAGCAGTAGGGCCCCCTCATCGCCTTCGCCGGCCGCGGACGGCACGGCCAGGGGCTCGGAGGCAGCGATGCTCTCCACCCCGGTCTCGGCCAGCACGCGCGCGACTTCGGCGGCATCGACGCGCTGCGAATCGCTGCGCATCGCGAGTTGCTCCAGCACGTTGCGCAGTTCGCGGGTGTTGCCGCGCCAGTGCTGGCCTGCGAGCAGGGCCAGCGCATCGGGCAGCAGCTCGGGCGGCGCCTCGCCGGTGCGCTGCGCGATGTCCTCCCCCAGCGCCTCCACCAGCGCCGGGATGTCGGCGCGGCGTTCGCGCAGCGGCGGCACGCGCAGCGGCAGCACGTTCAGGCGGTAGAACAGGTCTTCGCGAAACTTGCCTTCGCGCACCAGCGCCGGCAGGTCGCGCGAGGTCGCCGCGATCACACGCGCATCGAAGGGCACCAGCTTGTTGGACCCCAGCGGTTCGATCTCGCCTTCCTGCAGCGCGCGCAGCAGCTTGGCCTGCAGGCTCAACGGCATGTCGCCGATCTCGTCGAGGAAGAGCGTGCCGCCGTCGGCGAACTTGAACTTGCCTTCGCGCCCGCGCCGGTCGGCGCCGGTGAACGCGCCGGGTGCGAAGCCGAAGAACTCGGCCTCCAGCAGCGTGTCGGGCACGGCGGCGATGTTCACCGTGACGAAGGGGCCGGCGGCGCGGGCCGAGGCGCCATGGATGGCATGGGCCAGCAGCTCCTTGCCGGTGCCCGTCTCGCCCAGCAGCAGCACCGGGCTGGTGGACTGCGCGGCACGGCGTGCATGGCGCTTGACCTCCACGGCCGCCGGGCTGCTGCCGATGAAGCTGGCGAAGCTGTACTTGGCCTGGCGCGGCAGCTCACCGCCGCGCGCCGCACGGCCGCGCTGGCTGGCCAGTTCGCGCCGCGCTTCGTCCAGGTCGCGCTGCAGCAAGGCGAACTTGCTCACCAGCGGCTGCAGCGTGGTCTGCGGATGGTCGAAGAGCACGATGCCGATCGCGCCGATGACTTCACCCTGCCCGTCCGGCCGCTCCTCGCGCAGCGGCAGCCGGCTGACCACGAAGGTGCCAGCCTTGTTGGTCAGCAGGTCCACCAGCACCGGCTCGCCGGTTTCCAGCACGCGGCGCATCTGCGTGTTGGGAATCACGTCCTCCACCATGTGGCCCTGGAACTGGTTCAGGTCGCTGAAACCCAGCGCCGGCAGGAAGCGCCGGTAGCCCTCGTTCACCCACACGATGCGGCCGCTGCGGTCGATGAGGAACATGCCCTGGCTCATGCTCGAGAAGAGCTGGAACATGGAGCGCGCGGCCAGCGCGAGGATGCCTTCGGCGTCGAGGGGGAGCGCGGACGGTGGGGAGGCGGCAGGCATGGAGCGGGATCGTAGCGTCTGCCCCCCGCGCGCCCGGGGTGCGCGAGGGTCGGGCCACATCCATCTGAATCCGGAAGCGCCACCCGGCCGTATGGATGGACAGCTGCGGCGCATTTTCGCTGCGGCGCCTCCAATCCGAAGGAACCTCCATGCAGATCAAGTTCAACCGCATCGCTGCCGCGACCCTGGCCGTCGCACTCACGGCGGGTGCATTCAGCGCCATGGCCGCCGACGTCATGGTGGGCGGCGCACCGATGTCGCCGACCAAGGACATCATCGACAACGCCGTCAACTCCAAGGACCACACCACGCTCGTCGCGGCGGTGAAATCGGCCGGCCTGGTCGACACGCTCAAGGGCCCCGGCCCGTTTACCGTGTTCGCGCCGACCAACAAGGCCTTCGCGGCGCTGCCCGCCGGCACCGTCGACACGCTGCTCAAGCCCGAGAACAAGGACACGCTGACCGGCGTGCTGACCTACCACGTCGTGCCCGGCAAACTCGACGCCGCCGAGCTCAAGAAGGAGATCAAGGCCGGCAAGGGCTCCGCCGAACTCAAGACCGTGGCCGGCGGCACGCTGATCGCCAAGACCAAGGGCAACAAGATCACGCTGACCGATGCCAAGGGCGGCGTCGCGACCGTGACCATCCCCAACGTGTACCAGTCCAACGGCGTCATCCACGTGGTCGACAAGGTCCTGCTGCCGAAGTAAGCAGCGGCGCGCGTCCGGCCCACACGGGCGCCCTTCAAAGCAGAATCGGCCGCGGCACGCGTGCTGCATGTGCGGCCGGGGTGCGTCCGACCACGCACACGGCCCGCCGACGTGCAAGGTTAATTCAATCAAACGATTGAACTGCGTGCTCTAATCGGCGCGCCATGCCCTCCCTCAAGCCTCAGCCCTCCGCCGCGTCGCGGGCCTCCCGATCCGACGGTGCGGAGGCGCGCTCGCGGCTGTTGCATGCCGCGCTGGCCCTGTTCGCCGAGAAGGGCTTCGCCAAGACTTCCACACGCGAGATCGCGGCAGCGGCGGGCACCAACATCGCATCGATCAGCTACTACTTCGGCGACAAGGCCGGTCTGTACGCCGCGACCTTCACCGAGCCGATGGGCGGCGCGATGCCGGACTTCATCGCCATGTACGAGGCGCCCGGCTTGCCGATCGCCGAGGCCCTGCGCATCTTCATGGCCGGCTACCTGGAACCGCTGAAGCACGGCGACATCGTGCGCCAGTGCATGCGCCTGCACCTGCGCGAGCTGCTGGAGCCGACCGGCCAATGGGCCACCGAGCTGGAGCGCGACGTGAAGGCACCGCACGAGGCCCTGGTGCGCGTGCTGTGCCGGCATCTCCAGCTGGCCCGTGCCGACGACGATGTGCAGCGGCTGGCGTTCGCGATCAGCGGGCTGGCCACCCAGCTCTTCGTGATGCGCGATGTGGTCGAGCAGATGCAGCCCCAGCTGCTCGAGGGCGACGCGCGCATCGACACCTGGGCCGATCGCCTGAGCGCCTATGCGCTGGCCCTCGTGGCCGACGAGGCGCGACGCCGCCAGGCATCGAAGACCCGCACCACGCCTCCGGCCCGCCCGCGCCACGCGGCGCCAAGAACCTCCCTGCTCCCATGACCCGAATGCCCCGTCTCGGCGCCCTGTGCGCGCTGCCCCTTGCCCTGGTCGCCTGCGGCCTGACGCGCCCGCCCGTTGCCGTGGAGCCACCGACACCGGCACGCTGGAATGCGCCGCTGCCCGATGCCGCCCTGCCTCACGCCGGCTCGCTGCCGTCGCTGGCCACCTGGTGGCGCGACGCGGGCGACCCGGTGCTGGCCGAGCTGATCGAGGCTGCGCAGGCCGCCAGCCCCAACATCGCGAGCGCCGCCACGCGCATCGCCGAAGCCCGCGCCAAACGCGTGCAGACGGGCGCCGCGCTGGCACCGAACCTCGACGGGGTGCTCTCCGCCACGCGCAGCAACTCGCCCACCAGCGGGGTCGGCGGCGGCGTGGGCGCCACAGGCGGGACCGGCACAACGGGTGCGACCGGCACTTCGACCTCGATTCCCCCCGTCACCATCGGACAGGCCGGGCTGCAGTCGAGCTGGGAGATCGACCTCTTCGGCGGCCTGCGTGCCGGCCGCGATGCCGCCGCCTCGCGTCTGGACGCAAGCAGCGCCCAATGGCACGAGGCGCGCGTGTCGGTGGCGGCCGAAACCGCCAACGCCTATTTCGCCGAACGGGCCTGCGCACGCCAACTCGCGGTGGCCGAGTCCGACACCCGCTCGCGCCTGGAGAGCGCGCGCCTGACCGATCTTTCGGCACAGGCGGGCTTCACGGCACCGGCCGATGCGGCGCTGGCACGCGCCGGCGCGGCCGATGCCTCGGGGCGACTCAAGCAGCAGCGCGCGCAGTGCCAGGTGCTTCGCCAGGGTCTGGTCGCGATGACGGGCCTGGATGCCAGCGAACTTGCCCGCAAGCTCGACGCGCAGCCGGGGGATCTCGCCCTGCCGGCCATGCACCCGGTCGACCAGGTGCCGGCGCGCACCCTGGCCCAGCGGCCCGACGTGTACGCCGCCGAGCAGGCCGTGGCAGCGGCCAGTGCCGACGTCGGTGCCGCCGAGGCGCAGCGCTACCCGCGGCTGTCCCTCACGGGCAACGTCGGCCGGCTGCAGATCCGCACCGGCGGCTTCCGCGAGACGCTGGACAGCTGGAGCATCGGCCCGGTGCAGCTCACGGTGCCGATCTTCGACGGCGGCACCCGCGCCGCCAACGCCGAGTCGGCGAAGGCCCGCTACGACGAGGCGGTGGTGCAGTACCGCGCCAGCGTCCGCAACGCCGTCAAGGAGGTGGAGGAGGCCCTGGTCAACCTGCAGAGCACCGACGCCCGGTCGACCGACGCCGACGGCGCGGTGCGCAACTACCAGGCCTCCTTCGACGCCACCGAGGCCCGCTACCGCAGCGGCCTGGCCAGCCAGTTCGAGCTCGAGGACGCGCGGCGCACCCTCTTCGCGGCGCAGACCGCGCGCGTGGGCCTGCAGCGCGAGCGCGCCACCGCCTGGGTGTCGCTCTACCGCGCGCTGGGCGGCGGCTGGACGCGCCCCGAGGCGCAGGCCGCCGCCACGCCCGAGCCCCAGGCCCCGCCCGTCGCCCGCCCCTGAGCGCACACCCCGTTATTCGCGAACCCTGTCATGAGAACTTCCAAACGCACCCTCCTCATCGTCCTGGCGCTGGTCGTGGTGGCCGCCATCGGCGCAGCCCTCGCGCTGCGCGGCAAGGGCGAGGCCACGCCCCCCAAGGACGCCAAGGCCGAGGCCGCCGCGGCACGGCCCGCCGTCACCGTGACCGTGGCCACGCCGGAGCCCGCCGAGCTGGACGTGACGCTCGGCGCCAACGGCAACATCGCCGCCTGGCAGGAAGCCAGCGTGGGCTCCGAGTCCAGCGGCCTGCGCCTGGCCGAGGTGCGCGTGAACGTCGGCGACCGCGTGCGCAAGGGCCAGGTGCTCGCGACCTTCTCGGGCGAGACGGTCGCGGCCGACGTGGCGCAGGCCAAGGCCGCCCTGGCCGAGGCGCGCGCCACCGCCTCGGACGCGGCCGGCAACGCCGCCCGTGCGCGCACCCTGTCGCAAACCGGTGCGCTGAGCCAGCAGCAGATCAACCAGTACCAGACCGCCGAGCAGACGGCCAAGGCGCGCGTCGAGGCCGCCGAGGCATCGCTCGCCGCACAGCAGGTGCGCAACCGCAACACGCAGGTGCTCGCGCCCGACGACGGCGTGATCTCGTCGCGCACCGCCACCGTGGGCAGCGTGGTCGGCGCAGGCACGGAACTCTTCAAGCTGATCCGCCAGGGCCGGCTGGAGTGGCGCGCCGAAGTCGGTGCGGCCGAGCTCGGCAAGCTGTCGGTGGGCATGCCCGCCACCATCACCGCACCGGGCGGCACGCGCGTCACGGGCAAGGTGCGCAGCATCGCGCCGACGGTGGACGCGCAGACGCGCAATGCGCTGGTGTACGTCGACATCCCCGACGTGCAGGCGAACACGGGCGTCAAGGCTGGCATGTTCTCGCGCGGGGAATTCCTGCTGGGCAAGAGCGAGGCCCTCACCGTGCCGCAGGTGGCCGTGGTGCCGCGCGACGGCTTCAACACCGTGATGGTGCTGCAGCCCGACCAGCACGTGCGCCAGGTGCGCGTGGAAGCCGGCCGCCGCGTCGGCGACCGCATCGAGGTGCGCGGCGAGCTCGCGAAGGACGCCCGCGTGGTGGTGGCCGGCGCCGGCTTCCTCAACGACGGCGACCTGGTCCGCGTGAGCGACGCGCCGGCCGCCAACCCCTCGGCCGGCGCCACGCCGGCGGCCGCCAAGTGAGCCACCGGCCCACCTCACCCTTCATCGCATCGAGAGGGCACCGCCCATGAATGTCTCTTCCTGGTCGATCCGCAACCCGATTCCGGCGGCCATGATCTTCGTGCTGCTGACGCTGGCCGGGCTGTTCTCCTTCAAGCAGATGAAGGTGCAGAACTTCCCCGACATGGACCTGCCGGTGGTCATCGTCACCGCCGCCCTGCCCGGCGCCTCGCCGTCGCAGCTCGAGAACGACGTGGCGCGCAAGATCGAGAACGCCATCGCGACGCTGCAGGGCCTGAAGCACGTGACGACCACGCTCACCGACGGTTCGGCCACGGTGGCGGCCGAGTTCGTGCTCGAGAAGCCGATCCAGGAAGCCGTGGACGACGTGCGTTCGGCCGTGAGCCGGGTGCGCTCCGACATGCCGACCGACCTGCGCGATCCGATCGTCACCAAGCTCGACCTGGCGTCGCAGCCGGTGCTGGCCTTCGCCATCGCGTCCGACCGCATGGACGACCAGGCGCTCTCGTGGTTCGTCGACGACACCGTGGCCCGCCGCCTGATGGCCGTGCCGGGCGTGGGCGCGGTCAACCGCGTGGGCGGCGTGACGCGCGAGATCCGCGTGGCGCTCGACCCGGCGCGCCTGCAGGCGCTCAATGCCACGGCGGCCGACGTGTCGCGGCGCCTGCGCCAGGTGCAGCAGGAAAGCGCGGGCGGCCGCACCGACCTCGGCGGCACCGAGCAGCCGGTGCGCACCATCGCCACCGTGGCCTCGGCCGACGAACTGCGGCGCATGCAGATCCCGCTCACCGACGGCCGGCGCATCGCGCTGCAGGACGTCGCCACCATCGAGGACACCGTGGCCGAGCCGCGCGCCGCGGCGGTGCTCAACGGCAAGCAGGTGGTGGGCTTCGAGGTGTCGCGCAGCCGCGGCGCCAGCGAGGTCGAGGTGGGCGCCGGCGTCGAGAAGGCGCTCGCGCAGCTGCAGAAGGACTTCCCGCACATCCAGCTCACCCGCACGCTGGACTTCGTGAAGATCGCCGCCGAGGAATACGACGCGTCGATCAAGCTGCTGGTCGAAGGCGCCTTCCTCGCCGTGTTCGTGGTGTGGCTTTTCCTGCGCGACTGGCGCGCGACCATCGTCTCGGCGGTGGCGCTGCCGCTGTCGGTGATCCCGGCCTTCATCGGCATGTACCTGCTGGGCTTCTCGATCAACATCATCACGCTGCTCGCGCTGTCGCTGGTGATCGGCATCCTGGTGGACGACGCGATCGTCGAGGTCGAAAACATCGTGCGCCACCTGCGCATGGGCAAGACGCCCTACCAGGCGGCGATGGAAGCCGCCGACGAGATCGGCCTCGCGGTGATCGCGACCACCTTCACGCTGATCGCGGTGTTCCTGCCCACCGCCTTCATGAGCGGCGTGGTGGGCAAGTTCTTCAAGCAGTTCGGCTGGACGGCCTCGCTCGCAGTCTTCGCCTCGCTGGTGGTGGCGCGGATGCTCACGCCGATGATGGCGGCCTACATCCTCAAGCCCATCGTCGACAAGAGCGAGCGCGACCCGGGCTGGCTGGCCACCTACATGCGCTGGGTGCAGGCCTGCCTGCGCCACCGCTTCCTGACGATGGTGGGCGCGACGGTGTTCTTCTTCGCCTCGCTGGCGATGATCCCGCTGCTGCCCTCGGGCTTCATCCCGCCCGACGACAACGTGCAGACGCAGGTGCGCGTCGAACTGCCGCCCGGCACCAAGCTGGAGCAGACGCTGGCGGCGGCCGAGCAGGTGCGCCAGCGTCTGCTGAAGATCGACCACATCCACGACATCTACACCGCGGTGGGTGCGGGCAGCGCAGGGGCCGATCCCTTCTCGGGCAACTTCGTCGAGGCGCGCAAGGCCACGCTCACGCTGCAGCTCTCGCCGCGCGGCGACCGGCCCAAGAAGCAGGTGATCGAGGCGCAGATCCGCGCCGCGTTGCAGGACCTGCCCGGCATGCGCTACGGCGTCGGCCTGGGCGGCTCGAACGACAAGTACGTGCTGGCCCTGTCGAGCCAGGACCCGCACGCCCTGCGCGAGGCGGCCACGGCCGTGGAACGCGAGCTGCGCACCATCCCCGGCATCGGCAACGTGACCTCGCTGGCCAGTCTGGTGCGGCCCGAGATCGTGGTGCGGCCCGACTTCGCGCGCGCCGCCGACCTGGGCGTGACCAGCGCCGCCATCGCCGACACGCTCCGCGTGGCGACGATGGGCGACTACGACAACCAGCTCGCCAAACTGAACCTCGCCGAACGGCAGGTGCCGATCATGGTGCGGCTGCGCGACGATGCGCGGCAGGACCTGTCGCTGCTCGAGCGCCTGGCCGTGCCCGGCGCGCACGGCCCGGTGCGCCTGGGCGAGGTCGCGAAGCTGGAACTCGCCGGCGGGCCGGCCGTCATCAGCCGCTACGACCGCGCGCGCAACATGAACTTCGAGATCGAGCTGGGCACGCGCGGCCTGAACGACGTGACCGAGGCGGTACGCCAGTTGCCGGCCGTGAAGAACCTGCCGGCGAGCGTGCGCATCATCGACATCGGCGATGCCGAGGCGATGGGCGAGCTGTTCACCGGCTTCGCGCTGGCGATGCTCACCGGCATCCTGTGCATCTACATCGTGCTGGTGCTGCTGTTCAAGGACTTCCTGCAGCCGGCGACCATTCTGGCCGCGCTCCCGCTGTCGCTGGGCGGCGCCTTCGTCGGCCTGCTGATCGCCAACAAGAGTTTTTCGATGCCCTCGCTGATCGGTCTGATCATGCTGATGGGTGTGGCGACGAAGAACTCGATCCTGCTGGTGGAGTACGCCATCGTGGCGCGCCGCGACCACGGCATGAGCCGGTGGGAGGCGCTGCTGGACGCCTGCCACAAGCGCGCACGGCCGATCATCATGACCACGCTGGCCATGGGTGCCGGCATGCTGCCCATCGCGGTGGGCTGGGGTGCGGCGGACTCGAGCTTCCGCTCGCCGATGGCCACCGCCGTGATCGGCGGGCTGATCACGTCCACCATCCTGAGCCTGCTGGTGGTGCCGGCGGTGTTCACCTACGTCGACGACTTCGAGCACTGGGTGCGCCGAAAGGTGCGCCAGCTGCGCCGCCAGCCGCCCGACCCGCACGCGGACGACGACCTGCGCGACGCCGGCGAGCCCCGGCCTGCCGCCTGAGTGGCGCGCGGCGGCGATGGGCCTGCGCCTGCTCTTCGCGGCCGCGCTGTGTGCGCTGGCCACGGGCGGGTGGTTCAGCGGCCACCTGCCGGAGGTGGCGCGCCTGCATCCCGACGTGCTCGCAGAGCCCGTGCAAGTTGACGGCGTGCTGCCGGCCTTCGCCGCGCACGCAGGTGGCGTCGACTACCGGATCGCGCCCGTGGCCCGCTACGACATCACCGGCCTGGTGGTGAGCCGTCACGACAGCGACGCCTGGTACGACTGGATCCACGCCGCCAGCAACGACCATCTCAACGTCGTCGACCTGTGCCTGGTGTGGGGCGACAACGCCGCCGACGGCGCTTACCGCAAGATGCGCTTTTCCAGCGGCCAGTTCGTTTGCTACGTCGAGACGGACGACCCCGACGCGTGGCAGCCGAAATACCTTCGCGCACTGTCGAACAACCACCTGCTGACCGACGACGCCGGGATCGCGCGCCGCCTGCGCGGACTGCGGGTTGGCGATCAGGTGCGGCTCGCCGGAGAACTCGCCGCCTACAGCCACGAGGCGGGCTTCTCCTTCACGCGGGGCACCTCGACCGTGCGCGAAGACACCGGCAACGGCGCCTGCGAGACCGTCTTCGTGCGCAGTGTGGAGATCCTCTCGCGCGCACCGCAATGGCCGCGCTGGCTGGTCGGCACTGGCGCCGCGCTGCTGGCACTGGCCACGGTGCTGTGGTGGAGGCGGCCACCCCGCCCGCGCAGCTGAACGCGGCAGGCCGCGCACCTACCTTGCACGGCGGTGCCCGCGGACAGCCGGCGCGTGTTGCACCATGCATCCTAGGAGCACCATGCGGCGCTCCGTCCTACCTCCTTCCATGGCCGTCGGTCTGCTCGGCGCGTGCGCTCTCATTGCCTCCGGCATCGCCATGGCACAGAGCGTGGGCCCCGCCGCCGCGCAGCAACGCTACGAGCGCCAGATCGCGCAATGCAACAGCGGCCAGCGGCCTGCGCCGGAACGCGAGGCCTGCGTGCGCAATGCGGGCCGTCTTCTCGACCGTGCGAATGGCGGCACGCCGCCGCAGCCGGTGCCTCAGGAATCGGCCGACGGCCGCGCCATCGTCATGACGCCGCCGGGGGCGCCGCCGCCACGGAGCGCCTCGGATTACGTGACCTCGCCCGACGGGCGGGCCGTGATCGCGGTGCCGCCGACCGGCGACCGCATCGTCCGCCCCTGAGTGCGGGGCGCCTGGCGCCCACGTTCAGCGCCGCGTCGCGGCCAGCTTCTCGGCGCGCGCGATCGCGGCTTCGAGCACCTGCAGGTCCATCGGGCTCGAATGCATGCGCTGGGCCTCCTGCCGCACGAGGCCGTCGCTTTCGGGCCCGGCCAGGTCCTGCAGGCGTGACTGCAGTTCGCGGCGCCGCCGCACCAGGGCCACCGTGGGGGTCTCCTTGGGCCCGCGTCGCAGCCGCCAGAAGATCCACGCGCCCACGAGCGCCAGGGCGGCCACCGCAGCGGCCACCATCATCCAATCGGTCATCGGGTTCTCTTTGTTGTCAGGCCCCAGGTCGCGAAGCGCACCCAAGCGATGCGAACGCGAAGATGGAACGGGGCGATGTGTGCGGTTTTACCTTGCGCGCCGACTTCGATCAACCTCGGCGACGGGCGCGAGTACTTTCCTCTTCGCGCCGTCGACTCGATCAGGCACCGGCCGGTGCGGCCACCATCGTGCCCCGGCATCGAAGCGAGCCGCAGTGGCACGGGTAGTCCGTCGGTCCTTCGGCGTCGTCGACCGTGAGCGCGTAGTCGAGGAAGAGCTCCTCGCCTGCGCGCACGTCGCGCAACGTGTGGATGGCCAGTTGCAACCGGCCGCGCGCACCGTGGACTTCGCGCGCTTCGCAGTTCGGCTCGCAGGCGTGGTTGAGATGACGCATCTTGTTGCCCCGGCGGCCGCCGTCGATCAGCGTGCCATCCGACAGGCCGAAGAGGTAGGTCAGTGCGCGGTCCCAGTCCATGGCGGCCGCCTGCACCGCGGTGAAGCGCCGGCCGGCATAGATCCCGAGCTTCGTACCCGCCGGTAGATCGGCGGCCGCGAACGCGCCGAGGCCATGCACCCCGCTGGGCCGCACCTCGAGCAGGGAAAGGGATGGGGCGAGGGCACGGGTGGCGGTCATGTCGGGCGCGGATGATGGCATCGAGGCCACGGATGCAGCAAGAAGCCCGCCCGCCTGCAACGCCTTCGCCCATTCGCTGCCAGCCTCTTCTGTTCGGAAGAGCGCGGTGCTATCAAAAAAGAAGCGCCTCCCGCCCGTCCCACGGGCGCTGGAGGCACTTTTCGTCTGGAAGAATGCGCGTGGGCGATCAGGCCGCCGCCTCGAGCCTGCGTTTGCGTTCCGACATGCGCTTGGCCACGCGCGGGAGGATCACCACGGCCAGCACGATGACGATCAGCGCGATCGACATCGGCCGCTGCAGGAAGACCATCGGGCTGCCCTCGCCGATCGACAGCGCGTTGCGCAGGTTGGCTTCGGCCAGGGGGCCGAGGATCATGCCCACCACCACCGGCGCGGTCGGGAAGTCGAAGCGCCGCATGATCACGCCCAGCACGCCGATGGCGTAGAGCAGGAAGAGGTCGAAGGCGCTCTGCCGCATGCCGTAGGCACCCACGGTCGCGAAGATCAGGATGCCGGCGTACAACTGCGGCTTGGGGATCTTCAGCAGCTTGACCCACAGGCCCACCATCGGCAGGTTGAGCACCAGCAGCATCACGTTGCCGATGTACAGCGACGCGATCAGCGCCCACACCAGCGCGGCGCTGGTCGTGAACAGCTGCGGGCCCGGCTGGATGCCATAGTTCTGGAAGGCGCCCAGCAGGATGGCGGTGGTGTTGCTGGTCGGGATGCCCAGCGTGAGCAGCGGGATCAGCGCGGCGGTCACGGTCGCGTTGTTGGCGGCCTCGGGGCCGGCCACGCCCTCGATGGCGCCGGTGGTGCCGAACTCGGCGCGGTCCTGCGGGTCCTTGGTCAGCTTCTTCTCGGTGGCGTAGCTCAGGAAGGTCGGGATCTCGGTGCCGCCGGCCGGGATGCAGCCGAAGGGCGCACCGATGGCCGTGCCGCGCAGCCAGGCCGGGATCGAACGCTTCCAGTCGCGTGCGCTCATGTGCACGCGGCTCATGCGGTTCTGGCTCTCGACCACGCGGCCCTCGTACAGCACGGCGTAGAGCACTTCGGCCACCGCGAACAGGCCCACGGCCACCAGCACGATCTCGATCCCGTCGAGCAGTTCGGGCACACCGCCGACGTAACGGCCCTGGCCCGAGATCTGGTCCATACCCACGCAGCCTGCGCCCAGGCCCACGAACAGCGCGGTCATGCCGCGCAGCGTGCTCTTGCCCAGCACCGCACTCACCGTGGTGAACGCCAGCACCATGAGCAGGAAGTACTCGGGTGCCGCAAGCTTCACGGCGTAGTCGGCCACATAGGGCGCGAAGAGCGTGACGATGACGGTGGCGATGGTGCCTGCCACGAACGAGCCGATGGCGGAGGTGGCCAGTGCTGCCCCGGCGCGGCCGCTCTTGGCCATCTTGTTGCCCTCCATGGCCGTGACCATGGACGCCGTCTCGCCCGGCGTGTTCAGCAGGATCGAGGTGGTCGAGCCGCCGTACATGGCGCCGTAGTAGATGCCGGCGAAGAAGATCATCGAGGCCGTGACGTCGACCTTGCCGGTGATGGGCAGCAGCATGGCGACGGCCACCGCCGGGCCGATGCCGGGAAGCACCCCCACGGCCGTGCCCAGGGCACAGCCGACGAGGCACCACAGCAGGTTGCTGACGGTGATGGCTTGCGCGAAGCCCTGCAGAAGTGCGTTGAAGATGTCCATGGCGCGGGCTCCCTCAGATCCAGCCGGTGGCGGTCAGGCCCGGCAGGTTGATCGCCAGGAACTTGGTGAAGGCCCAGTACACGGGTGCGGAGATCACCAGGCCCACGAGCAGGTCCTTGATCCAGGTGGCCGGCGCGTTGGCGATCGGCTGGCCATTGGCACGCCGCAGACCCTGGACTGCCAGCACATAGCACAGCGTGCAGCTGAGCACGAAGCCGATGGTGGTGATCAGCCCCGCATTGAGCAGCAGGCCGGCGGAAACCCAGACGAAGCCGGTCCAGTAGGGTGGCGCCGTCGCGCCGTCCTCGTCCATCTCGCGAAAGCCCCCGGTGCGCGCTTCCCAGACGATCCAGCCGCCACAGATCGTGAGCACGATCGACACCAGCCACGGCAGGAAGTTGGGGCCGACGCCGCTGTAGCCGGCTTCGGACGAGATGCCGGCGGCGCCCCAGGCCATGCCCAGGCCGGTGAGCAGCACGCCGGCACCCACGAGGGTCTGCGGCCAGTTGCCGCCGGGCGAGGACGAAATGTCCGTGTTTGTCATGGTTCGAATCTCCGGAGGAAAGGCGGCGGACACGCTGCCGGGGCCGAAAAAAGGCACGGGACCCGCGAGGGACACCGTGCCGAGGCACACGGGCCGAAGGCCAGGTGCGTGTGACAGCGTGACGCGATCGAAAGCGTGGCGTCCCGGCGCGGCCTCAGACCATGCCGGACTTGGTCATGGTGGCGCGCAGGCTGGCGAACTCGTCGTCGACGAACTTGTCGAAGGCCGGGCCGCTCAACACGGCGGGCGTCCAGTCGTTCTTCTTCATGGCCTCGGCCCACGAAGGGGTCTTCATGGCGGCCAGCACGAGGTCGGTGAGCGTCTTGCGCTGCTCGGCGCTGATGCCGGGGGCGCCATAGACGCCGCGCCAGTTGCCGATTTCCACGTCGATGCCCTGCTCCTTGAGCGTGGGCACGTTGATGCCGGGGAGGCGCTGCGCCGAAGTGACTGCGATGGCCCTCATCTTGCCGTCGGCGATGTACGGCGCGAACTCGCTGTAGCCGCTGCCGCCCACGGTGACGTTGCCGCCCAGGATGGCTGCGGTCGCCTCGCCGCCTCCACGGAAGGCCACGTAATTGATCTTGGACGGATCGGCGCCGACCTTCTGCGCGATCATGGCTGCGGCGATGTGCTCGGTGGAGCCGCGCGAACCGCCGCCCCACTTGACGCTGCCCGGGTCCTTCTTGAGCTGGGCGACGACGTCGGCCATGGTCTTGAAGGGCGAGTTGGCGGGCAGCACGAAGACGTTGTATTCGCTGGTCAGGCGTGCGATGGGCGTGGCCTGCGACAGGTTGACCGGCGGCTTGCCGGTGATGATGCCGCCGAGCATCACGGCGCCCATGACCATCAGCGCGTTGGGGTCGCCCTTGGACCCGTTCACGAACTGCGCCAGGCCCAGCGCGCCGGCGGCGCCGCCCTTGTTGTCGTAGGTCACGGTATCGGCCAGCTTGCCGTCGGTCAGCGCCTTGCCCAGCGCGCGGCCCGTGGTGTCCCAGCCGCCGCCGGGATTGGCGGGGATCATCATCTTGATGTTGGCCGCGGCGTGGGCCGACAGCGGCAGTGCGCCGGTGGCGGCCAGGGCGGCGAGGGATTTCAGGAAGGTGTCGCGACGCATGTCGATGTCTCCTAGGGTCGTATGGATCGGATCGCTGGAACGGTACCTGAGCGGAACCTGAGCGCCGCTATGATGCGCCGCGCCGCTGTCAGTTGGCTGTCGGGCGCCTCGGGGTAATCACTGAGGGCCCGCACAGGCCCGGCCCCCCGCGGTTGGCCGCAGGATGGCGACCACTGCCCGCGCCCGCACGCCCTGCCCTTTGCCATGAAGCTGCTCCTCGTCGAAGACGATCCCACCATGCAGACGACGCTGCAGCGCACGCTGGGCCGCCGGCAGATCGACGTGCGCGTGTGCGGCGACGGCGCGCTGGCACTCGACCAGTGGCGCGCACTGGACCCCGACGTGGTGGCGCTGGACCTGAGCCTGCCGAACCTCGATGGCCTGCAGGTGCTGGCGCAGGCGCGCGCCGCCGGTCTGCGCGCACCGGTGCTGCTGCTGACGGCGCGCGGCACGGTGGGCGACCGCGTGATGGGCCTGAACGCCGGTGCCGACGACTACCTGCCCAAGCCCTTCGACCTCGACGAGCTGGAGGCCCGACTGCGGGCCCTGCGCCGTCGCCGCCAGGATGCGGCCCCCGGCGAAGGCGTGCCGACGCCGGTCGAGGTCGGCACCCTGCGCTACGAACCCGACAGCGGCGCGATCTACCGTGGCGCCGAGGTGCTGGAACTCACACCGCGCGAACTGGCGCTGATGCAGGCGCTGATGGCCAAGCCCGGCCATGCGGTCAGCAAGGAGCGCCTGTTCGAACTGGTCTTCCCCGGCGAAGCCGAGGTCCAATACGAAGCCATCGAGGTCGTGGTGTACCGCCTGCGCAAGAAGCTCGCGGGCACCGGCACCGTGCTGGTCACGCTGCGCGGCCTGGGCTACCTGCTCAAGGCCGCACCCGACGCCGCCTGAGCGCATGCGCCGCACCTCGCTGCGCTTTCGCCTGCTGCTGGGCCTGCTGGCCCCGGTGGCGCTGTTCATCGTGATCAACAGCGTGAGCGTGTACCGCCAGGCGCTGGCGGCGGCCACCACCGCCTACGACCGCACGCTGCTGGCCTCGGCCAAGACCATCGGCGAGCAGCTCGACGTGGAGGGCTACGACGACACGGCCTCCATCCGCGCCACCGTGCCCTATTCGGCGCTGGAGGCCTTCGAGGCCGACAACAAGAGCCGCCTCTACTACCGCGTCTCCAACCAGGCGGGCGAACTGGTCTCCGGCTTCGCGCAGCTGCCGGTGTGGCACGGCACGCTGCCCATGCGGCCGCCTTATGCGGCACTGGTCGATTTCTACGACGACCGCTTCGACGACCAGCCGGTGCGCGTGGCGGTGCTGCTGCAGCCGGTGGCCAGCGCGCGCGGCCGCGGCATGGCCGTCGTGCAGGTGGCCGAGACGCTGGAGTTGCGCGAGGCGCTGGCGCGCCGCCTGCTGGTCGACATGCTGTGGCGCCAGCTGCTGCTGCTGGCGGTGGTGGCGGCCGTCACCGTGGCCGTCGTCCAGCGCGCCACCCGGCCGGTACGTGCGCTGGGCGAAGTGATCGAGGCGCGCGCGGCCGACGACCTCTCACCCATCGCCGCGCCACAGGCCCCGCGCGAGTTGCTCCCGTTGGTCGATGCGATGACCGGCGTCATGGGCCGGCTGCAGCGCCTGCTGGAACACCAGAAGCGCTTCGTGCGCGACGCCGCGCACCAGCTGCGCACGCCGCTGGCGGTGCTCAAGGCGCAAGTGCAGTCGGCCCAGCGCGGCGACGTGCCGCCCGCGCAGGCGCTCGGCGAGATCCGCGAGACGGTCGAGCGTGCCACGGCCCTGGCCAACCAGATGCTGTCACTGGCCAAGATCGAGCAGTTGCGCCAGCAGCCCGAATCGGAACCGCTGGACCTGGGCGAGATGGTGCGGCAGGTCGCGCTGGACCTGTCGCCGTTGATCGCCGACAAGTCGCTCGACTTCGAACTCGACACGGCGCCGGCACCCGTGGACGCCCACCGATGGATGCTGCTCGAACTCAGCCGCAACCTGCTGCACAACGCCATCAAGCACAGCCCCTCGGGCGGCCCGCTGTCGGTCCAGGTCGCGGCCGAAGGCGCCAACGCCGTGCTGCGCGTGCGCGATGCGGGCCCGGGCATCTCCGCCGAGCTGCGCCAGCGCCTCTTCGCGCCCTTCGCCGCGGGCGACGTGGCACGCGGCTCCGGCTTGGGTCTCGCCATCTGTCGCGAGATCGTGCAGGCACTGGGCGGCGAGATCGCATTGGACAATCGCCTCGGGCCCGACGCCCGCGTGATCGGGCTCGATGCGGTGGTGCGGCTGCCCCTGGTGACGCAGGCCGGCAGTGCCTCGTCTTGAGCCGGCCGCCAACGCCCCCACCTACGCCAACTTGCTCGTCCCGCCTTCACCGGTTTTTTCTTTCCGCCGCAGATTTCGAATTCATGGAGCGCATGCGCATCGACAAGTGGCTCTGGGCCGCCCGTTTCTACAAGACCCGCTCGCTGGCCGTCGACGAGATCGGCAAGAACCGCGTGCAGGTGAACGGCGAATCGGCCAAGCCGGCCCGTGAGATCAAGCCCGGCGACACCGTGGCGCTGCGGCAGGGACCCGTCACGCGCACGGTGCGCGTGCTTGGGCTGAGCCTGCAGCGCGGCCCCGCCCCCATCGCCCAGCAGCTGTATGAGGAAACGCCGGAAAGCCTCGCCGCACAGGCAGCCGCCCGCGATGCGCGGCGCGTTTCGCGCGAACCGGCGCTGAGCATCGAGCAGGGCCGCCCCACCAAGCGCGAACGGCGGCACCTCGACACGGCGCGCCAGCACGGCTGGGGCGACCGCTGGAGCGCCAGCGTCGACGACGCTTCGGACGGCGACACGCGCTGACACCTGTGGTGCTACGATTTTCATAGCATCTCGCGCCCGACGGACGGGCGCTGCAGCCCTTTTTGGCTTGAAACCGAAGCGGATCGGGTAGGCTGGCGGCTTTGCACTTCCGCCTACCGCCATGAGCAGCCTCAAGCACTACCGCGTCGGCACCGACGGCCGTTTCAAGCTCTCCCACGTCGACCCCGGCGACACGCCCTTTCAGCTCGAGGACGAGGCCACCGAACGCGTGCGCCTCGATGCCCTGGCCGAGGAACTGGACGAACTGCAGAACCTGCTGCACGCCGAAGGCCGCCGCAAGCTGCTGCTGGTGCTGCAGGGCATGGACACGAGCGGCAAGGACGGCACCATCCGCTGGGTCTTTTCGCGCACCTCGCCGCTGGGCGTGCGGGTCGCGGCCTTCAAGGCGCCGACGGAGGAGGAGAAGGCGCGCGACTTCCTCTGGCGCTGCCACGCGGTCGTGCCACGCGCCGGCGAGATCGCGGTGTGGAACCGCAGCCACTACGAGGACGTTCTCGTGCCGGTGGTCGAAGGCTGGATCGACAAGGCCGAGACGCAGCGGCGCTACGCGCAGATCAACGACTTCGAGCGGCTGCTGGCCGAGACCGGCACCACCCTGGTCAAGTGCATGCTGCACATCAGCAAGAACGAGCAGCGCGGACGCCTGCAGGCGCGCATCGACACGCCCGGCAAGCAGTGGAAGTTCAGCATGGGCGACCTGGCCGTGCGCGAAAAATGGGACGACTACCAACGCGCCTACGGCAGGGCACTGGCTGCCACCTCGACCGCGCACGCGCCCTGGTACGTGATCCCGGCCGACAGCAAGCGGCAGCGCAATCTCATGGTCGCGCGGCTGCTGGTCAAGACACTCAAGGACATGAAGATCGCCACGCCGCCGGGTGACCCCGCCCTCAAGGGCCTGCAGGTGGTGTGAAGAGGCGGCGGCCCGGTCTTCGCTGACGGCCCGCGCCCGCCCGCGCTGACGGCGCAGCCCCTGCCCGGCGGAGACGATTGGGTCTTCGCCGATGAACCGCCTGCGCCAACTCCTTGCCGCCGTGCGCCGCGCCGCCCTGGCTGTCCCGGGTGTCGCGGTGCTGGCGTCGGCCATCCGGCACTACATCCTGCACCAGAGCGCCAATCAGGCCGGCAGCCTGGCGTTTTCGCTGGTGCTGGCCATGTTCCCGATGCTGATCCTGCTGTCCTCGGGCGCGGGCTTCGTCGGCGAGCCGGGCGACGCGGCGTCGATCGCACGGCGCATGCTCGAGTACGCACCCGGCGTGGTGCAGCGCGCGCTGCAGCCAGTGATCGACCAGGTGCTGGCGCAGCGCAACCAGGCGCTTCTGGCGATCGGGGTGGTCGCCACCGTGTGGACCGCCTCCTCGGGCCTGCAGGCGGTGCGTTCGGCGCTCAACCGCGCCTACGGCATCGAGCGCGGCCTGCCCTTCTGGAAGGCGCGCATCAAGGTCACGCTCTTCACCATCGTCGTCGGCTTCGGCGCCTGGACCATCTTCAGCTCGGTGATCGTCATGCCGTATGTCTGGGAGTTCCTCGCGCGCAACTTCGGCCGCAGCCGCGAGGTGCTGTGGCTGCACTTCGGTGCGCGCTATCTGCTGGCGTATGTCGTCCTGGTGGCGCTGTACGCGCTGCTGTACGGTTGGCTGCCGGATCGCCGGCAGTACCTCTCCACCGTGCTGCCCGGTGCACTGCTGGGCGCCGCGCTTTGGGTGGCGGCGGCCATCGGACTGTCTTCCACGCTGGCCACCGCCGGCAAGCTGGCGCTCGTCTATGGCAGCTTTGCCGGCGTGGTGGCCACGCTGGTCTTCCTGTACGCGAGCGCGACGACCTTGATCTTCGGGGCGGAGGTCAACGGTGTGCTGCACCGTCGGCGTCTCGAAGCCGAGCGCCGCCAGGCACCGGTCGATCCCGACAGCGCCGAATCTGCGCCCATGGCCACCTGACGAAGCCGCCCAAAGAAAAACCCCGCGCGTCTTTCGACGGGCGGGGTTGTCTGGCGGAAACGGAGGGATTCGAACCCTCGATGAGGCTCTACACCCCATACTCCCTTAGCAGGGGAGCACCTTCGGCCACTCGGTCACGTTTCCTGAAGGAAGCTCGCATTATGCCAGCTTCCGCGGTGCTTCAAGCCGTCGGCTGGTCCAGATCGAAGGCCTTGTGCAGCGCGCGCACGGCCAGTTCCATGTACTTCTCGTCGATCACGACGGAGGTCTTGATCTCGCTGGTGGAGATCATCTGGATGTTGATGCCCTCCTCGCTCAGCACGCGGAACATCTTGCTGGCGACGCCCACGTGGCTGCGCATGCCGATGCCGACGATGCTGACCTTGCAGATCTTGGTGTCGCCGACGATGTCGGTCGCGCCCAGCGAGGGCAGCACCTTGGCCTTGAGCAGGTCGACCGTGCGCGCGTACTCGTTGCGGTTGACGGTGAAGCTGAAGTCGGTCTTCCCGTCCTTGGACAGGTTCTGGATGATGACGTCGACCTCGATGTTGGCGTCGGCCACGGCGCCCAGGATGTGGTACGCGATGCCCGGCTTGTCGGGCACGCCGAGCACCGAGATCTTGGCCTCGTCGCGGTTGAAAGCGATGCCGGAGACAACGGCTTGTTCCATGGTTTCGTCTTCCTCGAATGTGATCAGGGTGCCCGACTTGGCTTCTTCGTTGATGTCGATGTCCCAGGGCGTGAAGCTGGACAGCACGCGCAGCGGCACCTTGTACTTGCCGGCGAATTCCACCGAGCGGATCTGCAGCACCTTGGAGCCGAGGCTGGCCATTTCCAGCATTTCCTCGAAGCTGATCTTCGAGAGGCGGCGGGCATCGGGTTCGACGCGCGGGTCGGTGGTGTAGACGCCGTCGACGTCGGTGTAGATCAGGCACTCGTCGGCCTTCATCGCGGCCGCCACGGCCACGGCCGAGGTGTCGCTGCCGCCGCGGCCCAGCGTGGTGATGTTGCCTTCGTCGTCCACGCCCTGGAAGCCGGTGATGACGACCACACGGCCTTCGGCCAGGTCGCCGCGCACGCGCTTGTCGTCGATGCTCTCGATGCGGGCCTTGGTGTAGCTGCTGTCGGTACGGATGCCGACCTGCCAGCCGGCGTAGCTCACGGCCTCGACCCCTTCGGTCTGCAGCGCAATGGCCAGCAGGGCCGACGAGGCCTGCTCGCCGGTGGAAGCGAGCATGTCGAGTTCGCGCCGGTAGTCGTCGCCGGGCTGGCTGGGCGCCAGTTCCTTGGCCAGGCCGAGGAGGCGGTTGGTCTCGCCGCTCATGGCGCTGGGGACGATCACCATCTGGTGGCCCGCGCGCGCCCACTTGGCGACGCGCTTGGCGACATTGCGGATGCGCTCGGTCGAGCCCATCGACGTGCCGCCGTACTTGTGAACGATCAATGCCATGGGTGAAATGGGAAGAAGGAAGCCGCTGCAGTTGCCGGCAGATGCAGCGGACGCTGCGGGCCGGCATGCCCTTCAGGAACCGATCAGCGCTTGGCCTTCGGCGAGGGCGGGCAATTGTAGCAACGCAGTACGTCGCCCTCGCGGCGCACCGCTCCCTGCCCCGCCTTGACGTGGATGTCGTGGCCGCGAGTGGTGCAGGCCGCGAGCTGGTCGAGCAGCGCACCGAGTTGCGCCGCGCTGGGCGCCGCGCCCTGCTCGCGCACCAGCCAGTGCCGCAGCACGTTGGCCTGGCGGGCGCGGGACAGCGTCTGCAATGCGGCGATGCGCGGCGGTTCGCCCACCGCCGCCAGGTCCTGCGCCGCCACCTCGGCGAGCAGGGCCTGGGCCTGCGCGGCATGCGCCGCGCTGCGTGCGAAGGTCGTGCGGAACTGCGGAAAGGCGCGCTCCAGCGCCGGCAACACGTCCGCCCGGATGCGGTTGCGCGTGAAGCGCGTGTCGGCGTTGGTGGGGTCGTCGATCCATGGCAGGCCGCGCGCCACCAGCCAGGCGCGAATGTCGGCCCCCGGCACGGCCAGCAGCGGGCGGTGCAGCGTCACGCCGCCACGCTCCGTCTGTCGTGGCATGGCAGACAACCCCGGCAGGCCGGCGCCGCGCGAAAGCGCCAGCAGCAGCGTCTCGGCCTGGTCGTCGGCGTGGTGCCCCAGCGCTACGGATTTGATAGCGCCTTCCGCCCGCCCCGCCTGCGCCAGGGCCGAAAAAGCCTCATAACGCGCGCGGCGCGCGGCGTCTTCGGGACTGTCGCCGGGCGCATGCCGCGCATCGACCCGCAGCACCTCCAGCGGCACGCCCAGCCGCTCGCACAGGGCGCGGCAATGTTGTTCGAAGGCATCCGCTGCGGCCTGCAGGCCATGGTGGACGTGCGCGGCCCGCACCTGGCCCGGCCAGCGCCCTGCGCAGGCCACCAGCAGCGCCGTGGAGTCGGCGCCGCCGCTGAAGCCGACCGCCAGGGGCAGCGCCGGATCGAAAGCCGCAATGGCCGATTCGAAGGCCGTGCTCATGCGTGCCCCCGAGTTCCCGGGAACCATCTGGCACGGATGGCCCCTCCAAGCGCCACAGGGCGCATCCCGCAATTCTTGGCAAGAACGCGCACGGGTGGCCTTGTCATCGCGGAACGCCGCCCCACGTTGAGCACATCGACCGCGCCGATCGGCGCACCACCGGAAGGGACTTCGTCACCATGTGGAAACTCGGACGTCTGTGGCTGCTGATGCGCAAGGAACTCGCCCTGGTCTGGGCCATGCTGCGCGATCCGCGCACGCCCGGTGCCGCCAAGCTGACAGCCCTGCTGGCGGTGCTGTACGTGTTGAGCCCCGTGGACCTGATCCCGGACGTGGTGCCGCTGCTCGGCTGGCTCGACGACGGTGTGGTCGCCATGCTGCTGCTTCGTCTGGCGACGCAGTTCCTGCCGCCGGAACTGCACGGTGCCCTCAGGGCGCAGGTGGAGGAGCGGGCCGCACGCCGCGCGCGTTGAGGCGCGCCGCGGCGTGTTTCACTTGCCCGTGTCCTTGGTGTCGGCGAAGCGGCCGTAGCTCTGCAGCCGCTCGTAGCGGCGGTCGAGCAGTTCGCGCGGCTTGAGGTCGCTGACCTGGCGCAGCGCGTCGTTCAGCGCGCGCTTGAGAAAGGCCGCCATCTGGCGGTGGTCGCGGTGGGCGCCGCCGACCGGTTCGTTGACGATCTTGTCGATCAGGCCCAGCGCCTTGAGGCGGTGCGCCGTGATGCCAAGCGCATCGGCCGCGTCCTGGGCCTTTTCGCTGGTCTTCCACAGGATCGAGGCGCAGCCCTCTGGACTGATCACCGAGTACACCGAATACTGCAGCATCAGCACCTGATCGGCCACCGAGATGGCCAGCGCGCCGCCGGAGCCGCCCTCGCCGATGATGGTGGTGACGATCGGTACCTCGAGCTGCGCCATCTCGTAGATGTTGCGGCCGATGGCCTCGGACTGGCCGCGCTCCTCGGCATCGATGCCGGGGTAGGCGCCCGGCGTGTCGACGAAAGTGAAGACCGGCAGCTTGAACTTCTCGGCCGTCTTCATGAGCCGGAGCGCCTTGCGGTAGCCCTCGGGCTTGCTCATGCCGAAGTTGCGTGCGGTACGCTCCTTGGTGTCGCGGCCCTTCTGGTGGCCCAGCACCATGCAAGGCGTGCCGTTGAAGCGGGCCAGGCCACCGACGATGGAGAGGTCGTCCGAGAAATGGCGGTCACCGTGCAGCTCGACGAAATCCGTGAAGATCTCGTGCACGTAGTCGAGGGTGTAGGGACGCTCGGCGTGACGCGCGATCTTGGTGATCTGCCAGGGCGTCAGGTCGCTGTAGATGTCCTTGGTGAGCTGCAGGCTCTTCTTGCCAAGCTGGTCGATCTCTTCAGAGATGTCGACCGCCGATTCGCTCTGCACGTAGCGCAGTTCTTCGATCTTGCCTTCGAGCTCCGCGATGGGCTGTTCGAAGTCGAGAAAAGTTCGTTTCGCCAACGTCGTTTCTCCTTTTTGTGTCTTAGTACGCAACCGGGACCGGTTCGAGCGACCGCCAAATATACCAAGTGGCCACGCTGCAGTAGGGCGCCCAGGCCACCGCCACTTCGCGCGCATCGCTTCGGCTCACCGGGTCGCCCGAGAAGTAATTGGTGCTGATGCCGTTGATCAGGCCGATGTCGTCCAGCGGCAGGATGTTGGGACGCAGCAGGTGGAACATCAGGAACATCTCGGCCGTCCAGCGGCCGATGCCCCGAATGGCGACCAGCTCCTCGATGATCAGCTCGTCGGCCATGTCCTGCCAGGCGTCGACGTGCACGGCGCCGGAGTCGAAGTGCAGCGCCAGGTCCACCAGGTATTCGATCTTGCGCGCCGACAGACCGGCCGCGCGCATGTCGTCGACCTTGAGCTTGAGCACGTTGGCCGGCGTCAGCTTGCGCGGCAGCGTCTCGAAGCGCTCCCAGACGGACTGCGCGGCCTTCACCGAGATCTGCTGGCCCACGATGCTGCGCGCCAGTGTGGTGAAGGCATCGCCGCGCGACTGCAGGCGGGCGTCGCCGAACTGGGGGATGAGGCGGCGCATCACCCGGTCCTTCTTGACCAGGTGCTTGCAGGCGTCTTCCCAATAGTCGGGGGTGACGAATTCGATCTCGGCGGGCGCAGCGGACTTGCGGGCAGGCGACATGGGCGGCGGAACGGGAGCAATTACTGGGCCGCGGCCCACGTCGTGCCATTGGGGCCGTCCTTGAGGACGATGCCCTGGGCCAGCAGCTCGGCGCGGATGCGGTCGGCCTCAGCGAAATCCTTCGCTGCCTTGGCCGCCGCACGGTCGGCGATGCGCGAGAGGATGGTCGCCTCGTCCAGCGAAGAGCCGGCCTGCAGGAAGGCCTTCGGGTCGCCCTGGAGCAGGCCCAGCGTGCCGCCCAGCGCCTTGAGCAGGCCCGCCGCCTCGGCGCTGCGCGTACGGTTGACCTCGCCCGCCAGCTCGAAGAGCACGGCGACCGCCTCGGGCGTGCCGAAGTCCTCGTCCATGGCCGCCTTGAAGCGCGCCGCATGCGGGGCGGCCCAATCGACGGCCATGTCGGCCGGCGGCACGGCGTCGAGCGCGGTGTACAGGCGCCGCAGTGAATTGCGCGCATCGTCGAGGTGCGCGTCGCTGTAGTTCAGCGCGCTGCGGTAGTGCGTGCGCACGAGGAAGAAACGCAGGCTCTCTGCATCGTATTTCTGCAGCACCTCGCGGATGGTGAAGAAGTTGCCCAGGCTCTTGGACATCTTCTCGTTGTCGACGCGCACGAAGCCGTTGTGCACCCAGAAGCGCGCCAGCGGCTTGCCGTGCGCGCCCTCGCTCTGAGCGATCTCGTTCTCGTGGTGCGGGAACTGCAGGTCCGCACCGCCGCCATGGATGTCGAAGGTCTCACCCAGCGTCGCGCAGCTCATCGCCGAGCACTCGATGTGCCAGCCCGGCCGGCCCGTGCCGAAGGGGCTCTCCCACTTCGCATCGTCCGGCTCCGACGGCTTCGCGGCCTTCCACAGCACGAAGTCGAGCGGGTCTTCCTTGCCGTCGAGCACCGCGACGCGTTCGCCTGCGTGCAACTCGTCGAGCGACTTGCCCGACAGCTTGCCGTAGCCCGGGAACTTGCGCACGGCGTAGTTCACGTCGCCATCGGGCGAGCGGTAGGCCAGGCCCTTGTCCTCCAGCGTGCGGATGATCCCGAGCATCTGCGGCACGTATTCGGTGGCGCGCGGCTCGATGGTGGGCGGCTCGATGCCGAGCGCGCCGATGTCCTGGTGCATCGCCGCCACGGTCTCCTCGGTCAGCGCGCGGATGGTGATGCCGCGCTCCAGCGCACGGCGGATGATCTTGTCGTCGATGTCCGTGATGTTGCGCACGTAGGTGACGCGATAGCCGCTCGCACGCAGCCAACGCTGCACCACGTCGAAGGCCATCATCATCCGTGCATGCCCGATGTGGCACAGGTCGTACACCGTCATCCCGCACACGTACATGCGCACGTGCCCCGCTTCGAGCGGCGAAAACTCTTCCAATGCACGCGCGAGCGTGTTGTAGATGCGCAAGGTCATGGGATTCGGGGGCGGCACCGCCGGGCGGGCCCAAAAGCAGAACGCCGTCCAGTGAACGGCGCTGCATTGTGCAGCCAAATGTGCGGGCCCGGCACTGCGTTCCGTCAGGGGATTGCAGGGAAGCCGGAGGGAGGCCCGCGGCTACAATCCGGCAAGTATAAGCGGCCGTCTGGCCGACTTCGGGCGACCGGCGCGGGCACACCCCGGCGCAGCGGCCGCCCCCATCACGAGGCTCTCCGAGGCTCCATGACGCACGCCGCCCTTCCCTCCCCCACCGCCCGACCCGCCTCTTCCCTGCGCGCCCTCGCCGCCAGCACCCTCTTCGCCTGCATGCTGCTGGGCATGGGTGCCGCACACGCCGACGACTACGGCGACGTGAACGCGCTGCTGCGCTCGGGCAAGTCGGCCGAGGCGCTGGCCAAGGCCGACGCATACATCAAGGCCAACCCGCGCGATCCGCAGATGCGCTTCCTGCGCGGCGTGATCCTGTCGGAGCAGAACAAGCCGGCCGAGGCGATCGACACCTTCACCAAGCTCACGCAGGACTACCCCGAACTGCCCGAGCCCTACAACAACCTGGCCGCGCTCTACGCCAACCGCGGCGAGCTCGACAAGGCGCGCGCCGCGCTTGAGTCCGCGATCCGCCTGAACCCCAACTACGCCACCGCGCACGAGAACCTCGGCGACGTGTATGCGCGCCTGGCCGCGCAGCAGTACGCCCGGGCGCAGCAGTTCGCCACCGCCAATGCGAGCGTACAGCCCAAGCTCACGCTGATCCGCCAGATCTTCAGCACGCCTGCGGCCGCGGAAGCGGGCGCCCTGCCCGCGGCTGCCGGCACGCCGCCGCGCCTGCTGCGCAACAAGTGAACCGTCGCCGGCGCCCTGCGCGGCGCCGGTGCGGTCGGCCCCCTTCTTCACCCATCCTTCGTTCCCCGAAAGCGAGCCTGACGTGACCCTTCCCTCGTTCTCCCGCCGCGCCGCCTGCGCCGCCCTGCTGGCTGCGGGCCTTTCGCATCTGCCCGCGATCGCGCAGGGCGCACCCCGCGTGAAGCTGGCCACCTCGCTCGGCGACATCGTGCTCGAGCTCGATCCGGCCAAGGCCCCGAAGACGGTCGAGAACTTTCTCCAGTACGTCAAGGACAAGCACTACGACGGCACGGTGTTCCACCGCGTCATCGACGGCTTCATGATCCAGGGCGGCGGCTTCTCGGCGCAGCTCAAGGAGAAGCCCACGCGTGCGCCGATCCCGCTCGAGGCATCGAACGGCCTGAAGAACGACCGCGGCACCATTGCCATGGCCCGCACCAGCGACCCGAATTCGGCCACCTCGCAGTTCTTCATCAACGTGAAGAACAACGACATGCTCAACGCACCGAACCCCGACGGCCACGGCTACACGGTGTTCGGCAAGGTGGTCTCGGGCATGGACGTGGTCGACAAGATCCGCGCCGTCGCCACCGGCGTGCAGGGCGGCATGCGCGACGTGCCCACCGTCCCGGTCGAGATCCGCTCGGCCACCGTGGTCAAGTAAGAGCCTGTCCAGCGGCCCAGGCCGCGGCATTTCAACCCAACATCCGAAGGAGTCCATCCATGAGCAACCCGCAAGTCGAACTGAACATCAAGGGCCACGGCCCCGTCGTCCTCGAACTCGATCGCGAAAAGGCGCCCAAGTCGGTCGAGAACTTCCTCGCCTACGTCAAGAGCGGCCACTACGACGGCACCGTGTTCCACCGCGTGATCGACGGCTTCATGATCCAGGGCGGCGGCTTCGAGCCCGGCATGAAGCAAAAGCCCACGCAGGCCGAGATCACCAACGAGGCCAACAACGGCCTGAAGAACGACATGTACACCGTGGCCATGGCGCGCACCAGCGCGCCGCACTCGGCCACGGCGCAGTTCTTCATCAACGTGGCCAAGAACGACTTCCTGAACCACACCGCGCCCACCGCCCAGGGCTGGGGCTACGCCGTGTTCGGCAAGGTGGTCTCGGGCACCGAGATCGTCGACGCCCTGCGCAAGGTCAAGACCGGCCGCAAGGGCTTCCACGACGACGTGCCCGTCGACGACGTGCTGATCGAGAAGGCCACGGTCCTTTCCGAGTAAACCGGGCCGGGACAGGCGCGACGATGTCGGGGCACGAGTCGGTCGACTTTGCCGAACTGGGCGCGCCCGCATCGTGGCGCACGGTCGACATCGTGTCCGACCTGCACCTCCAGGAGGGTGAGCCCGCCACGCTCGACGCCTGGCACGGCTACCTGCAGACCACGCCGGCCGATGCGCTGTTCATCCTCGGCGACCTGTTCGAGGTCTGGGTCGGCGACGACGCGGCCGAGGCCGACGGCTTCGAGCATCGCGCGGCCCAGTGGCTGCGCGACGCGGCCCGGCGCATGCCGGTCCATTTCCTGCACGGCAACCGCGACTTCCTCGTCGGCCAAAGCCTGGCCGACGCGACCGGCGTGCACCTCATCGCCGACCCGACGGTGCTGGCCTTCCAGGGCCGGCGCTGGCTGCTGAGCCACGGCGACCTGCTCTGCCTGGCCGACACCGATTACCTCGCCTTCCGCGCCCAGGTGCGCACGCCCGGCTGGCAGCAGGCCTTCCTGGCCCGGCCGCTGGCCGAGCGCCGCGCGCTGGCGCGCGAAATCCGCACCCAGAGCGAGGCCCGCAAGGCCGACCCGCGCAACCCGTGGGCGGACGTGGACGACGCCGCGGCCGCGCAATGGCTGCGTGCCGCCCGTGCCGACACGCTGATTCACGGTCACACCCACCGGCCTGCAGACCACGACCTCGGCGATGGCCTCTCGCGCATCGTGCTCAGCGACTGGGACGCCGCCGCCCATCCACCGCGCGCGCAACTGCTGTGCCTGTCGGCCGCCGGCGCCCAGCGCGTCGACCTGCGCTGAAGCGCCCCGCCGATGTTCCGATGGCTGCGCGGCCTGCGGGCCGCTCCCGAGATTCCCGAGGCCGACTGGCTGGCCACGCTCAGCGCCTACCCCTTTCTGGCGCGGCGCGACGCCCAGGACCTGCAGCGCCTGCGTGAACTCACCGCCCGCTTCCTGCAGGACAAGGAGTTCCACGGCGCCCTGGGCTTCACCATCACCGACGAGGTGGCGCTCGCCATCGCCGCGCAGGCCGTGCTGCCGGTGCTTCATCTGAATGCCCCGCTGAAGGGTCTGGACTGGTACGACGATTTCGTCGGCATCGTGGTCGTGCCCGAGGAAGTGACGACGCCGCGCGTGGCCATCGACGAGGCCGGCGTGGTGCACGAGTACGACGAGGCCATCATCGGCGAGGCGCGCGAGCACGGCCCGGTGATGCTGAGCTGGCCGCACGTACAGGAAGGCGGCGGCCAGGCGACGGGGCCGATCCTCAACGTGGTGATCCACGAGTTCGCCCACAAGATCGACATGCGCGGCGGTGGCGTCGACGGCTGCCCGCCGCTGCCGGCCGGCTTCGGCGGCCATGCGGGCGCACGCGAGGCGCACGCGCACTGGATGACGACCATGCAGGCCGCCTACGACGCTTTCCGCGAGCAGGCCATCGTGGCCGAGCGCTTCGGCGGCGAGCCGCCCTGGCTGGACGGCTATGCGGCCTCGTCGATGGGCGAGTTCTTCGCCGTCGCCTGCGAGGCCTATTTCGTCGACCCGGGTCGCTTCGCCACCGAGATGCTGACGCTGCGGCCGCTGTTCGACGCCTTTTTCCTCAGCCACGGTGAAGGGCGCACGGCCCGCGCTTGAGCATGTGCGCCGCGCTCGGAATTGCTCAGATCCGCCTTAGCAAATCCTCAAGAAAAATAAGCTGCCAGCGCCCGTCGGATGGGCGCTGGCGGCTATCAATTTCATAGTAAGGCGGCCGAGGCCGCCTGGGCTCAACCCTTGCGCAGCAGCGTGCGCAGCGCGCTCTGCAGGCGGCGTGCGCTGCCGGCATCGTGCGCCGTCGCCAGCACACGGCCGGCGTCTTGCGCCCAGGTTTCGGCCGGGCCGGGCTGGTTGCGCTGGGTCAGCAGCTTGAGCTGCAGCGCGCGGCGCGCGTCGAGCTGGTCGGCCGGCGTGGGCACATCGGCCGCCATTTCCAGGCGCAGCAGCGCTTCGCCGGCATCGCCACCGGGCGCGCCGCCGATCGCCTGCGCCCATTGCGAGCGCACCGACGCCGACACGCCGCGCCCCAGGTCCTGCGGGCTGGGCAGCGCCGCGCCGTCGCGCTGTTCCCAGGCACCCAGCAGTTGGGTGACGACTTCGCCCTGCGCCTGCGCCGCCAGCTTGCGCAGGGCGGCCTGGGCGTGCTCGAGCGCGTCACGCTGGGCGCGGAAGGCGGTGTCGCCCAGACGCGGGCCACGGTCTTCGCGCGGCGGGCGGTCGCCGAAGCGGCCACCCCGGTCGCCGCCGAAGCGGTCGGCGCCGCCACGGCGGTCGTCGCTGCGCGGGCCGCCGCGGTCGTTGCCACGCCCTGCCGGAGCGCCTCGCGCGTCGCGCCGGTCGCCCGGACGGCCGCGGCCGCCCT
>JAFEEH010000252.1 GCA_018241185.1 Pseudomonadota bacterium | reverse complement strand
ATCACGGCGGAGCTGGAACAGGCGTTCCAGATCCCGGTCGATCCGACTGCACTCTTCGAGTTCAACACCATCGAACTTCTCGTGGCGCACGTGTCGTCCTGCAGCAGTCCGGCGGCGATGCAGTGAACCACCAGAAACTCTCCGTACGCAGATGAGACCCGCAGAGACAGTTGCAGCGCCGCAGCGACCCGGCCTGAGCGTGCCGGGATCGGTAGTGTTACTGGCACTGGGGATGTTCGCGATCGGCGCCGACGGATTCGTGATCGCGGGCATTCTTCCAGATCTTGCGACAGGGCTGCAGGTGCCGCTGTCCCGGGCAGGCCTTCTTGTGTCGGCATTCGCGTTCACCTACGCGATAAGCGCACCGATTCTGGGTGCCGTGCTCGGCGGGAAATCTCTCCGGACGATCCTCGTCGCATCGATGGGTGTCTTCGCCGCCGCCAATCTTGCCGCGGCTCTGTCGGAGCACTACGCCTGGCTCTTGCTGTGGCGCCTGGTCGCCGCAATGAGTGCCGCAGCCTATTCACCCGCCGCTGTCGCCGCCGCGATTAACCTGCTGCCTCCCGAGAAACGTGGCCAGGCCAGCAGCTTTGTCCTGGGAGGACTGACAGTCGCCCTCGTCACTGCCGTCCCCTTGGGCGCGATGCTCGCGAGCGCGAGTTCATGGCGGATGACTTTCGTCCTTATCGCGGCGCTGGCTGCGACCGCTACCGCGACTCTCTGGTGGGTGATGCCAGCCAGCTTCCAGTCCAGAAACCTCTCGCTGAAAGAGCGTCTCTCGCCGCTTCGAAACAGCAATGTGATCTGGGCTCTTGTCAGTTGCTTCGTATGGATGGCCGGCGGCATTGCCACGTACACGTTCATCGTTCCGATCAGCCTGTCGGCGACCGGTTGGTCGCCGGACAAGGCGGGCTTCGTCCTGTTGATCTATGGCGCAGCGGCTATCGCCGGGAACCTCATCGGTGGAAGGCTCAGCGATTTCCTCAGGACACCAGTACGCGCGTTGCAGTATTTTCTTTGCACGCATCTAGCCTCGTTGCTCCTGATGAGCCTGGCCGTGTTCAGCGGCCCACCCTGGGGCGCCTGGCTCTTTCCCGTTGCTGTAGCTGTCTTCGCCGCATCCGGCTGGGCATGCACGCCACCGCAAGCCTCTCGTCTTGTTTCACTGAGCCCGCCCCATGCCGTGCAGGTCATTGCACTCAACACCATGGCCACCTACCTCGGCATGGCCGTGGGGGCCGCCGCGGGAGGCTTGCTCTCGACGAACGGCCCCTTGCTTTTCATTCCCCTGGCCGGCGCCGCAGCCCAATGCATCGCCATATGGATGGTGGCTGCCCGCGGAGAACAACGTTCATGAAAGCTCTACACGAGTCGCAACCCGACGTTGCGGTCATTGGCGCAGGCCCCTCGGGTCTGGCCGCCATGCGAAACCTGAAGGCGGCGGGCATCGACTTCGTCGGCTACGAGTCGCATGCCGGCATCGGGGGCATCTGGGACTGGGCGAACCCCAAGAGTTCGGTGTACCGGAACACGCACACGATCACCTCGAAGGAGATCACTGCGTTCAGCGACTTCCCGATGCCGGACGAATTTCCGGTCTATCCCGGTCATCCTCAGGTGCTGAGCTACCTCAACGACTACGCCGACAACTTCGGACTGAGAGCGCACATCCGATTCAACGATGCAGTCGAAAAAATCGCGAGATCGACAGATGGCGGATGGGTGGTCAGTTCATCCGACGGAACACAGGCATGGTTTCGTGATGTCATCGTCGCCAATGGACACAACTGGTATCCGAGGAAGCCGGATTTTCCGGGAGAGTTCGCAGGCAGGGTTCTCCATGCCTGCGAATACAAGGACGCGCGCGAGTTCGCGGACAAGCGGGTGCTGGTCATCGGTGCCGGAAACTCGGGCTGCGACATAGCGGTCGAGTGCTGCCAGATCTCCCCCCGCGTTGTCCTCAGCATGCGCCGCGGCTATAACTTCTATCCGAAGTTCATCGCCGGCTATCCAGCAGACCAGGTAGGCATGAAGGTGCGCTCACTGGGTCTTCCAGGCAAGTGGGCTTCGAAGATCATGGGCTGGCTCCTGCGTCTTTCTGCGGGCGACCAACAACGCATGGGCCTTCCGAAGCCCGACCATCGCCCATTGCAGACCCCGGCCATCGTCAACACGCTGGTCCCCTACTACACGGCACATGGCCGAATCACCATCGCGCCGGGCGTCGACCGTTTTGAAGGCAACGCCGTACGCTTCAGCGACGGTTCGACGCAGGAGTTCGACATCGTCATCCTGGCGACGGGTTATGAAATCCATATTCCTTTCGCCTCGAACGCAGATCTCGACTGGCAGGGCAACAAGCCGGACTTCTACCTGTACGCCTTCTCCAAGAAGTTCAACGACCTGTTCATTGCGGGAATGACCGATTCGACCGGCGGTCACTTCCCGACGGTCGAGCTTCAGTCCAGGGTGATCTCCCAGTACATCACCGCCAAGCGGACCTATCCCGCGAAGGCGCGCGAGTTCGACGACCTGATCAGGAAGAACAACCTGGACCTGAACAACGGCATCGATTTCATCGACATCCCCCGCAATGCAACGCAGTTCTCGCTGCTCGCCTTCCGCCGGGCCCTGACCGAGCACCTCAACCTTCTTGCAGCTGTCTGATCGCCATGGAAACGATTCATTCGCGCCTCGGTGATCCTCCGATCGAAGCAGGGTACGGGAAGGCAATGGAACCTGCCTCCGAGCGAAATCCCGAACTCTTTCAAGCGGCACTGACCCACACTCTCGGCTCCGTTCCCTACAACAGTGCGACCCAGTTCCTCGAGTTCTTCGACGAGAAAATTCTTGCACCCACCTGGGGAATGTCTTGCGTTCGGCAATCCGTCCGGGCGGACGAATACCTTCAATCGATCGGGGGCCCGAAAGGCATCTACATCCGCAACGGCCGTCACGTCGCATCGATCTATCCGGACAAGCATGGGATCGTCGTGCTCGACCCCTACTTGCTGCACAAGGCGCCGCTCGTCCTGAACTACGAGGATCGGATCGGCGACTGCATCGAGGCCTCCGTCCCTGCGTATCCCGTACGCATCGATGATGAAGGTCTCGCGCGTTGGGGAAAGATGCGGGCAGTGTTGAATGTAGAGAAGCGAACCTTGCAGCTCGACTACACCCGCTTCAGCCCACGGCGCCAGCAGAACTACCTCTATCGGTCCTTCGGCCTGAGCCTCGATGAGGTAGCCATCTTCCCCTCACCGCTTCCCGTCGCGCACGCGCGGCTCGTGCATCCGGAGCAGAACAACCTCTCGGTACGGGTTCTGGATCTCCCGCGGCAAGCGCTCTGCGAGATCATCCTGCCGCTTTGCGGGGTAACAACCGAGCAGCCGGCAACCGAAGATCAGCTGATCAGCCGCGACAACCAAGGCAGAGTGAGCACAGCAGGCGCCCCCGGCTTCGATGAAGACCTCGTGAATGTCGCCAGGGTTGTCGGCGTGAGCGCACATGAGGTCGTCGACCTCCTTCTTCATACATCACGCGTCTACTCGAAGGTCGCTCCCGACGACCGTGTTCTCGCGCCCTATCCGTTGATGAGGGAATGAACACAGGTACTCCCGGAGTTCAAATGCTGTCTCCTCCTCCCCGGTCCTTCTTCCTCGCGGGTGTCATGCAAGGTGCTCGCGGCGGCCGGGACCTCGCGGACCAGTCGTATCGACCGATGATCGCCAAGGCCATCCGGCAGCACTTTCCGAATGCCGTGGTGCATGACCCAGCCGAACGGATGTGGGACAACCTCCAGACCTCCCGGGAGCGCATTCGCGAAGCGCACGCCGCCCTGCGCCGGACACCTACCGTCGCCAGGTCCGACCTTGACCCGGCGCTGATGGAGTTGACACGGATATTCCACCGACAGACCGCGCTGGCGGGTACCTGCGATGTCTGCGTCGTGTTCCTGCCCGACAACGAGCCAAGCATGGGAACAGCCGCGGAGATGCTGACGGCCTACAACGCAGGGCGGCTTGTGGTCGCTATCACCGGCATGCGGCAGAACCTGGCAGTGCTCGCCTGCTCCCACCTCATTGTTGACAGCATCGAGAAGTTCGAAGACTGGCTCTCGACGCTGGAAGTTTCACCCACGACGATGGAAGGAATGACCTGATGGTTGAAGTTGAACTGTTGGTCCGCGAAAGCGACCGCCCGGCGGAATTCCCCGGCCTCGAGATCAAGACCAAATACCGCAAGGTATTGGATGAAGTGGTGGATGGCACCGACATCGCACCGATCCCGATTGCGACGATGGGCCTTCCCTTCGCCACGCCGTGCGTTGCGAGCTGGGAATACGGACGGCTCTCCGGCGTCTACACGCCACCATCGCATGCCGCGATGCCTACCGGCAACATCTTTGGCGGATATCTCACGGGCCTGGTTGACCAGTGGGCCGGACTCGCAACGTACTCCGTCATTCCCGATCGACTGCAGGTGCTCACCGTCCACATGAACATGGACTTCAAGGCTCCCGCCGTGATTGCGGAAACCCGGCTGCAGGCCAGCGTGACAACGCTGACGGAGAGAAAGGCCATCGTCCAGGTTCTTGCCTGGCAGGCAGACATCCTTCTGTTCGAGGCGAACCTGGTCGAGGTCTTGGCGCCCTGGCGCATCAAGGCGACCTGAAACCTGGAACGAAAATGAACCGGATATCGCCTCTTCTGCAGCCGATCACGATAGCGGGTACACCCCTGAAGAATCGCGTCTTCATGGCGCCGATGACACGCATGCGAGCCAACGGCGCAGAGTGCCCGACGTTGCTGACCGCAAGGTATTACGCGCAACGGGCAACCGCCGGGTTGATCGTCACCGAGGCTACTCAAGTCTGCGCCCAAGGCAAGGGCTACTTCGGCACTCCTGGCATCTACACCGATGTACAGGAAGCTGCGTGGGGCCGCGTGGTGAAAGCGGTGCACGAGGCCGGCGGGCGAATAGCGATGCAGCTCTGGCACGTGGGGCGCATCTCGCACAGCCTGAACCAGCCAGACGGCGCGCAGCCGGTCGCGCCTTCAGCCGTAGCCACGCGGCGCGCAAAAGTGAGCGTGTTCAAGGATGGAAGAATCCAGGAAGTACTCTGTGAGCCCCCAAGGGAACTTCTAGGTGATGAGGTTACCGTGATCGTCTCGCAGTACGCGACAGCGGCAAAGCGCGCCAAGCGAGCCGGATTTGATTTTATCGAGATTCACGCCGCCAACGGCTATCTGATCAACCAGTTTCTCTCCACGAATACGAATCTTCGAGCAGACCGCTACGGTGGCTCCATTGAAAATCGAGCCCGACTTCTTCATGAGATCGTGGACGCGGTTTCGCTTGTCGTGGGAGCAGACAAAGTGGGAGTTCGCATATCGCCTAATGGGGTATTTAACGATATTTCCGATAGCGAGGCCGAGCAAATGGCTTATTTTCTAGGACACAGCCTAGATGCTAAGGAGGTCGCGTACCTACATGTCGCAGAACCGGACTGGGCAGGTGGCGCCGCACTGACAATGTCCGTCCGGCGGAGACTGCGCGAAACATTTAAGGGCTGCCTAGTCTTTTGCGGAAATTTTGACCAAAAATCCGCTGAAGAATTGCTGATCCAGAATGTGGCTGATGCGATGGCGTTTGGGCGGCTGTACATCGCAAATCCTGATCTCGTCGCTCGCTTTTTGAGCGCCGCCGAATTAAACGTGGCTGATCCGTTGACCTACTATTTCGGCAACGGCAACGGATACACAGACTACCCCACGATAGGGTAATAATTTCTACATTAGGGTTGGCCGACCTCTGAGTCGAAAAAATCCAATGTATCGCGTTCTTTCTTGAGGCGATGCGGATGGAAGAATTATCCTCGTCATTTAAGCGGGCAGAAAAAATTAGCTAGTCCGCCCTGAACGACACGCAAGCTGTTGATGCGCCTTGCGTTCTTGCGCGATAGGCATGGCCCGATTTGCAAGGTATGGTTTTGCACCAGCCGCTTTCCTGCAAATTTCCCCAAGGATTTCGATGCGCCCGAAGCCTTCGCACCCCGCCACGGGCGAGTTGTTCCGCTCGCGCCTGGACGAGCAGATCAATATGCGCCACCCGCTGGTGCAACTGGCCGGCCTGATCGACTGGAGCGAGATCGAGCGCACGTTCAGCGTCTCGTTCACGTCCGGCCGCGGCCGCCCGGCCCTGCCCGCGCGCTTGGTGGCCGGCCTGCTGTACCTGCAGCACACCTTCGATGCTTCGGATGAAGCGGTCGTGAACACCTGGGTGGAGAACCCCTACTGGCAGTTCTTCTGCGGCGAGGTGTACTTGCAGACCAAGTCGCCCATCGACCCGTCCAGCCTGACGCGCTGGAGAAAGCGCCTGGGCGAAGAAGGCGTTGAGGCGCTGCTGATGGCCCCCATCGAGGCCGCCCGGCACGGCAAGCTGATCAGCAAGGCCAGCGTGCAGCGCGTGATCGTGGACACCACCGTCATGCCCAAGGCCGTTGCGCACCCCACAGACAGCCGTCTTCTGGAAAAGAGCCGCCAGCACCTGGTAAAGACAGCCAAGGAACACGGCCTGCCCCTTCGCCAGAACTACAAGAACTACAACCGCGTGGCCCCGCGCCTGGCTGCGCAGATTGGCCGCTATGCCCACGCCAAGCAGTTCAAGCGCATGCGCAAAGCCCTTCGCACGCTGCGCAGCCGCGTGGGCCGGGTGCATCGGGACGTGCAGCGCCAGCTCGACTCGCTGCCCGAGGCAGCGCGCGCCCAGGTGCAGGAGTTGCTGCAGCGTACTGGCCGCATCCTGAGCCAACGCACCAAGGACAAGAACAAGCTGTACGCGCTGCACGCCCCGGAGGTCGAATGCATCGCAAAGGGCAAGGCGCGTACCCCGTACGAGTTCGGCGTGAAGGTCAGCGTGGCCACGACCTTGAAGGAGGGGCTGGTGGGGGGCATGCGCTCGATGCCGGGCAACCCGTACGACGGCCACAAGCTGGCCGAGCAACTGGAGCAGGTGGGCATCCTTACTGGCATGGACAGGCCGCCGTACACAGCGATCGTGGACAAGGGCTATCGGGGAGTGGAAGTCGAAGGGGTGCGCATCCTGCGCTCGGGCCAGCGGCGCGGCATCACCAAGGCACTGAAGGCGATGATCGACAGGAGAAGCGCCATCGAGCCGACCATCGGGCACATGAAGATGGACGGGTGGCTCGGGCGCAATCCGCTCAAAGCAACCTTGGGCGATGCGATCCATGCGCTGATGTGCGGTGCCGGGCACAACCTGCGCCTGATTCTGGCCGCGCTGCGGCTTTATTGCGTCCGCATGGGGCTGTCGATGCGGGCCGTCCTTGCCACCATGGTTGGTCAAGCGCGATTCGGGCGGCCTAGGTCCATGTGAAAACGGGATTGTTCAGGGCGGACTAGCTAAACCTTGTTCCCCAAGAACCGGGATCGTCGCTGAGTGGTTAAATTCAGACGAGGAGAACGAAATTGAACAAAGCGATGAGGGCAAATTGCACGCTGAGTTCAAGCTCAAGGCGCTGCGATTGGTCAAGGGGCAGAGCATGGCGACCCCGACCAAGATCCGGGCGTCGCTAAACATACGCTGCAAACTGGATCAAGGCTGGCAAGGATGGTTGTCTGGCGGGGGCTGGCACCAAACCGGCGAGCGGTGCGACGCACAGAGCATTTGCCGAACTGCGCCTTCAGCGTCGGGGCATCTTACGTGCCGTCGGCCGGGCCTCGGTCGACGCGGCTGTCGGGAAGGGCGGCGGGCGCTTCTTCTTTGCCGGTGCGCGCTTGCGCGGCGCAGCGCGCACCGGCTTGGCATTGGCCACGCGCAGCGCCGCCTCGTACGCGCGGCGTACCCACAGCGCGGCCTCCTGCCGGTCCTCGAAGACCGTCTCGGGCGGCTGGCGGTACGAGGTCTCCATCACCTTGCCGCCGCGCTCGTAGCGGAAGGCTGGGAGCTGAAGCGCATCGAAGAAGGGCCGCGTCGTTTCGTCGGTCTTGAGGTAGAGCGTGTCGCGCACGACCAAGGCGCACATCAGGCCGTCGTGCCACAGGCCCGCACCGCCGAACATGCGCTTGATGGTCACGCGGCCGAGCGATTCGAAGAGCTCGGGCAGGGCATCGGTGAACTGGCTCATTCGGCGTTCCGGTAGCGTGCGGCGGTGATGAACTGGCCGAAGGTTTCGCACCACACCACCACGGTGGTGAAACGATGCACGTCCAGGCCCTCGGGCACCGGGACGACGAAGTTCTCGAAGGTCTTCACGTCGCCCACGCGCCGCATCGAGGGCTTGTGGCGCAGGAAGTCGGCCTCGGTCTCGACGAAGGCCGGCGAGAGGTACAGCTTGTAGTCCGGCCCGGGCGCGAGCCGTCCGCGCAGGGCGATGCTGCGCGTGCCCACCAGCACCTCGCCCTCGCCCCAGTGCAGCCAGTCGCTGTCCTTCAGGTCGCGTCGGAAGTGGCCGCGGTACAGCGCCTCGGCCCCGGCGCTGGCCAGCGTCGCCGGCGCGGGCGGCGTCGGCGCCGTGAGGATCGGCAGCCAGTAGATGCCGAGCGCCGTGCCGATGCCCAGGCCCACCGCCAGCGTGGCGGCGTGCGTGGCCAGGGGGAGCAGCCAGCGCGGCATGGAGGTTCTCAGGCCGTGATCTCGACGCGGTTGCCGTCGGGGTCCAGCACCACGCTCTCGTAGTAGCCGTCGCCGGTGCGGCGCGGACCGTCGAGCACGGGAAAGCCGTCGCCGCGCAGCCGGGCCGTGAGGGCGTCGACCGCCGCTTCCGAGCCCAGCGCGATGGCCAGGTGCGTCCAGCCCATGCGCTGGGCGCCCGGTTCGGCGCGCTGCGGCGCGAGGGTGTCGGTGCTCATCGCCTCGATGCGCGCGCCGCCGTCGAAGCTCAGGAAGCAGGAGCGAAAGCCCTTGGCCTGGTTCTCGTAGCCCGCACCGGCCTGGGCGCCGAAGTACTCCACGTAAAAGCGGGTGCAGCGTGCGAGGTCTTCGGTCCAGAGGGCGATGTGGTCGATGCGCATGGCGGACAGGGCTCGGGTGCTATTGATTTGATAGCTGTTTGCGCAAGCAGGACGGGCGTTGGAGGCCGATTTTATGCATGGAATCCGTTGCCGCCGCCAGGGCGCCCCGACAGCCGCCGAATCCGGGCCTGCGAGGGGGCGGCAGTTAAACTGCCCGGTTTTTCTCTCGGGAGCAAGGACGTCCACGTGGCCACGCGCACAGGTTTCGCCGACTCGCCGCTGATCCGCCTGCTCGGGCGGCTGCGCGAGGCCGAAGGCACAACACGCGCTGCCGCCGCGCCGGCAGCGCCGTTGCCCTTCGTCGAGCGCCTGAGCCATTGGCTGGGCTGGACGGACGCGATCTCCCTGTCCGCGGTGCTCAATGCGCCCGCCACTGAGGCGTCCACAACGGTCGCGCGGAACGGGCAGGTGGCGACCGATGCAGATGCGCGCGAATGCGCCGCACTGCGCCAGGCGCTGGACCGCTCGATCCGCGACGACAACGTGCTCAGTGCCGCGCCTGGCCGCGCGCCACGCCAGCTGCTGCCCGGCGAGACGCCCGCGCCGCCGGCGACGGATTTCGCGCCCTACCGCCAGCGCTACCTCACCCGGCAGCAGGCGATGGAAGCCGGCGTCGACGCCCTGTGTGCGCGCCTGCGCGGCCGGTTGGCGGCGCGCTCGCCCCAGGCCGCGCGGCTGGCCGCGGTCGAGGCGGTGCTCAGCCAGGTACTCGATGCGCGCGAACGCACGCTGCTGGGCACCGTGCCCGCCACGCTGGAGGCGCATTTCAAGCGGCTGCGCAGCGCCGCGGCCGAGGCAGTTGCCGAGGCCGAATCGCGCGCCGAGCCCGCGCCGCCCGAAACAGCTTGGCTCGACGGGTTCTGCCAGGACATGCAGGCGCTGCTGCTGGCCGAACTGGACTTTCGATTTCAACCGGTCGATGCGCTGCTCGAAGCGCTTCGCCAGCCCGCTCCGGGCATCACCCTCACGCATGCCTAGATTCCTTTCTCCTCTCGCATTCCTCGCCGGCCTGGCCGTGATCGCCTGGGTCGGCGCCGGCTACCTCGGCAGCCACCTGCTCGCGCTGACCGTGACGCTGGTCATCGCCGCCTTCTATGTCATGGGCGCGCTGGAACTGCACCGCTTCCGGCAGGCGACCGCCACGCTCTCCCAGGCCGTGGGCGCGCTGGGCACGCCGCCCGCCAGCCTGCCCGCCTGGCTCGAGACGCTGCACCCGTCGCTGCGGTCCGCGGTGCGCCTGCGCATCGAAGGCCAGCGCGCGGCGCTGCCCGGCCCGGCCATGACGCCCTACCTGGCCGGCCTGTTGGTGTTGCTGGGCATGCTGGGCACCTTCCTCGGCATGGTGGTCACGCTCAACGGCACCGGCGCCGCGTTGGCCGGCACGACCGACCTGCAAGCGATGCGCTCGGCCCTGTCGCAGCCGGTGCAGGGGTTGGGGCTGGCCTTCGGCACCTCGGTGGCGGGCGTCGCGGCCTCCGCCATGCTGGGGCTGGTGTCGGCGCTGTACCGGCGCGAGCGGGCACAGGCCGGCCTGGCGCTCGATGCCCACATCGCGACCACGCTGCGCCCCTTTTCGGCCGTTCACCAGCGCGAGCAGAGCTTCCGGCTGATGGAACAGCAGGCCCAGGCCATGCCGCAGATCGTGGACCGCCTGCAGACCTTGATGGAGCGCATGGAGCAGCAGCACGACGTGCTCGCCCAGCGCCTGACCGCGGGCCAGTCCGAATTCCATGCGCAGGCCGCCGGCGCCTACACCGCGCTGGCCGAATCGGTGGACCGGTCGCTCACCCGCAGCCTCACCGACAGCGCGAAGACCGCGGCCGCCGCCATCCAGCCCGTGGTCGAGGCCACCATGGCGCAGATCGCGCGCGAGACCGGCGCGCTGCACGACACGCTGGGCCAATCGGTCCAGCGCCAGCTCGATGGGCTGACGAGCGGCTTCGAGCGCACCACCGCCGGCGTCGCCCAGACCTGGCAGGGCGCGCTGGACACCCACCAGCGCAGCAGCCAGGCGCTGGCCGCCGAACTGCGCGACATGCTGGCCGGCGTGGCCGAACGCTTCGACCAGCGCTCCGTCGCGCTGGTCGACGGCGTGGCCGAGCGGCTGGACGGCACGGCCGAGCGCCTGTCGCAGGCCTGGGCTGGCGCGCTGGATCAGCAGCGCGAAACCGGCGAGGCCCTGGCCTTGCACACGCGCGAGGCGCTGACCCAGGCCGCTGCCAGCTTCGAACAGCAGGCGGCCGCGTTGGTGCGCAGCGTCGACGGCGCAGCCGCAGGGCAGCGCGCGGCAGTGGATGCGGCGTCCGAACAGTTCGGCCATCGCTCCGGGGCGCTGGTCGAGGGCGTGGCGGCGCGGCTCGACGGCATCGCCGGCCAGCTCTCGCAGCGCTGGAGCGAGGCGCTCGATGCGCAGCGCATCGCCGGCGAGCAGCTGGCGTCGCGCAACGAGCAGGCGCTGGCCGCCGCGGCCGGCGGCTTCGGCGAGCAGGCCGCCGTACTGCTGCAGGGTGTCGACCGGGCCCACGACGAGCTGCAGGCCACCCTGGCCGCGCGCGACGCGCAGCGCCTGGACGCGTGGGCGCAGTCGCTGGCGCAACTGGCGGACGGCCTGAAGGCGAGCTGGCAGGAAGCCGGTGCGCAGACCGGGCGCCAGCAGGCCGAGATCTGCGACACGCTGGCACGCACCGCGCGCGACATCTCGGCGCAGACCGAGGCCCACGCGCAAGGCACCATCGCCGAGATCGGCCGCCTGGTCGAAACGGCCGCGCAGGCGCCGCGCGCCGCCGCGGAGGTGATCGCCGAACTGCGCCAGAAGCTGTCCGACAGCATGGTGCGAGACAACGCCATGCTGGAGGAGCGCACCCGCATCCTCGGCACCCTGGCCACGCTGCTCGACGCCGTGAACCATGCCTCCACCGAGCAGCGCTCGGCCATCGACGCGCTGGTGAGCGCCTCGTCCGAAGTGCTGCAGCGTGCCGGCGAGCGCTTTGCCGAAGCCGTCGACGCGCAGGGCGGCCGCTTCGCCGCGACGGTCGACGCGCAGGGCGAGCGCCTGGCGGCGGTGTCGGCCCAGATCACCGGCAGTGCCGTCGAGGTCGCGAGCCTGGGCGAGGCCTTCGGCGCTGCGGTCGAGCACTTCGGTTCGGCCAGCGAGCGGCTCAACGGCAGCCTGCAGCGCATCGAGGGCGCGCTGGACAAGAGCATGGCGCGCAGCGACGAGCAGCTGGCCTACTACGTGGCGCAGGCGCGCGAAGTGGTGGACCTGAGCATCCTGTCGCAGAAGCAGATCCTCGACGACCTGCAACAGCTGGCGGCACGGTCGCCGGCGCGCGTCGAGCAGGCTGCCAGCGTCGCCACCGCCACTGCCGACAGCGAGGCCTGATGCACCAGGACGCGATCGACATCGAGACCGGCGTCGAATCCGACGTGCCGGTCTGGGCCGTCTTCGGCGACCTGATGGCCGGGCTGCTCGGCGCCTTCGTGCTGATCCTCGTGTGCGCACTGGGCATGCAGCTCGAACTCGCCGCCAAGCTGGAAACCGAGACGCAGCAACGCCGGGCCGAGGTCCAGCGCCGCAAGACGCTTGAGGAGGCCCTGGCCGGCCCGCTGGCCGCCGGCCGCGTCACGCTGACCGACGGGCGCATCGGCATCAGCGGCAACGTGCTGTTCGCGCTCAACTCGGCCGAATTGCAGCCGGAGGGCCGGCAACTGCTCAAGGGCCTGGCGGCACCGCTGGCTGCCTACCTGAAGGCGCGCGACGACATCCTCATGGTGAGCGGCTTCACCGACGACCGCCAAGTGCGCGGCGGCAACAAGCCCTTCGCCGACAACTGGGAGCTGTCGGCGCAGCGCGCCCTCACCGTGACGCGCGCGCTGATCGAGGAGGGCGTGCCGTCCTCGTCGGTGTTCGCGGCCGCTTTCGGTTCGGAGCAGGCCGTTGCCTCCAATGCCGATGCCGAAGGGCGCGCGCGCAACCGCCGCGTCGAGATGGCGCCGACGCCGCGGCCCGCCAAGCCCGGCACGCCGACCCGTGGCTGAGGACCACGCGTCCGCGCTCGAACGGTTGCGCCAGGCCGGCGCCGACGTTGCGCAGCCGCTGCGCTTCGGCTTCGTGGCCGCGATGGCGCGACGCGCGGCTCGGCACGAGGGCGAGGCACGGGAACGCCTCGATGCCCGGATTCGCACTTTGATGGTCGAACTCGAGCCGCCGGCCATGGCCGCCGTGGCACCGCAGGCCGCCGACGTTCAGGGCGGCGGGCTCGGCGCCTTGACGGCTCGGCTCGTCGCACAGGCGGCGGCGCGCGGCGAGGCGCCCGTGCCCGGCCCGCCGGGCGCGGGCCTCGCCGCGATGCCCGAGCCGAGGGTGCTTGCGCATGTGCGTCGCGTCTGGGCCGGCCTGAGCGCCGAGCGGCGGCTCACGCAGTCGGTCGACGCATTGCCCGAGAACCCGGGGCCGCTCAACTCGCAGCATCTGCTGCATCGTTCGCTCACGCTCATGCGCGAGGTCGCACCCGGCTGCCTGCACCGTTTCATGGCGCGGGTGGATGCGCTTGCGGCCCTCGAGCAGATGCAGGCGGCTGCGGCGGCACCGGCGCCGGCGCCACGCGGCCCGGCCGGCGGCGCGCGCAAGTCCGCGCGCGGGCGCGGCAAGTCGGCCTGACGCTGCGCGGCAAGTGGTCTCCAGGGTTCCATCAAAGCGGACCGTTCGGGCCGAGCCTGTCGACGCCGTGTGCGGCGCTTCGACACGCTCGGCCCGAACGGTTCCGGTGCCTTGAACGCAACCCGGCCTTACTCGATCACCTCAGGCCATTCCGTGTGGAAGAACTGGCCCTCAGGCTTGTCGATGCGCTCGTAGGTGTGGGCGCCGAAGAAGTCGCGCTGGGCCTGCAGCAGGTTGGCCGGCAGGCGGGCCGATCGGTAGCTGTCGTAATAGGCCAGTGACGCGCTGAAGGCCGGCACCGGGATGCCATTGCTCACGGCCAGCGCCACCACCTCGCGCCAGTTCTGCTGCGTGCGGTTGAGCAGCTCCTTGAAGAAGGGCGCGAGCATCAGGTTGGCCAGCGCCGCATCGCCGCGGTAGGCCTCGGTGATGCGGTTGAGGAAGCGCGCGCGGATGATGCAGCCGCCGCGCCAGATCGACGCGATGCCGCCCAGGTCCAGGCCCCACTGCCGCTTTTCGCCCATGGTCTTGATGAGGTCGAAACCCTGCGTGTAGCTGACGACCTTGGAGGCATAGAGCGCGTCGTGCACCTTGTCGACCAGCGCCTTCTTGTCGAGCGACAGAGCGGGTGTCGGCCCCTGAAGCACGGCACTGGCGGCCACGCGCTGCTTCTTCTGCGACGACAGCACGCGCGCCTCCACGGCGGCGTTGATGGTGCTGATCACCACCGCCTGCTCGGCCGCGTTGATCAGCGTCCACTGGCCGGTGCCCTTCTGGCCCGCCTTGTCGAGGATCACGTCGACCAGCGGTTTGCCGGTCTCCGGGTCCTTCTGCTCCAGCGCCTTGCCGGTGATCTGGATCAGGTAGCTCTGCAGGTCGCCCTCGTTCCACTGGTTGAAGACGGCCGCCATCTCGTCGGTCGTGAAGCCCGCCGCCTTGAACAGCGCGTAGGCCTCGCAGATGAGCTGCATGTCGCCGTACTCGATGCCGTTGTGGATCATCTTCACGTAGTGCCCCGCGCCGCCGGGCCCGATGTGGATGACGCAGGGCTGGCCGTCGACCTTGGCGGCGATGCTCTCGAAGATCGGCTTCATCACCTCCCAGGTGGAGGCGGGGCCGCCGGGCATGATCGCCGGGCCCTTGCGCGCCCCTTCCTCGCCGCCCGAGACGCCCGCGCCGATGAAACGCAGGCCCTTGCCGGCCAGGTAGGCGTCGCGCCGCTCGGTGTCGGTGTAGAGGCTGTTGCCGCCGTCGATGACGATGTCGTCCTTCTCCAGCAGCGGTATGAGCTGCTCGATGACCTGGTCGACCGGCGCGCCGGCCTTGACCATCACCATGATTTTTCGGGGTCTGGCCAGGCTTTGCACGAAGGCCTCGAGCGTATCGAAGCCAACCAGTTTCTTGCCGGGGTTCTTGGCCACGAAGGCGTCGGTGACGCTGGTGGTGCGGTTGTAGACGCTGACCTGGAAGCCTCGGCTTTCCACGTTCAACACCAGGTTCTGGCCCATCACGGCCAGGCCGATCAGGCCGAAATCGCTCTTGCTGTCGCTCATGGGGTGTCTTCCTTTCGAGAGGGCATTGTGCCCAGCACCGGTGCACGCGGTGGGGCGGTGCGGTGTTCGTCATAGGCCATAGGGGGTATTTGGGGACGGCACGGTGCGGTCGATAGTCGCTCTTTGGACGCGGCGCGCACAGGCCGCGTGCCGGTGCCGACCCCTGGAGGACCCTTGCCCGCCCAAGCCTTTCGGATCGAGAGCGAGTCGCCGGCTGCCGCCGACCTGATGTTCTGGAGCATCGTGGGGCACGAGGGCCTGTCGCACGCGTCGGCCTACGAGTTGACGGTGCTGTCCGAGTCGAAAGCGCTCGCGGCCAAGGACATCCTCGGCCACGCCTTCGATGTCGTGATCGAATTCGCCGACGCTGACGGCCAACTGCACAAGCGCCACTGCCACGGGCACGCCGTGCGCTTCGTGCGGCTCCAGAGCATCGGCCGCTACAGCGAGTACCGCATCAGCCTGCGCTCCTGGTTCTGGCTGCTCACCCGGCGCATCAATTCCCGCATCCTGCAGGAAATGCCGGTGCTGAAGATGGTCGATGCGGTGCTGGAGGACAGCCCGATCGCCGGGTTCAGGAAGCTCGCGAGCGACAACGTCATCGAGGCGCACGATGCGCACCGCTTCTGCATGCAGTACCAGGAAAGCGACCACGACTTTCTCTCGCGTCTGCTGGAAGAGGAGGGCATCTACTACTGGTTCGACGCCCACGATGCGCCGGGCACCATGCACCTGTCCGACGCCAGCGACGTGGCGCATGCCAAGCTCCCGGTGGTCGACACGCTGGAGTTCGCGACCGGCTCTACGGGCGCGAGGCGGCCGAACCAGATCACCCACTGGATCAACGCGCAGCAACTGGATACCGGCACCTACGACTCGCGCGATTCGGACTTCAAGAGCATCCGCAAGAAGCTCGCTGCAACTGGCGGCACCGCCGAAGTCCACGAGCTCGGCGATTTCGAAGCCTTCGAGTTCGCCGGCGGTTATTTCGCCGATGCCAACTTCTCGGCCATCGGGCGCGTGCGCGGCGAGGAGATCGCGGCGCGCCGCCAGCGGCACTGGGCCGTCACGGCCTGGCCGGATGTCGCGGCGGGCCGGGCCTTCACCTACAAGGGGCCGCCCGACGACGACACGCGCGACGGCGACTACATCGTGTCGGGGTGCAGTTTCGTGGCGGTGCATCCAGGCTACGAAGGGGTCGAGTTGGAACGTGACCTGCACCGCATGGACGTCGGCGAGACGCTGCGCGGCATGCTGGCCGGCGATGCGGTGAACGTCCAGACGCTCGCGGTGCTGGAGCGCGTCCGATCCAAGGTGGCGGGGCTCGATCGCGAGGTGCGGGGCGTCAGCGCGTTCCTCCTCACCCTGATGCCGGCGGGCATCCCCTTCCGTCCGCCGCGCGTGACGCCCAGGAACAGGATGCCCGGCCCGCAATCTGCGATCGTGGTCGGTCCGGCGGGCGACGAGATCCATGCCGACAAGTTCGGTCGCGTCAAGGTGCATTTCCATTGGGACCGCTACGACGCCAGCGACGAGAAGTCCTGCTGTTACGTGCGCGTCTCCCAGCCCTGGGCGGGCAAGGGCTGGGGTGGCTACTTCATTCCGCGCATCGGCCAGGAGGTGATCGTCGACTTCCTCAACGGCGACCCGGACCGGCCTCTGGTGGTCGGCCGCGTCTACAACGACGACCAGCCGATCCCCTTCGGCGTGCACACGCAGAGCGGCTTTCGCACCCGCTCCACGCCCAAGGGCACGGCCGCCAACTGCAACGAGTTCCGTTTCGAGGACAAGAAGGGCTCGGAGCAGGTGTACCTGCACGCGGAGAAGAACCAGGACATCGAGGTCGAGAACGACGAGACCCACTGGGTCGGCCACGACCGCACCAAGACCATCGACCACGACGAGACCGTGCACGTCAAGCACGACCGCACCGAGACCGTCGACCACAACGAGACGATCACCATCGGCGTGAACCGGACCGAAAACGTGGGCAACAACGAGACCATCGGCATCGGCGTCAACCGCACCGAGACGGTGGGAGCGAACGAGTCGATCACCATCGGCGCCAACCGCACGATCAGCGTGGGCGCCAGCGAGTCTGCCACCGTGGCGCTGCAGCGCACGCACACGGTGGGCGTCAACGAAACGATCTCCGTCGGCGCCGCACAGGAGATCACCGTGGGTGCGGCACAGGCGATCACCGTCGGCGCCAGCCAGACCGTGAGCGTCGGCGCCAGCCAGTCAAGCACCATCGGCGCGAACCGTTCCGTCACCGTCGGCGGCAACCTGTCCACCACCGTGGGCAAGGACGAGAGCCGCGCGGTGGCAGCCGGCCGCTCGACCCAGGTCGCCAAGGACGATGCCCTGAGCGTCGGCAAGAACCTGGTCATCAGCGCCGGCGACTCCGTGGTGATCAAGACCGGCAGCGCCAGCATCACGATGAAGAAGGACGGCACCATCACCATCAAGGGCAAGGACATCACCGTCGACGGCTCGGGAAAGATCAACATCAAGGCGAGCAGCGACGTGGTGGTGAAGGGTTCGAAGATTCTTCAGAACTGAGGAGCCGAGGACGCGATGAGTCGACGAGAACCTGTCCATGACCTTCTGGCACGCGAGGCCGTCGCCGGTGTGATGCCCTTCGCGATCCCGAGACCCGGGGTGAAAACCGGCGAGCTGCTCGCGCTGACCGATGGCGGCTGCACGGCCCTGGTACGCCTGACCGGCGACGCGGGTGCGGCCGTACACGCCCGCACCGCCGTGGATCTGCATGGCGGCCACATCGGCCATGGCGTGGTGCTCGTCTTCGAGGAAGGCGAGCCGGCGCGGCCGATCGTGATGGGCGTGCTGCGTGGGACGCCGGGCTGGCCGATGGCCGACCCGCCCGCGCAGGTCGAGGTCGACGCCGACGGTCAGCGCCTGGTGGTGACTGCGAAGGAACAACTGGTCCTGCGCTGCGGCAAGGCCAGCATCACGCTGACGCGCGCCGGCAAGGTGCTGATCCAGGGCGCCTACGTGTCGAGCCGGTCGACGGGTGTCAATCGCGTCAAGGGCGGTTCGGTGCAACTGAACTGAGGACGGCGCAGGCCATGCAGTTGATCAACGCCACCCGCATGGTCGCCGGCTATACGCTGGGCCTTGCGCCGAGCGGACACGAGTCGCTGGTGATCGTGGTCAAGGGCACCTTCCGCATTCCCGAACCCGACGAGCCCGCGGTGCATTTCGCGCTGCACGAGACGCAGTTGCCGCTGGTGATGGCGGACACCTTCACTGCTGCACCAGGCTTCTCGGCCCCCCTGCAGGAAGCGGATTTCGCCCCCCACAAGCCGCACTGCGACATCCTGCTGCAGGGCAGCGCGCATGCGCCGGGCGGGCGCCCCGTCTCGCGCCTCCAGGCCGGCCTGCGTATCGGCAGCTGGAGCAAGTCCCTTGCAGTGGTCGGACCACGCCACTGGGAATGCGGCATCGGCGGCGCGACCGCAACACCACCGGGCCTGTTCCTGCAGCAGTCCATTTCCTACGACGTGGCTTTTGGCGGCGTCGACGACCGCCACGAGGATGCCGCCGAGCATGCGGCCTTCCTGCCCAACCCGGTCGGGCGCGGCTTCCACCGGCACCTGCGGCCCGATTGGGTGGAGGGCTCGCCGCTGCCGGCGACGGAAGAACTCGACGCCCCCGTGCGCAGCCCCGACGGCAGCTACCGGCCCATGGCATTCGGCCCGCTCGGCCGCGGGTGGCAGCCACGCGCCGCGTTGGCGGGCACCTACGACGCACACTGGCTCGAGGCGCACTTTCCCTTCCTGCCACCGGACTTCGACCCGCGCTACCACCAGGCAGCGCCGGCGGACCAGCAGGTGCCCCTTGGCCACTTCGACGCCGGTCCCACCGAGGTCGTGCTGGGCCACCTGACGCCGCAGGGGCTCACGCGCTTCGTGTTGCCGCACCTGGTGGCGCCGGTGCACGTGTTTCCCAAGCGGGGCGGCCGCGAGGACCTCACGGCACAGCTGGACACCATCGTGATCGAGCCCGATGCGCAGCGCTTCAGTCTCACCTGGCGTGTCGCCCGGCCGCTGCGCCGCGACCTGTTCGAGATCGCGCAGGTGCTGGTCGGACGCAAGGGCAGGGAGTGGTGGCAGCAGCGCGAGCAACTCTCTTTTCCCATTCCCGTCGTGATGGTGCCGATGGACAGTGCGGAGGCCGACGCTGGAGTGCCCGGATGAGCGCGCACCACATCTCGATCCTGGGCACGGGGCTGGTCACGGCGGTCGGTCTCTCCGCGCCGGCGAGCTGCGCGGCCTTCCGTAGCAAGCTGAACAACCCCACCGAAACCCACTTCATCGACGCCGCCGGCGACCGGATCATGGCCCACCAGGTCGAGCTCGACGCCCCGTGGCGCGGCCTGCCCAAGCTCGCGAAGATGGCGGCGCTGGCGGTCGACGAGGCACTGGAAGGCATTCCGAAACCCGAGTGGCACCGCATCCCCCTGTTGCTGTGCGTGGCCGAGGAAGACCGTCCGGGGCGGGCCGCCGGGCTCGACGACGCGCTGCTCACGCGCGTGCAGGAAGAACTGGCTGCCGACTTCGCGCCGGCATCGGCCACGGTTGCGCGCGGTCGGGTGGCCGTTGCCGTGGCCGTGGCACAGGCGCGGGCGCTGCTGGCCAGCGGCCAGGCGCAGCGCGTGGTGGTCGCGGCGGCCGACAGCCTGCTGTCGTGGCCCGCGCTGAGCCACTACGAGCGCGAGGACCGCCTGCTCACGGCCGGCAACTCCAACGGCTTCATGCCGGGTGAGGCGGGCGGCGCGCTGTTGCTGGGTCCCGCGCAATGGCTGGCGGGCGAGCTCCTGTGCACGGGTGTGGGGTTCGGTATCGAGCACGCGCGCCTGGGCAGCGGCGAACCCCTGCGGGCCGAAGGGCTGGCGGGCGCGATCCGGGCTTGCCTGGACGAAGCCGCCTGCCGCATGCACGACATGGACTTCCGCATCACCGGCGTGTCTGGCGAGCAGTACTACTTCAAGGAAGCCGCGCTGGCGCTGTCGCGCACGCTGCGCCAGCGCAAGGAGGAGTTCGACCTCTGGCATCCGGCCGAATGCACCGGGGAAGTGGGGGCGGTCTCGGGCATCTGCGTGATCGCGGATGCGCAGGCGGCGTGCGCCAAGGGCTATGCCAGGGGACCGAACATCCTCGCACACTGGTCGAACGATGCCGGTGAACGTGCCGCCATGGCGCTGCAGCTGCGCGAGGCAGCGGCATGAGCAACCAGGTCTACGCCAACAACATGGAGGTGTCGTGCAAGGCCGCGGCCGGCAAGTCGATCTGCGCTTTTCCCGACGTGTGCTTCACCCCGCCCACCACGCCGGCGACGCCGCCCGGCGTGCCCATCCCGTACCCCAACACCGGCATGGCCAGCGACACCACCTCGGGATCGACGTCGGTCCAGATCTCGGGGCAGGAGGTGATGCTCAAGAACAAGAGCTACTTCAAGCGCAGCATGGGCGACGAGGCCGGCTGCGCGCCCAAGAAGGGCGTGGTGACCAGCCAGAACATGGGCAAGGTGTATTTCACCGCCTGGTCGATGGACGTGAAGGTGGAGGGCGAGAACGTGGTCCGCATGATGGACCTGACGACGCACAACCATGCGTCGCAGGGGCCGAACACGCCGCCGTGGCCGTACACCGACGAGGTCGCCGTGCCGGCCATGGTCCAGGACAAGTGCGAGGGCGACAAGAACAAGGTCGGCGAGAAGTGCAAGGATGGCGCCGACCCCTGTCCCGGCTCGCTCAAGAAGACGGTGTCGCAGCAGCGCGCGGGCAAGACGCGGACGGCCACCGAGAGCCGGACGATGCAGGCCGGCAAGGAGTCCACGCAGGATGCCGAGTCCAGCGAATGCGTGAAGGCCATGCGCTGCGGGCTGCGTCCGTACAAGCCCGATGCCCAGAAGGGCGGCTGCTGCCCCGGCCAGACGCCGCACCATATTCCCCCCAAGAGCATGATGATGAAAGGTGTGCCCGGCTACAACAAGGACACCGCCCTGTGCGTCTGCCTGGAAGGTGCCAGCCAGCACGTGGGCTCGCATGGCGAGAACCACGCGGCCATCGACCACGTGGCGTCGAAGCCGGGCGTGCTCGACGGTGCCGGCAAGTGCAGCGTTGCCCAGTACAACAAGGTGTGCGCGGATGCGGTGGCGGCGCAATGCGGCTGCAGTGCCGATTGCATCGAGGCGCAGTTGAACGCGTCCTTCACGGACGAGCAGAAGAATGCCCAGGTCAAGCACTGGCAGTCGAACAGCAAGCAACTGAGCGACGGCACGAAGGGCAAGATCGACGACGCCTACAACGCGGCCAAGAAGACCGCCGACAACGATTGAGACTGGAGATCGAACATGAACCACGACGGATCGACCTTCCTGTCTGGCGCGGCCGCCAGTGCCGGGTTCTTCTTCTTCGCGAAGGAGCGCGACGACCTGGTCGCCGACGACACGCCCAACGCTTCGTTCTTTCGCTACAAGGCGGCCGACAGCGAGGCTGCCTTCAGAAAGTACGACGAGAACGTCCACTGGCCGGCGATCTCGATGGCGACGAGCAAGCCTGTGGGTGGGGAACGCGTGGTGGTCGCCATAGGCCCGCAGGGTGATTTCTGGGAGCTGTTTCCTGCGTCGACGAACGAAGTCGTCGGAACCTTTCCGGCCGTCGCCAACCTGCGGCGGCTGAGCGTGGTCGACGACGAGGTCTATGCCTGTGGCATGAACCGAGCCGTGTTCCGGCGCCAGGGGACGGGGCGATGGCAGTCCATCGGGCCGGGCCCCGAGCCTTCCGACCCGCCCGTCGTGGGCTTCGAGGATCTCGGTGGCTTCAGCGGCGCGGAGATGTACGCCGTCGGCTGGGGAGGCGAGATCTGGTGGTGCGACGCGGGTCGGTGGCGGCGAGCCGACAGCCCGACCAATGCGAACCTGTCGGCGCTGGCCTGTGCCGCCGACGGTTCGGTCTACGTGGTGGGTCACGACGGCGTCATGCTGCGCGGCCGGCAGGACCAGTGGCGACTGGTCGACACGGCGCGGCGGGAGAACCTTCGCGACGTCGCCGTCCTGGATGGCGAGGTGTGTGCGGTCTCGGACTTCGCCATCTATCGGCTGGGTGCCGCCGGGCTGTCGCCCGATCCGGACATGGTCGACGACGCTCCTGCGACGTGCCTGCATCTTCTGGAAGCCCCAGACGGCCTGGTCTCGCTCGGTCAGAAAGACGTGTTCGTCAAGGCCGCCGGGGCTCGGTGGCGGCGCCTCGTCTGAGCGTCGCCGCTCGGAGATCGACGCATGAACCGACCCGCGGTGCCGGTGGTTGTCGCGCAGCATGCCGAAGATGCCGTCCTTCTTCGCAACACGCGCACGCACCTCGTCCGCGCGCCGCACGTCAGGCTCCACCAGCTGGCCCGGCTCGACGAACGCATGGCCGGGCACCTCGACGGCCTCGCGGTGGCTGGCGAGGTCGGCGCACGCATCGCGACCGAGGCGCTGGCGCGGGCCGGATCGGCAGAGGTGTTCGTGGCCACGGTCGGCGCCATCGAGCGCCGGGACCCTGCCGGGCTCGAACGGCTGTTCGCCATGGTGGAGGCGATGCCCGAGTCGAGGCCCGGTCTCTTCTCCGCTTTCGGTTGGGTGTCCGCCACGAGTCTTCAGGGCATCACCCGTGCATTGCTCGCCTCGTCGGGCGCGCTCCAGCGGGAGGTCGGGCTGGCGGCCTGTGGCATGCATGGCGTCGATCCGCAGGCCGCACTCGACGCGGCCTTTGCGGATGAGCACGTGGCCTTGCGCGCGCGTGCCTTGCAAGTGGCTGCGCGGCTGGGCGATCGCGGCAGGCTGCCCGCGTGCGTGTCGGCACTGGATGATCCGGATGCGGGCTGCGCCGGCGAAGCCGCCCATGCCGCTGTGATGCTGGGCCACCGCGGACAGGCCGTGGCTACGCTGGAATGCCTCGCGCTGGCGCCCGGCCACGGGCAATGGCGCGCGCTGTCGTTGCTGCTGAAGGTGCTCGATCCTGCCGAGGCGCGGACCGTTCTCAACACCCTCGCGCGGGACGCCACCATGGCGCGGCCGCTCATCCGCGGCATCGGCGTGGCCGGCGACGCCGGCTTTCTGACCTGGCTCTTGCGCCAGATGGACGACCCGGCGCTCGCCCGCATCGCCGGTGAGGCCTTCAGCCTCATCACCGGCCTGGACCTGGCGCTGCTCGACCTGGAGCGCGATGCGGCCGCCGGAGCGGCCTTCGGCCCGAACGACGATCCCGATGACGACGACACGTCGATGGACGAGGACGCTGGCCTCCCGTGGCCCGACCCCGCGCGGCTCGAGGCCTGGTTGCAGCGCGAGGGGCAGCACCTGGTCGGCGGCGTGCGCTGGTTCATGGGCGCGCCGGCCTCGTCCGGCCGCTGTCTCCACGTGCTGCGCCACGGTTTCCAGCGCCAGCGCAGTGCCGCGGCGGTGCACCTGAGCCTGCTGGCGCCGGGCACGCCGTTGTTCGACACGGCAGCGCCGGCCGGACGCCAACAACGACGGCTGGCGGCGATGGGGGCCTGAGGCGCATGGCGGCGCGCGACATCCTCGCCGTGGCGGCGGTGCTTTTCGTGGTGGCGGCGCTGCTGCGCTGGATGCGCGATGGCCGGCGCGTCGAACCCGCTAGCCGTACCTGGGCCATCGTCGGGTTGCTGTTTGCCGCCGTGTCCGCGTGGCTGCGGTGGCAGGGCGCAGGCTGAATCAGCGCGGTCCGGCTGCCATGCCCAGCGCCTCGTACACCCGCAATGCCGCGTACGCATCGTTCGCGGCATAGCGCAGCTGCGCCTCGGTCAGCCGCGCGGCGGCCCAGTTGGACGTGGTGGCCTTGCGCGACTTGACGAAGCGCTGGCCGAAGACGAGGGCGACGGCGCTTTTCACGCCCACCGACTGTCGGTGGCCGCGGCGGCGGAAGGCATGGTCGAGGTCGATCACGGCGGCAGGCTCGACCGCCAGCCGGTTGCGAATGAGCGTGCGGTCGGTGTCGAGGCCGAAGCCCACCTTCACGAGGTCCATTGACGCCAGCAGTTCGGCGGCCACGGGCAGGCAGTCGGCGCGCAGCAGCTGGAACAGCCAGGCCTGCTCGCGCGTGGCGAACTGCAGCAGGTGCGGGCCGGTGTTGACCTCGTCCTTGCGGAAGGTGGGCTTGGACTCGGTGTCGAAGCCGCACACGCCGGCGGCCAGCAGCGCCTCGCGCGCGCGTGCCGCGTCGTCCGGCGTGCGCACGACGGTGATGGCGGCCAGCGGCAGACCTTCGAACAGCGGCAGCAACGCGATCTCGTCGCGCGTGGGAACGGCGGGTGGCGGTGGGCGTCGGTGCGCTGCAGGCGCTGCAGGAGCGCGCGGGTTCTCACTCATTCCTGGGCAGCCCTGTCGGTGATGGGCGCCAGCTGAAAGCGACGCGCTCCCGGCCGGTGGTCGGGTGGCGGTCGACCGCGCCGCGCGCGAGGCCATAACGCTCGTAGAAGCGTTGACCCATGGCGTTGGCCGTGGCCACATGCAGGCGCCAGCCGGCCGGCATGCGGCGGCAGGCCGCATCGAGCAGGCGCCGGCCCAGGCCCTGGCCGTGGCGATGCGGGTCGACGTACAGCTGCGCCACGTAGGCTCGCTCGGGCAGCATCACCATGAAGGCGAGCGGTTGGCCGCCACGCTCGGCGACGTGAATCTCGACAGGGGCCACGAACTCGGCCTCCACCCGCCCCAGCCAGTGACCGATGGGCGCGATGTCCGGGGCGCCGTGTCCCTGTGCCGCGCACCAGGCCCGGCGCCAGATGCCGGCGAGTGCGACTTGCTCCGCTCGGTGGCCGCTCCACGGGTGCAGCTGCAAGCGGTCGAAGTCGGCGAGCGCCATGCGATTTACGAGCAAAAAGTGCCCGCAGCGCCCGCCCGGTGGGCGCGAGCAGCTATGAAATCGATAGCAATCAGCGGCACAGCGTGCGCGCGTGGTGCGCGAAATGGTCGGCCATGAAACTCTGGATGAAGTAGTAGCCGTGGTCGTAGCCGGCGTGGCGGCGCAGCGTGAGCGCCTGGCCTGCGGCGGCGCAGGCGGCTTCCAGTCGTTCCGGATGCAGTTGCTCGGCCAGGAATTTGTCGGCCAGGCCCTGGTCGACGAGGATGCCGTCGGGGTAGGGCGCGGCCGTCTGCGACTGCATGAGCGCTGCGGCGTCGTGGGCCAGCCACTGGGCGCGCGCGTCCTCCGAGGTGCCGAAGTAGCGGCCGAAGGCCTTCTCGCCCCACGGGCACTCGCTGGGCGCGCAGATGGGCGCGAAGGCCGAGAGCGATGCAAAGCGCCCCGGGTGCCGCAGCGCCAGCGTGAGCGCGCCATGCCCGCCCATCGAGTGGCCGAAGAGGCCGATGCGCTGCGCATCGATGGGCAGGTGCTGCGCCACCAGCGGCAGCAGCTCGTGCACGATCCAGCTCTCCATGCGGAAGTGCGTGGCCCAGGGTTCGGCGGTGGCATCGAGGTAGAAGCCGGCGGCGATGCCGAAGTCCCAGCTCTCGGCGGCGCCGGGCAACTGCTCGACCGCCGGGCCGCGCGGGCTGGTGTCGGGTGTGACCAGGGCCATGCCGTGCTCGGCCGCCAGCCGCTGCGCGCCGGCCTTGATCATGAAGGTCTCTTCGTTGCAGGTGAGGCCGGCCAGGTAGACCAGTGCCGGCACCGGTCCCCGTTGCGCCTGCGGCGGCAGGTAGACCGAGAAGCGCATCGGCAAGCCGATCTCGCGGGAATCGTGCGAGCAGAAATGCTGCGTGCCGCCGAAGCAGGCGTGCGACGAAAGAGTCTGGAAGGACGCGGCGGTATCGCTCATGGCAGGTCGAGGGTCTCGGGCCGCAGCAGATCGAGCACGGCCCGGGCGAAGGCCTCGGGCTGCTCCTGCGGCAGGTTGTGGCCGGCGCCGGGCACCACGCGGTGCACATGCGGGCCGGTGAAGTGGTGGGCGTGCGCCGCGCTGCCGCCGACGGGCATCACGCCGTCGTCGGCGCCGTCGAGGGTGATGGCCGGGACGGTGATCGGCGGCTGCAGCGCCAGTTGCGCTTCGATGCCGGCGACGGCCGGGTCGCCGGGCACCAGGCCGAAGCGGTGGCGGTACGAATGGATCACCACATCGACGAAGTCCGGGTTGTCGAAGGCGGCGGCGGTGCGCGCGTAGGTAGCCGCGTCGAAGCGCCAGGTGGGCGACCACAGCCGCCACAGCAGTTCGCACAGTTCGGCCCGGTTCGCCTGCAGCCCGGCGCGGCCACGCTCGCCATGGAAGTAGTACTGGTACCAGTAGCGCAGCTCGTTCTCGGGCGCCGCCGGCGTCATCGCCGAGGCGATGTGCTGAATGTTGTAGCTGTTGAGTGACACCAGGCCTGCGCAGCGCTCGGCCCACAGCGCCGCGACGATGCAGCAGGCCCGCCCGCCCCAGTCGTAGCCGGCCAGCACCGCGCGCGGGATGGCCAGCGCATCGAGCAGCGCGAGCAGATCGGCGCCCAGGGCCGCCTGCTCGCCCGAACGCGGCGTGGCTGCGTCGACGAAGCTGGTCGGCCCGTAGCCGCGCAGGAAGGGCACGATGACGCGGCAGCCCTGTGCCGCCAGCCGCGGCGCCACCTCGGCGTACGCATGCACGTCGTAGGGAAAGCCGTGCATCAGCAGCACCGGTGTGCCGTCGGCCGGTCCGCTCTCGCAGAAAGCGACGTCGAGTACGCCGGCGCGCACCCGGTGCAGGCTGCCGAGCGAGGGGGCGATGGCAGGGGCGGTGGTCATCGGCGCTGAGTGTGCGCCATCAGTAATGCACCACGGAGCGGATGGACTTGCCCTCGTGCATCAGGTCGAAGGCGTCGTTGATGCCGGTCAGCGGCATGGTGTGGGTGACAAAGGGCGCCAGCTGGATGTCGCCCTTCATGGCGTCCTCGACCATGCCCGGCAGCTGTGAGCGGCCCTTGACGCCACCGAAGGCGGTGCCGAGCCACTTGCGGCCCGTGACGAGCTGGAAGGGGCGGGTGGAGATTTCCTGGCCCGCACCGGCCACGCCGATGATGACCGACTGGCCCCATCCGCGGTGCGCGCATTCGAGCGCGGCGCGCATCACGTTGACGTTGCCGATGCATTCGAAGGAATGGTCCACGCCCCAGGTCGTCATCTCCACGATCACCTGCTGGATCGGCTTGTCGAAATCCTTGGGGTTCACGCAGTCGGTAGCGCCGAAGGTCTTGGCCAGCTCGAACTTCGACGGGTTGGTGTCGATGGCGATGATGCGGCCGGCCTTGGCCAGCTTGGCGCCCTGGATCACCGCCAGGCCGATGCCGCCGAGGCCGAAAACGGCCACCGAATCGCCTTCCTGCACCTTCGCCGTGTTCTTGACGGCGCCGAGGCCGGTGGTCACGCCGCAGCCCAGCAGGCAGACCTGCTCGGGGTTGGCGTCGGGGCTGATCTTGGCGAGCGAGACCTCGGCCACCACGGTGTACTCGCTGAAGGTCGAGCAGCCCATGTAGTGGTGGACCGGCTGGCCGTTGTAGCTGAAGCGGCTGGTGCCGTCGGGCATCACGCCCTTGCCCTGCGTGGCGCGCACCGACACGCACAGGTTGGTCTTGCCGCTCTTGCAGAACAGGCACTCGCCGCATTCGGCGGTGTAGAGCGGAATGACGTGATCGCCGGGCTTCACGCTGGTCACGCCCTCGCCGCACTCGACGACGATGCCCGCGCCTTCATGGCCCAGCACGGCCGGGAACAGGCCTTCGGGGTCGTCGCCGCTGAGCGTGAACGCATCGGTGTGGCACACGCCGGTGTGGGTGATCTTGATCAGCACCTCGCCCTTCTTCGGGGGGGCGACGTCGATCTCGACGATCTGCAGGGGTTCTCCGGCCTTGAAGGCGACGGCGGCACGGGATTTCATGGAAGGCTCCTCGGTGTTGGATGTGAAGGGTCAGCGGAGGTAGGTGCGGACGAGAGAGGTCATGTCGCGCACACGCTCCGCGTGGCGCGGGTCGCTGTCGGAAGGTGCGCCGAACTCCTCGCGGATGTGCGACTCGAGGACCTCGGACATCAGCCCGTTGACGGCGCCGCGGATCGCCGCGAGCTGCTGCAGCACGGCGCCGCATTCGGCGCCGGCCTCCAGCGCACGCTCCAGCGCGTCGGCCTGGCCACGAATGCGGCGCACGCGCAGCAGCGCTTTCTTCTTCTCGGCGGGGGAGTGCGGCATGCGGGCCAGTGTATACCCGGGGGGAGTATTGGCAAGCCCGCCGCGTTCTAAGATGCCCGACCCGCATCCCGAGTCATTCGCATGAAAAAGATCCTCGTCCTCAACGGCCCCAACCTCAACCTGCTCGGCACGCGCGAGCCCGCGCAGTACGGGCACGAGACGCTGGCCGACGTGGAGCGCATGTGCCAGGAAGCCGGCACGCGGCTGGGCGTCGAGGTGGAGTGCCGCCAGTCGAACTGGGAAGGCCAGCTCATCGACTGGATCCACGAGGCGGGCCGCGCGGTGGCGGCCGGCACGATGCTCGGCGTTGTGATGAACCCCGGCGCCTACACCCACACCTCGATCGCGCTGCACGACGCCATCAAGGGCGCGAGCGTGCCGCTGATCGAGCTGCACATCTCCAACGTGCATGCGCGCGAGCAGTTTCGCCACCACTCGTACATCTCGCCGGCGGCGCGCGGCATCATCGTCGGGCTGGGCGTGAAGGGCTACCCGCTGGCGATCGAGGCGCTGGTGCGGGTCTCGGGCTGAGCTGGGGCACTCGCCGCCCGGTCAGTCCTTTGAGAGAAAAACGCCTGCAGCGCCCGCGGGATGGGCGCCGGCAGCTATGAAAAATATAGCAAGGAGACACTTTTGAAGATCCGTTCGGTCACTCCCTTCATCCTGCACGTGCCCGTCACGGGTTCGCAGATCGCCGACAGCACGCACACCATCACGCACTGGGGCGTGGTGGGCGCGAAGATCGACACCGAGGACGGCCTGTCGGGCTATGGCTTCACCGGCACGCACGCGCACCTGCCGAGCGACCAGCTCATCACGCGCTGCATCGAGACCTGCCATGCGCCGCTGCTGGTGGGCGAGGACGCGAACGACGTTCACCGCCTGTGGCGCAAGCTGGCGCGTGACCCGGCCCTGCAGTGGATCGGGCGCGCCGGCATCACGACGCTGTCGCTCGCCGCGATCGACGTCGCGCTGTGGGACCTCAAGGCCAAGGCCGCCGGCGTTCCGCTGTGGAAGCTGCTCGGCGGTCATGTGCGCGAGAAGGTCCGCGCCTACAACACCGACATCGGCTGGCTCAGCATTGCCGACGACAAACTCGTGGCCGGTGCCCGGCGTGCGGTGGATCAGGGCTTCACGGGCATCAAGATCAAGGTCGGCTCCACGGTCGAGCGCGACCTGCGCCGCCTGGCCGCCGTGCGCGAGGCCATCGGCCCCGACGTGACGCTGGCCGTCGACGGCAACGGCAAGTGGGAACTGGCGAGCTGCCTGCGCTTTTGCCGCGGCGCCTCGCCATACGACGTGTTCTGGTTCGAGGAGCCGCTGTGGCACGACGACGTGAAGGGCCACGCGCAGCTGGCGCGCAGCACGCACATTCCGGTCGCGCTGGGGGAGCAGCTCTACACGGCCGATGCCTTCAGCGAGTTCTTCGCGCAGCAGGCGATCCACTGGGTGCAGCCCGACTGCACGCGCATGGGCGGCCTGACCGAGGTGATCCAGGTCTGCGAGGCCGCGCATGCGTTCCGTCTGCCGGTGGCGCCGCACGCGGGCGACATGAGCCAGGTGCACGTGCACCTGAGCTATGCGCACCCGGCCTGCGAGGTGCTGGAGTACATCCCGTGGATCAAGGACTGCTTCACCGAGCCGGCCGAAGTGATCGACGGCCACTTCCGCCTGCCGCAGTTGCCCGGTGCCGGCACCACGCCCACCGATGCAGCGTGGACGCAGTACCGTCAGGCCGCCGCATGAGCCGGGCCGAGGCCCCACCTCCCGAGGGACTGCTGGCGGGCGAGGACGGTGCGTGGCGCTGCCGCTGGTGCGCCGCGTCGCCGGCCTACCGGCATTACCACGACCACGAATGGGGCTTCCCCGTCACCGACGAGCGGCGCCTGTTCGAGAAGCTCTGCCTCGAAGGCTTCCAGTCGGGCCTGAGCTGGCTCACCATCCTCAACAAGCGCGAGGCTTTCCGCGCCGGCTTTGCGAACTTCGACGCCGAGCGCATGGCCCGCTTCGACGACAAGGACGTGGCTCGGCTGCTGGGCGATGCGGGCATCGTGCGTCACCGCGGCAAGATCGAATCGGCGATCAACAACGCGAAGCAGGTGCTGAAACTGCGAGAGGAGTTCGGTTCGCTCGCGCGCTACGCCTGGGGCTTCGAGCCCGACCCCGCGAGTCGCCCCAGGCGCATGACGCTGGCGGCATTGCAGGCGGCCACGACCTCGCCGGAGTCCGTCGCCATGTCCAAGGACCTCAAGAAGCGCGGCTGGAGCTTCGTGGGGCCGACCACGGTCTATGCCTTCATGCAGGCGATGGGCCTGGTCAACGATCACCTCGAGGGCTGCCATGTGCGGCAACAGGCCCTGGACGAGCGCACACGCCTGGGCGATCCGAGGGCCGTGAACGCACCGGGCTGAAGTGTGACATATTTGGAAACGAATGTTTTCAAAGGTGTCAAAATGCGGGATTCGGATCCCGGCCGAGCGCTCGCGGCGGGGCCCGCATTTCCGCTCACTCCATGCCCTTGCCACCTTCCGAACGTGCCGCGCTCGAACGCGCGCTGCTCGCCATCGAGAGCGTGCTGGCGCGCACAGTGAGCGGCACCCCATCGGGCATCCAGCAGGGTGCGCCCGCCCATGAGGCGCTGACCGCAGGCCTGGCTGCTGCAGCGGCCCTGGTGGATGTCTCCCAGACCTTGCTGCGCACTTCGCACGATCCCTCGCCTGCAGTGATGCTGGAGGAATGGCGCACGCTGGTGGCCCACACCCAGGTGGCTGGCCAGCGGGTGCAGCGCATGGTGCGCCTGTTGGCCGGTGAAAAGCACATCGCCGCCGCCCAGGGGCCGCTGCTGCCGCCCCGGCCGCTTCGCTCCACGCGCAGACCCGGCCCTTGATGGGCAGCGGGCGGTTCAGCCGCGCTTGGGGCTGACCGTCTTGCGGTAGCTCGTGCGGCCCTGGCTGTCGACGCTTTCGAGGTGCACGTCGAAACCCCACAGACGGGCCACGTGCTTGAGCACTTCGGGCGTGTCGTCGTGCAGCGGGCGGTTGTGCCGCTGCGTGTGGCGCAAGGTCAGCGAGCGGTCACCGCGCAGGTCCACGTTCCACACCTGGATGTCGGGCTCGCGGTTGCCGATGTCGTACTGACGCGAGAGCGACTCGCGCAGCACGCGGTAGCCACCGTCGTCGTGGATGGCCGAGACCTCGAGTTCGGACTCGTCCTCGTCGTCGCGGATGGCGAAGAGGCGGAAGTCGCGCATCACCTTGGGGCTGAGGAACTGGCCGACGAAGCTTTCGTCCTTGAAGTTGCGCATCGCGTAGTCGAGCGTCTTCAGCCAGGGGCTGCCGGCGATGTCGGGGAACCAGCGGCGGTCCTCCTCGGTCGGCTTCTCGCAGATGCGGCGCAGGTCGGTGTACATCGCGAAGCCCAGGGCATATGGGTTGATGCCGCTGTAGGCCCGATGGCCCACGGGCGGCTGGAACACCACCGCGGTGTGCGAGGCGAGCCACTCCATCATGAAGCCGTCGGCGAGCAGGCCACGGTCGTACAAGGTGTTGAGCAGCGTGTAGTGCCAGAAGGTGGCCCAGCCCTCGTTCATGACCTGCGTCTGGCGCTGCGGGTAGAAGTACTGCGCGATCTTGCGCACGATGCGCACCACCTCGCGCTGCCAGGGCTCCAGCAGCGCGGCGTTCTTCTCGATGAAGTACAGCAGGTTCTCCTGCGGCTCGGGTGGGAAGCGCTTGGCGCCAGCGGCCTCGGCCGCGGCCAGGTTGCCGCGCGGCACGGTGCGCCACAGGTCGTTGACCTGCTGCTGCAGGTGCCGTTCGCGCTCTTCGCGCCGCGCGATCTCCTGGGCGAGCGAGCGCTTCTGCGGGCGGCGGTACCGGTCCACGCCATAGTTCATCAGCGCATGGCAGGAATCGAGCAGTTCCTCGACCGTGTCGACGCCGTGGCGCTCCTCGCACTCGGCGATGTAGTTCCGCGCATAGACGAGGTAGTCGATGATCGACGACGCATCGGTCCACATGCGGAACAGGTAGTTGCCCTTGAAGAAGCTGTTGTGGCCGTAGGCCGCATGCGCGATCACCAGCGCCTGCATCGCCATCGTGTTCTCCTCCATCAGATAGCTGATGCAGGGGTCAGAGTTGATGACGATCTCGTAGGCCAGGCCCATGTGGCCGCGGCGGTAGTTTTTCTCGGTGCTGATGAACTGCTTGCCGTAGGACCAGTGGCGGTAGATGACCGGCATGCCCACGCTGGCGTAGGCGTCCATCATCTGCTCGGCGGTGATGATCTCGAGCTGGTTGGGGTAGGTGTCGAGTCCGTAGGCCTTGGCGGTCTTCGCGATCTCGCCGTGGTAGGTCTCGATCAGGTCGAAGCTCCAGTCCGAGGGACTGGGCAGGCGCTGCGCTTCGCGCTCGAAGACGGGGGCGGCAAGCTCGGTCATGCGGGAACCCCTTCCTTCTTGAACAGGTCGCGGAAGACCGGGTAGATGTCCTGGGCGCTCGAGACCTTGCGCATGGCGAAGTTGGGGCGGATGCCGGCGAGCTGGGTGTATTCCTGCCACAGGTTCTGCTCCGCCTCGGCCACCTGCACGTAGGCGTAGTAGCGGCAGGCCGGAAGGATCGTCTCGTCGAGCAGCTCGCGGCAGCGGCCGCTGTCCTGGTGCCAGTTGTCGCCGTCGCTGGCCTGGGCGCCATAGATGTTCCATTCGCCGCTGGGGTAGCGGGCGCGGATGATGTCGCGCATCAGCACCAGGGCGCTGGACACCACGGTGCCGCCGGTTTCGGTGGCGTGGAAGAACTCGTCCTCGCTCACTTCCTGCGCCTGGGTGTGGTGGCGCAGGAAGACCAGGTCGATCTTCTCGTAGTGCCGCGTGAGAAAGAGGTAGAGCAGCATGAAGAAGCGCTTGGACATGTCCTTGCGCGCCTCGTCCATCGAGCCCGACACGTCCATGAGGCAGAACATCACGGCCTTGGCGCTGGGCACCGGCGTGCGCACGCGATTGCGGTAGCGCAGGTCGATCGGATCGATGTAGGGCACATGGCGGGCGGTGCGCTTCAGCTCCTCGATCTGCAGCTCCGTGTCCCGGATCTCCTTCTGGATGAGTGCCGACCCGGCCTCCGGGTGCGCGCGCAATTGCAGCAGGTGGGCTTCCAGGCGGCGCAGTTCCTTGCGAGCGTCGCCGCCCAGCGCGATGCGCCGGGCGAGGGCACCGCGCATCGAGCGCACCACATGCAGGTTGTTCGGCGTGCCGTCGCTGGTGAAGCCGGCACGGTGGCTCTTCCACTCGGGCACCTCGGCGAGCTGCGTACGCACCAGATGGGGGAGCGCGAGGTCCTCGAAGAAGACCTGCATGAACTCCTCGCGCGTGAGGCGGAAGACGAAATCGTCCTCGCCCTCGCCACCGTCCCCGGCCTCGCCGCTGCCGGAACCGCCGCCGGCCTGACCCTTGGGCCGCTCGATGCGGTCGCCCTTCACGAACTCCTGGTTGCCCGGGTGCACGTACTCGCGGTTGCCCCCAGCGGCGTGGCCGAAGGTGGGCTCGGACACGTCGCGCCGGGGCAGCGTGACGTCCTCGCCCTGTTCCAGCTCGCGGATGTTGCGGCCGCTCACGGCCTTGCGCACCGCGTCGCGGATCTGGCCGCGGTAGCGCCTCAGGAAGCGCTCGCGGTTGCCAATGGACTTGTTCTTGCCCGACAGGCGACGGTCGATGATCTGTTGCAGGATGGCCAAGGTGTCGGACCTCCCGTGGTGTTGACGCTCAGGACGACTTGCGCACGCGCAGATACCACTCGCACAGCAGGCGCACCTGTTTGGCCGTATAGCCCTTCTCGACCATGCGCGTGACGAAGTCCTCATGCTTCTTCTGCTCGTCGGCGCTGCTCTTGGCGTTGAAACTGATGACCGGCAGCAGTTCCTCGGTGTTGGAGAACATCTTCTTCTCGATCACCGTGCGCAGCTTCTCGTAGCTGGTCCACGCCGGGTTGTTGCCCGCGTTGCCGGCCCGTGCGCGCAGCACGAAGTTCACGATCTCGTTGCGGAAGTCCTTGGGGTTGGCGATGCCCGCGGGCTTCTCGATCTTCTCGAGTTCGGCGTTGAGCGCCGCGCGGTCGAACACCTCGCCGGTGTCGACGTCGCGGTACTCCTGGTCCTGGATCCAGTAGTCGGCGTAGGTCACGTAGCGGTCGAAGATGTTTTGGCCGTACTCGGAGTAGCTCTCGAGGTAGGCGGTCTGGATCTCCTTGCCGATGAACTCCGCGTAGCGCGGCGCCAGCAGCTCCTTGATGTAGCCGACGAACTTCTGCTCGGTCTCGGCCGGAAACTGCTCGCGCTCGATCTGCTGCTCCAGCACGTACATCAGATGCACCGGGTTGGCCGCCACTTCCGAGCTGTCGAAGTTGAAGACCTTGGAGATGATCTTGAAGGCGAAGCGCGTCGAGACGCCGCTCATGCCTTCGTCGACACCCGCATAGTCGCGGTACTCCTGCATCGACTTGGCCTTGGGATCGGTGTCCTTGAGGTTCTCGCCGTCGTACACCTGCATCTTGGAGAACACGTTCGAGTTCTCAGGCTCCTTCAGGCGGGTGAGCACCGAGAACTGCGCCATCATCTTGAGCGTGCCGGGGGCGCAGGGCGCCTTGGCCAGCGAGGAGTTGCGCACCAGCTTGTCGTAGATCTTGATCTCTTCCGACACGCGCAGGCAGTAGGGCACCTTGACGATGTAGATGCGATCGAGAAAGGCTTCGTTGTTCTTGTTGTTGCGGAAGGCCTTCCACTCGCTCTCGTTGCTGTGCGCCAGCACGATGCCGTCGAAGGGGATGGCGCCGAAGCCTTCGGTGCCCTTGAAGTTGCCTTCCTGCGTGGCCGTGAGCAGCGGGTGAAGCACCTTGATGGGTGCCTTGAACATCTCCACGAATTCCAGCAGCCCCTGGTTGGCCAGGCACAGGCCGCCGGAGTAGGCGTAGGCGTCCGGATCGTCCTGCGCGTAGGTCTCGAGCTTGCGGATGTCGACCTTGCCGACGAGGGAGGAGATGTCCTGGTTGTTCTCGTCGCCCGGTTCGGTCTTGGCCACGGCGATCTGCCGCAGCACCGAGGGGAAGCGCTTGACCACCTTGAACTGGCGGATGTCGCCCCCGTATTCCTCCAGCCGCTTCACCGCCCAGGGCGAGAGGATGCGCTGCAGGTAGCGCCGCGGGATGCCGTATTCCTTCTCCAGGATCTCACCGTCCTCTGCAGCACTGAACAGGCCCAGCGGCGACTCGTTCACGGGCGAGCCCTGGATCGAATAGAAGGGCACGTGCTCCATGAGCTGCTTGAGCCGCTCGGCGATGGAGCTCTTGCCGCCACCCACCGGGCCCAGCAGGTAGAGGATCTGCTTCTTCTCTTCCAGGCCCTGGGCGGCATGGCGGAAGTACGACACCACCTGCTCGATGGCGTCTTCCATGCCGTAGAACTCGCGGAAGGCCGGGTAGATCTTGATGACCTTGTTGGCGAAGATCCGCGAGAGCCGGGAGTCGTTGCGCGTGTCGACGAGTTCGGGTTCGCCGATCGCCTTCAGCATCCGCTCGGCCGCCGTGGCGTAGGCGGTGGCGTCGCGCTTGCAGACATCCAGGTACTCCTGCAGCGACAGGACCTCCTCACGCGTGCGTTCGTAGCGGGCGGTGAAGTTGCTGATGACATCCATGGGTAACCTCCAACGAGTCGACAAAGCTGGCACCGGTCTCCGTGGCCTGCATACCGCATCGTTCGCATGAAGGTGCTCCGTGATGCCAGTTTGCTTGACCCGGAAAAAACTCCCTTTTGCACTTTTGGTTTGTTCAGCATAGAGCAAAGAACGCGCCAAGGAAATTCCTGTCTGGGGCTGTTTTTAAATTAAGAAGAACGACCCTGCAAAAAAGTTCCTGCTTGGAACCCTGCTCTCGCTGCAAAAGCTGTGCCGGGTTACAAAAGAGGCGCGCTGCGTCTGCGTTTTCGGGTTCAGGAATTTTCGAAGTGCCGCCGAAGGCCGCCCCTCCGGGGCATTGGGCTGCTCCTGCGCCGTCCTCGGAGACGGACCCGATCTGTCGCGTGGCGGCCACGTCGTCTTGCGGTCGTGCCTGGACTGTGCTGCCGAATTGGGCGCAATTTGGATCGCGCACCGTCAGCCGGAAATTACCCGGCTGAATTCTTATATCTTTGCGAAAGCTATTAATAACGTGCCGCCGTCCTACGCGGTTGTCAGGCATTTGCCCTCGCGAAATAAGCCCGGACGAATTTGCCCGGAAAGCACGTCCCCAACGGCCGAATTGATTGATCCGGGGAAAAAGAAATTCGCCGATTCAATAGGCGGGGCGCGCCCGGACCACGGGCGCGACGTGCTACAAAAAAGATAGCGCGCCGGGCCGGACCCCTAGCGGGCGCGAACGAAAAAGAAGGGGCGCGATGCGGCTCGCATCGCGCCCCTATGGCGTCCTGGGTGGCACCGGCCTCAGCTGAAGAACTCCTTGGCCTTGTCGAACCAACCCTTGTCGCTGGGGCTGTGCTTGTCGCCCCCCTTCCTGAGCGACTCGTCCAGTTCCTTGAGCAGCTTGCGCTGGTGCTCGGTGAGCTTGACCGGTGTCTCGACGCGCACGTGGCAATACAGGTCGCCCGGGTAGCTGGAACGCACGCCCTTGATGCCCTTGCCGCGCAGGCGGAACTGCTTGCCGCTCTGGGTGCCATCGGGGATGTCGATGGCGGCGCTGCCCTTGAGCGTGGGCACCTCGATTTCGCCGCCCAGTGCCGCGGTGGTCATGCTCACCGGCACCACGCAGTGCAGGTCGTCGCCGTCGCGCTCGAAGGTGTCGTGCTTCTGGATGCGGATCTCGATGTACAGGTCGCCCGGTGGGCCGCCGTTGGTGCCCGGCTCGCCGTTGCCGGTGCTGCGGATGCGCATGCCATCGTCGATGCCGGCCGGGATCTTCACTTCCAGCGTCTTGTTGTTCTTGATCTTTCCCTGGCCGTGGCAGGTGGTGCATGGCTCGGGGATGATCTTGCCCGTGCCGCGGCACTGCGGACAGGTCTGCTGCACGCTGAAGAATCCCTGGCGCATCTGGACCGCGCCGGCGCCATGGCAGGTGGTGCAGGTGATGGGCTTGGTTCCGGGCTTGGCGCCACTGCCGTGGCAGGTGCCGCAGTCGTCCCAGCTCGGGATGCGGATCTGGGCGTCCTTGCCCTCGGCCGCTTCCTCCAGCGTGATCTCCATGGCATAGCTCAGGTCGCCGCCGCGGAAGACCTGCCGGCCACCGCCCGCACGCCTGCCGCCGCCGCCGAAGACGTCGCCGAAGATGTCGCCGAAGGCCTCGGCGAAGCCGCCGAAGCCTTCCGGCCCCATGCCGCCGCGCATGTTGGGGTCGACCCCGGCATGGCCGTACTGGTCGTAGGCCGCGCGCTTCTGGCCGTCCGACAGCATTTCGTAGGCCTCCTTGGCCTCCTTGAACTTGGCTTCCGCGGCCGCTCCCGCATCGCCCTGGTTGCGGTCCGGGTGGTACTTCATGGCCAGCTTGCGGTAGGCCTTCTTGATCTCATCCTCGCTGGCGTTCTTGGGGACGCCGAGGATCTCGTAGTAGTCGCGTTTGGTTGCCATGCAGTGTCCGCCTCAGAGAGCGAGCGGTCCGGGTGGAAGAGCGAATAGAAGCAAAAAAGGCCGGAGCACCCAGCGGGGCTCCAGCCTCGGTTCGGGGCCGCGGAATCAGCCCTTCTTCACTTCCTTGACCTCGGCGTCGACGACGTTGTCGTCCGGCGCCGCACCAGCAGCTTCCGGGCCAGCCGATGCACCGGCCGCCGCGCCTGCCGCTCCCGCGGCGGCCTGGGCGTCCGCATACATCTTCTCGCCCAGCTTCTGGCTCGCGGTCATGAGGGTCTCGGTCTTGGACTCGATCGCGGCCTTGTCCTCGCCCTTGAGGGCTTCTTCCAGGTCCTTGATCGCGGCCTCGATCTTGTCCTTCTCGCCCGCGTCCAGCTTGTCGCCATGCTCGCCCAGCGACTTCTTCACGCTGTGGACCATGGCCTCGCCCTGGTTGCGCGCCTGCGCGACTTCGACCTTCTTCTTGTCCTCGGCCGCGTTGAGCTCGGCGTCCTTCACCATCTTCTGGATCTCTTCCTCGGAAATGCCCGAGTTGGCCTTGATGGTGATCTTGTTCTCCTTGCCCGTGGCCTTGTCCTTCGCACCGACGTGCAGGATGCCGTTGGCGTCGATGTCGAAGCTCACCTCGATCTGCGGCGTGCCGCGCGGTGCCGGCGGGATGCCCTCGAGGTTGAACTCGCCCAGCAGCTTGTTGCCCGAGGCGATCTCGCGCTCGCCCTGGAACACCTTGATCGTCACGGCCGGCTGGTTGTCGTCGGCCGTCGAGAAGGTCTGCGCGAACTTCGTCGGGATCGTGGTGTTCTTGGTGATCATCTTGGTCATCACGCCGCCCATCGTCTCGATGCCGAGCGACAGCGGGGTCACGTCCAGCAGCAGCACGTCCTTGCGGTCGCCCGACAGCACCTGGCCCTGGATGGCCGCACCGACGGCCACGGCCTCGTCGGGGTTCACGTCCTTGCGCGGCTCCTTGCCGAAGAACTCCTTGACCTTCTCCTGCACCTTGGGCATGCGCGACTGGCCGCCGACCAGGATCACGTCGCTGATGTCGTTCACGCTGATGCCGGCGTCCTTGATGGCCGTGCGGCAGGGCGCGATGGTGCGCTCGATCAGGTCTTCGACCAGGCTTTCCAGCTTGGCGCGGGTCAGCTTGATGTTCAGGTGCTTCGGCCCGCTCGCGTCGGCGGTGATGTACGGGAGGTTGATGTCGGTCGCGGCGCTGTTCGACAGCTCGATCTTCGCCTTCTCGGCCGCTTCCTTCAGGCGCTGCAGCGCGAGCACGTCCTTGGACAGGTCCACGCCCTGTTCCTTCTTGAACTCGCTGATGATGTAGTCGATCACGCGCTGGTCGAAGTCCTCGCCGCCCAGGAAGGTGTCGCCGTTGGTCGACAGCACCTCGAACTGCTTCTCGCCGTCGACGTCGGCGATCTCGATGATCGAGATGTCGAAGGTGCCGCCGCCGAGGTCATAGACCGCGATCTTGCGGTCGCCCTTTTCCATCTTGTCCAGGCCGAACGCGAGCGCGGCGGCGGTCGGTTCGTTGATGATGCGCTTGACGTCCAGGCCGGCGATGCGGCCGGCGTCCTTGGTGGCCTGGCGCTGGCTGTCGTTGAAGTACGCGGGCACCGTGATCACGGCCTCGGTCACCGGCTCGCCCAGGTAGTCCTCGGCGGTCTTCTTCATCTTGCGCAGCACTTCGGCGCTGATCTGCGGGGGCGCCAGCTTCTTGCCGCGCACTTCCACCCAGGCGTCGCCGTTGTCGGCCTTGACGATGCTGTAGGGCATCAGGTCGATGTCCTTCTGCACCTCTTTCTCCTCGAACTTGCGGCCGATCAGGCGCTTGACGGCGTACAGCGTGTTCTTGGGGTTGGTCACGGCCTGGCGCTTGGCCGAGGCGCCGACCAGCACTTCGCCGTCTTCCTGGTACGCAATGATCGAAGGCGTGGTGCGCGCGCCTTCCGAGTTCTCGATCACGCGGGTGTTGTTGCCCTCCATGATCGCCACGCACGAGTTGGTCGTGCCCAGGTCGATGCCGATGATCTTGGCCATGGTGTGTTGTGCTCCTGATTCCGAGAAATGATGTTGTGATGAACTTGTGGATAACCCGGGGCGATTCAAGGGACCGCGCGTGGATTTCCTGTGGGCGGCGTGTGGCTTACTTGGGCGCCGTGACGGTCACCAGGGCCGGGCGCAGCACGCGCTCGGCGATGGTGTAGCCCTTCTGCAGCACGCCGACCACGGTGTTCGGCTCCTGGTCGGCCGGCACCACCGAGATGGCCTGGTGCTGGTGCGGGTCGAACTTGGCGCCGGGGGCGGGGTTCACCTCGATCACCTTGTTGCGCTCGAGCGCCTGCTTGAGCTGGCGCAGCGTGGCTTCGGCGCCCTCGCGGATCTGCTCGGGGGTGGCGTCCTTCACGGCCAGCCCGGCCTCCAGGCTGTCGAGCACCGGCAGCAGGCTCTCGGCAAAGGACTCGAGCGCGAACTTGCGGGCCTTGGCGACTTCCTCGTCGGCGCGGCGCCGCGCGTTCTGCACGTCGGCCTGGGCGCGCAGGTACTGGTCGGCCAGCTCGGCGTTCTTGGCCTGCAGCGCAGCCAGTTCGGCCTGCGAATCGGCGGTGTTCGCCGCCAGGGCGGCTTCGAGTTCTTCAGGGCTGGGCGCGCCGCTCAGGGCGTCCGCTCCGGGCTGGTTGTTCTGGTGCTCCGACATGTCTTGGAATGGATTGGAAAAAGTGCTGGCCAGCACCTGAGGCCCGGGAGTCCCTTTTCAAGGCAAGGCTTCCAGTTCCGGTGCAAGAAATTTCCAATGGCCGTGCGCTGGCCGATGGACAGGTTCAACGGAAAGCGGGAGAGGGCGCGCAGGGCCGGCGCCGGCCCTGCGCGATGGGGGGCGCCTCATGCGCCCGGCGTTCAGTGCGCGTCGAGGAGTTCGACGTCGAACTTCAGGGTCGCGTTCGGCGGGATCACGCCACCCGCGCCGCGCGCGCCGTAGCCCAGGGCGGCCGGAATGATCAGGGTGCGCTGGCCACCGATCTTCATGCCGGCGACACCTTCGTCCCAGCCCTTGATGACCTGGCCGGCGCCCAGCGAGAAGGCGAAGGGTTGGCCGCGGTCGCGGCTGGAGTCGAACTTCGCGCCCTGCTGGCCGTCGTTGTAGAGCCAGCCGGTGTAGTGCACGTGTACGTGGTGGCCGGACTTCGCTTCGTCGCCGTTGCCGACGACGGTGTCTTCGTATTGCAGGCCGGACGGGGTGGTGGGCATGGGAGCTCCTTGTGGAATGAAGGGAACGGGCCGGGTGCCGTCGAAAAGCGGCATGCCGGAGAGGGCCGCGCAGTTTAACGAGGGCGCACCATGCGGCCACGCGAGAACGCCGCGCGGCCCCGGGGGCGGCACGGCGTTGCGAAGAGGAATCAGGGGATGGCGGCTACTCGCCGCCGAGCCGTCAAGCGACCTTGACGGGCGCCACCACCGGCGCCTTCTTGACCTGGCCGACCTGCCACTTGGCGGCGAAGGCCTGCAGGTCCGACAGCCGCTTGAGCAGGTCCTGGCCGCTCAGCGTGAGGCTGTAGCCGTCGCTGCCGTGGCTCACGATGCCGGCCTCGCGCAGTTCCTTGATGCGGGTGTTGAGCGTGTTGGGGGTGATGCCGCCGACGCTGTCCTGGAGCAGCCGGAAGGTCTGCGCATGTCCGTCGCGCAAGGCCCAGAGCACGCGCAGCGCGTAACGGGCTTCGAGCAATGCCAGCAATTGGCTGACGGCTGCGTTTTCCTTGGTACTCATCAAAGGCTCTCCTCGTAGGGGCGTCGCTGCTGGCGGCCCGCGTCGTTTATGTCCGTCGCGCGAGCGCACACGATGCGCCGCGAAACGGTCGGCGACTATATCGCAGACCGGCTGATGCTACAACTTTCATAGCTGTCCGCGCAGCTTTGGTGCGGTCTGTGGCGCCAAAGCCTCAAAATTCAGCAGTCGGACTTGACGCGCGCGCGTCGTCCCGTGCCATCGCTTCGCCGAGGCGGATCGCCCGTCCGGGTGCCCACTCGGGGTTGAAGGCGAGGGCCGGGCGCGGGAACAGCATCACCACGGTGGAGCCGAGGAGGAAGCGCCCCATCTCCTCGCCCTTCTTGAGCACGATCTCGCGGTCGTCGTAGCGCCATTCGCGCACCTCGCCGCCCCGGGGCGGGTTGACGACGCCGTGCCAAACGGTCGCCATGCTGCCCACGATGGTCGCGCCCACCAGCACCAGCACGAAGGGCCCGCGTTCGGACTCGAACACGCACACCACGCGCTCGTTGCGCGCGAACAGGCCGGGCACGCCGCGCGCGGTGGTCGGGTTGACCGAGAACAGCTCGCCCGGCACGTAGACCATGCGCGTGAGCCGCCCGTCGCAGGGCATGTGGATGCGGTGGTAGTCGCGCGGGCTCAGGTACAGCGTGGCGAAGCTGCCGTCCTTGAACTGTGCGGCCAGCATGGCGTCGCCCCCCACCAGCGCGGTGGTGGTGTAGGCGTGGCCCTTGGCCTGGAAGATCTGGTCGCCCGCGATGGGACCGAACTGGCTGATCGCGCCATCGACCGGACACACCAGCGGAACATCGGCGATCGGCCGCGCGCCGGGTTTGAGCGCCCGCGTGAAGAAGTCGTTGAAGCTCGCGTAGCGCGAGATGTCGCTCTCGACCGCCTCCGCCATGTTGACGTCGTACTTGGCGACGAAGCGGCGCACGATCCAGGTCGTGACCGACCCGCGCTCCTTGCCCGCCACCCAGCCCGCGAACGAGGTCAGCGCCTGCTTGGGGTAGATGTACTGCGGGAGAACGGCGAATCGGTCGGACAAAGGCGGCTCCCGGGTTCGTGAAAGGGCCGGCGATTTTATCGGCCGGCCTGCGGCCGCCCCGTGTCGGTGTGTGCCCGGCCGTTCTGTGGGGCGGGCCCCGCAAGCGTCGCGCTATTCAGCCTTGATGTTCGCCGCCTTGATGACCTGCGCCCACTTCGCCACCTCGGCCTTCTGGAAGGCCGCGATCTCCGCCGTCGTCATGTCGGCCGGCTGCATGCCGAAGCTCTTGAGGCGCTCCTGCATGTCGGGCTGGGCAAGGATGGTGCGGATCTCCTTGTGCAGGCGGTCGACCACCGGCGCCGGCGTGCCGGCCGGCACGAAGATCGCCTGCCACGAGAGCACCGAGTAGTCGGCCAGGCCCGGCACGCCCGACTCGGCCACGGTCGGCACGTCGGGCAGCGACGCCAGGCGCTTGGGCGAGGTGACGGCGATGGCGCGCAGCTTGCCGCTGGCGATGTGCGGCGCGGCGACGACGGTCGTGTCGAACATCATGTCCACCTGGCCGCCGATGACGTCCTGGATCGCCGGGCCGCTGCCCTTGTACGGCACATGGTTGAACTTCACGCCCGACTTGTAGGCCAGCAATTCCAGTGACAGGTGCTGCGAGGTGCCGATGCCCGCCGATGCGGACGACAGCCCGCCGGCCTTGGCCTTGCTGGCCTCGATCACGTCCTTGAGCGTCTTCCACGGGCTGTTGGCCGGCACCACCAGCACCGTGGGGTTGGTGCCGATCAGCGTGACGGGCGCGAAGGAGGTGAGCGGGTCGTAGCCGATCTTCGGATACAGGCTCACGTTGATGGCGTGCGAGCTCACCGTGCCGCCCAGCAGCGTGTAGCCGTCGGGCGCGGCGCGCGAGGCGATCTCGGAACCCACGCTGCCGCCGGCGCCGCCCTTGTTGTCGATCACGACGCTGGTGCCCAGCACGGTACCGAGCTTCTGCGCGATCAGGCGGCCCAGCACGTCGGTCGTGCCTCCGGCCGGAAAGGGCACCAAATAGGTGATGGCCTTGCCGGTCGGCCACTGGCCCTGGGCGAAGGCGGGCAGGGCGGGAATGGCGCTGGCGGCCACGGCGGCGAGCGCGTGCTGGAAGAGGCGGCGGCGTTGCATGGAAAGTCTCCTGTCTCGGTCTTATGAATGAAAAGTGCCCGCAGCGCAGGTGCAGCGGGCGCGAGCCGCTCTGTTTTTTGTAGCGTCTGCGGGATGGGGAAGCTGCTCAGGGCTTGAGGTTCAGCTTGGTGATGAGGCCCTTGAAGTACGCGTCGTCCTTGGCCAGCGTCTCCTTGAAGGCGGCGCCGTCGGTGTAGACGTAGCCCAGGTTCTGCTTGTCCATCACCTCGTGCATCGCAGGCTCGGCGGCGGTCTTGGCGGCCAGGTCGCGCAGCCTGGCCATCACCTCGGGCGGCGTGTTCTTCGGCGCCCCCAGGCCGCGCCAGGTGCCGATCGACAGGTCGATGCCCTTCTCCTTGGCGGTGGGCACCTTCTCGAAACCCTTCACACGCTTGTCGGCCATCACCATCAACGTCTTGAGCTTGCCGGCCTGCACGTAGGTCGTGACCTCGGCCGGACTCACCGCCACGGCCTCGATGTGGCCACCCATCAGCGCCAGCACCGCCGGCGCTGCGCCCTGGAAGGGGATGTGGTTGAACTTGGTGCCGGTCTTGTCCTCCAGCGCCGCGGCGGCCAGGTGCCAGATCGAGCCGTTGCCCGAGTTGCCCACGCGCATGCTGTCGGGCTTCTTCCTGGCGTCGGCCAGGAACTCCTCGATCGTGTTCCATGGCGCCTCGGCCTTGACGGTGATGGCGGCCGGGTCGGCGTTGAGCTGGGCGATGGGCTGGAAGTCGTCGTACTTGAACTTGGCCAGTCCCAGGTGCGGCAGCGTCAGCAGTTCGACGGTCAGCACCGCGAGCCTGTAGCCATCGGGCTTCGAATTGATGACCTCCTGCCAGCCGATCGCACCACCGGCGCCGGGCTTGTTGACCACCACGATGCTCTGGCTGATGAACTTGCGACTGGCATCGGCGAAGGCGCGCGCCAGCGCGTCGGTGCCGCCGCCCGGCTGGTAGGGCACGACCAGCTCGATCGGCTTGCCGGGGAAGTCGGATTGCGCCGCGGCTTGAAGCGGCGCCACGGCGGCTGCCAGAGCCACGAGCGATGAGCCGGCAAGGCAGCGAAAAATTGAAGTTTTCACGGGGTGTCTCCTGGTTGGATGTTTCGTCGGTCCGGCTCCGTCCGACACCGTTCACGCTGAGCTTGGCCTGTCCTGCGCTTGTCGAAGGGTCCAAGCGCAGCGCGCGGCTTCGACAGGCTCAGCCCGAACAGGCGAGGCGGATGGATGCCAATTCATGTCAGGTCACCGGCGCCGGGTTGAACAGCACCAGCGCGTTGTGCAGCTGCCATTGCTCGGCCCAGGTCTTCCTGCGGCCGCTGGCCACGTCGAGCATCAGGTGGAACAGCTCCCAGCCGATGTCCTCGATGCCGGCCTCGCCATCGGCGATGCGGCCGGCGTTCACGTCCATCAGGTCGTGCCAGCGGCGCGCGAGCTCGCTGCGCGTGGCCACCTTGATGACGGGCACCTCGGCCAGGCCGTAGGGCGTGCCGCGGCCGGTGGTGAACACATGCAGGTTCATGCCTGCCGCGATCTGCAAGGTGCCGCAGATGAAGTCGCTGGCCGGCGTGGCCGCATACAGCAGGCCTTTCTGCCGGGCCTTCTCGCCGGGCGCCACGACGCCCGAGATGACCGAGCTGCCCGACTTGACGATCGAGCCCATCGCCTTCTCGACGATGTTGGACAGCCCGCCCTTCTTGTTGCCCGGCGTGGTATTGGCGCTGCGGTCCACGCGGCCGCGGGCCAGGTAGGCGTCGTACCAGGCCATCTGATCGATCATGGCCTGCGCCACCTCGGGCGTGCTCGCGCGCGAGGTCAGCTGGTCGATGCCGTCGCGCACCTCCGTCACCTCGCTGAACATCACCGTTGCGCCGGCACGCACCAGCAGGTCGGTGCAGAAGCCCACCGCCGGGTTGGCCGTGACGCCGCTGAAGGCGTCGCTGCCGCCGCACTGCACGCCCACCACGAGCTCGCTCGCCGGCACGGTCTCGCGACGGCGCGCGTTCAGGCGTTGCAGATGCTGCTCGGCCTGGCGCAGGATCGCGTCGACCATCGACATGAAGCCCACGTGCGCGTCATCCTGCAAACACACCACGTCGAGCGCCGTCGCCTCGCTCGCGCCCACGTCGGCGACGTTGCGTTCGTCGACGCCGGTGCCGGGCCGCCCCAAGGCGGCAGCGCCCCCTTGGGGGCCCGACGCCGCAGGCGTCCCGGGGGCCAGGGAAATCGCGAAGCTGCCCGGCGGCAGCAGGCGTTCGGGCTGCAGCTTCTCGCAGCCCAGGCTCACCACCATCACCTCGCCGCCGAAGTTCGGGTTGAGGCTGATGTTGCGCAGCGTGCGGATCGGGATCACGGCGTCGGGCGCGTCGATGGCCACGCCGCAGCCGTAGCTGTGTTCCAGCGCCACCACATCGTCCACGTTCGGGTACTTGGGCAGCAGCTCGGCCTTGATGCGCTGCACCGCGAAGTCGGTCACGCCGGCCACGCACTGCACGGTCTGCGTGATGGCCAGGATGTTGCGCGTGCCGACCGACCCGTCCGGGTTGCGGTAGCCCTCGAAGGTGTAGCCCGTGAGCGGCGCCTGCGCGGGCGGCTGGACGGTGGCGATCGGCAGGCCGACCAGCTCGCGCGCGGCCGGCATGCGCAGCAGCCGCTCGTGCACCCAGCTGCCGGCCGGAATGGCCCGGAGCGCATAGCCGATCGCCACGTTGTAACGACGCACCTCGCCTCCCTCGGGGATGTCGACCAGCGCGACCTTGTGGGCCTGCGGCACCTTGTCGACCAGCCTGAGTCCGGACGGGAACACGGTGCCCGCCGGCAGGCCGCCGTCGTTGGCGACGATCGCCACGTTGTCGCGCGCGTCCATGGTGATGCACAGGGGCACGGCCCCGGCAGATGGGGCCGTCATGGTGCGTTCCGGTCTTTCAGCGTGACGAACTCGACCCAGTTCGGGTCGTCCCCGACCGGCAGCGTGCCTTGCGGGGTCAAGGCCCCGGTCGTCCGGTCGATCGCATAGGCGGTGACCCGGTTCGAGCGTTGACCGGCCGCCAGCAGGAAGCGGCCCTCGCCATCGATCGCAAAGCCCCGCGGCTGCGTCTCCGTCGGCACGTGGCCTTGCAGTCGGGGTGCGCCCGACACGGGGTCGATCGCGAAGATGGCGAGTGTGCTGCTGCGTCGTTCGCAGGTGTAGAGAAAGCGGCCGTCGGGTGTCAGGTGCAGGTCGGCGGCCCAAGGCTCGCCGTCGAAGCCGGCCGGCAGCGATGAGGTGGTGCCCACCACGTCGAAGGTGCCCTGGGCCGCGTCGTAGCGCAGCTGCGTGACCGAGGCATCGAGCTCGCCCAGCAGGTAGGCGAAGCGGCCTGCCGCGTCGAACACGAAGTGGCGCGGGCCGGCACCGGCGTGCAGTGCCAGCGCGGGCGGATCGGCCGGTGTCAGCCGGCCGGTGGTGGCGTCGAAGCGCCAGTGCATGAGCTCGCCGCCGCCCAGGCTCGTTGCGTGCACGTCGCGGTTGCCCGGCGCGGCCTGGACGCAGTGCGCATGCGGCCCGGTCTCGACGATCTGCTGGGCCGGGCCCGGCACGCCATCGGCGCCAATCGGGCTCACGGCCACGAGGTTCCCGCCGTAGGATGCGCTGAACAGGAAGTGGCCGCCGCGATCGGTCGCCAGGTAGGCCATGCTGTGCGGCAGCGGGCTTTCGCCCCGTGCGGTGAGATGTCCGGACAGAGGGTCGATGGCGAAGGCGGCCACGGCCAGCGGGTCCGAGCGCCGCGCCACGTACAGAACGCCCTGCGCGGGGTGCAGCGCCATCGGCATCAGCATGCCGCCGACGGCGACACGCTGACGCACCGTGAGCCGGCGACCGTCGGGGTCGAACGCGATGACCCAGATATCGCCGCTGCCGGCGCAGGAGACGTAGGCGACCTGGCTCACAGACCCAGCAGCTTCGGCAGCCAGAGCGACAGCGCTGGCAGGTAGGTGACGGCCAGCAGCACCACGAAGAGCGCCAGGAAGAACGGCGCCGCGGCGCGCGTGACCACACCGAGCGGCAGCTTGGCCACCGCACTGCCGACGAACAGCACCGTGCCCACCGGCGGCGTGATGAGCCCGATGCCGAGGTTGACCATCATGATCATGCCGAAGTGCACCGGATCCACGCCCAGCAGCTTGACCACCGGCAGCAGGATCGGCGTGAGGATCAGGATCAGCGGCGACATGTCCATCAGCGTGCCGAGGATCAGCAGCAGCACGTTGATCATCGCCAGCACGACGTACTTGTTGTCGGACACACCCGTCAGGAAGGACGTCACCTTCAGCGGAATCTGCATCAGCGTCATCAGGTAGCCGAAGCAGGCCGCGAAGCCGATCAGGATCATCACGATCGTCACGGTCTTGACCGTGCGGTGCACCAGCTTGGGCAAGTCGCGCCAGCGGTAGTCCCGGTAGACGAACATCGTGACGAAGAAGGCCCACACCACCGCGATCGATGCCGACTCGTTGGCCGTGAAGACGCCCGACAGGATGCCCCCGAGGATGATGACCATGGTCATCAAGCCCCACATGGCGTCCAGGCAGATCTTGAGCGCCTGGCGCATCGGGATGACTTCGCCCTTCGGGTAGTTCTTCTTCCCGGCGATGTACAGACACATCGCAGCAAGCGTCAGCCCCATCACGAGGCCAGGGACGATGCCTGCGACGAACAGGCTGGCGATCGACACCGAGCCGCCTGCGGCCAGCGAATAGAGCACCGCGTTGTGGCTGGGTGGAATCAGGATGGCCTGCACCGAACCGCTCACCGTCACGGCGGTGGCGAAGTCGCGCGGATAACCCTTCTTTTCCATCTCGGGAATGAGCACCGAGCCGATCGAGGCGGTGTCGGCAACGGACGAGCCCGAGATCGCACCGAAGAAGGTCGACGCGAGGATGTTCACGAGCGACAGGCCTCCGCGCACGAACCCCACCAGCACGCCCGCGAACGCCACGAGGCGGCGCGACATGCCGCCTTCGGCCATGATCGCGCCGGCCAGCACGAAGAACGGAATGGCCAGCAGGGAGAACTTGTTCACCCCCGACGCCAGCTGGATCATCACGGCGTCCAGCGGGATGTCGATGTACAGCGCACCGATCAGCGAGGCCAGGCCCAGCGAATAGGCGATCGGCATGCCGATCGCCATGAGCAGCACGAAGCTGCCCAGCAGAACGAAGGCGTCCATCAGCGCGCTCCCTCGGCGGTGTCGGGCAGTTCCTCGAAGCGCACCACGTCACGCCCCGTCTGCGGGCCGCACACCATGCGTTCGAGCACGAAGACGAGCGTGGCGGCCGCACCGATCGGCAGGGCGGCGTAGGTGAGCCCCACCGGCAGCCAGCTCAGTTCGCTGATCGACTGGCCCCAGGTCTCCATGCACAGACGGGTGCCGTACCAGACGACGAAGGCGCAGACCAGCAGCATGAGAAGGTCGACCACGACCGCCGCGAGGCGCTGCAGCGGCCGCGGGAAGTGGTCCGTCAGCATGTTGACGGCGATATGCCCCCCGGCCCGGTAGGCTGCCGCTGCGCCGATGAAGGTGAACACCATCATGAACAGGATGGCGATCGGCTCGGGCCAGGCCGAGCCGGTGCCCAGCACGTAGCGCATGAACACGCCGTAGGGGATGATCAGCGACATCAGGAAGATGGCGAGGCCGGCCAGCCAGATGCAGGCCAGGTAGAGCCGGTCGCACCCGCGAACAAAGAGCGAATCCATGGAGTGCCGCCGTTTATTGGGTCGCTTCGATCCGCTTGATCAGGTCGGCGAACTGCGCCCCGTACTTGGCGCGAACGGGGGCCGTCGCGTCGTAGAAGGGCTTGTTGTCGATCTTGATGAACTCCACACCGTCGGCCTTGAGCTTGGCGGTGTACTCGGCCACGCTCTTGTCCCACAGCGCGCGCTGCTCCATCTGCGCCTCGCGCGAGAACTTCCGGACCAGGGCCTGGTCGTCCTTGGACAGCTTGTCCCAGCTGACCTTCGACATCACGAAGATCTCGGGAATGATGAGGTGGTTGGTCTGGGTGTAGTACTTGGCGCCGGCCTGGTAGTGGTGCGCGGTGTAGAGCGTCGGCGGGTTGTTCTCGGCGCCGTCGACCACACCGGTCTGGATGGCGGTGAACACCTCGCCGTACCCCATCGAGATGCCGTTGCCGCCCATGGCATTCATCGTGTCGACGAACAGCGGGTTGCCCATCATGCGGATCTTCATGCCCTTGAGGTCGGCGGGCGAGCGCACCGGCTTCTTGGTGTACAGGCTGCGCGAGCCACCGTCCATCCAGCCCAGGCCCACCAGCTTGGCAGACGACGCGGTGATCTTGTCGAGCATCTCCTGGCCGATCGGCCCGTCGATCACGGCGCGCATGTGCGCCTCGTCGCGGAACACGAAGGGCATGTTGAAGACGTTGACCTCGGGCACCACGGGGCCGATCGGGCCGAGCGAGGTGCGCAGGATGTCGATGGCGCCCACCTGAGTCTGCTCGATCATTTCCTTCTCGCCGCCCAGCACCGAGCCCGGGAACATCTTGATGCTCAGGCGGCCATTGGTGGCCTTCTCGAGTTTCTTGCCCATGTTCTCGATGGCGACGACGTTCGGGTAGCCGGCTGGGTGCACATCGGCGGCCTTCAGCACCTTGTTCTGGGCCCACGCGGAGGGCGCCACCGAGAGGGCGCCCAGCGCGAAGAGGGCGGTTGCGGTGGCGACGAAGGTGCGGCGAAAAGTCATGGTTGTCTCCTGGTTGTGTGGGTGTTGATGGGTGCGGGTGCGAGGGGGCCGGCGTGCCCGGGCCTCATTCGAAGGGCCCCTGGGCCGTGAACGCGCCGCCCTGGTAGATCGCGTTCGGGTCGGTGGGCGCCACCGGGGGCTGCGCCTCCACCTTGGCGCGAAAGGGCTCAGAACTGTCCTTGGGCACGAAGCCCAGGTGCGCAGCGGCCCCGTTGTCCCACCACACATCGCGGTTGGCCGACATGCCATACACCACGGTGTGCTTCACGTCCGGCGTGAAGAGGGCCTTCTGGACGAGCCGCGTCAGGTCGTCGTAGCTCAGCCAGGTGCTCATCATCCGGCGGTTGGCCGGCTCGGGAAACGACGAGCCGATGCGGATGCTCACCGTCTCGATGCCGTAGCGGTCGAAATAGAACTGCGCCACGTCCTCGCCGAAGGACTTGGACAGGCCGTAATAGCCATCAGGCCGGCGCGGCGCGGTGGCATCCAGGTGTTCGCTCTGCCGGTAGAAACCGGTCACATGGTTCGAGCTGGCGAACACCACGCGTTTCACGCTGTGGCGGCGAGCGCCCTCGTACACATGGAAGATGCCCTTGATGTTGGCCTCGAGGACTTCCTCGAAGGGCCGTTCCACCGACACGCCGCCCAGGTGCACGACGGCATCGCAGCCGGCGAGCAGGGCGTCAACGGCCTGCTTGTCGGCAAGGTCACAGGGCACCAACTCCTCGTGCGGCCCCTGCGGCTCGCCGAGCCCTGCGAGGTCGGAGACCCGCAGCACATGCGCGAAGGGCTTCAGGCGCTCCCGCAGCACCTTTCCGAGGCCACCCGCGGCGCCGGTGAGCAGCAGACGGCCCCATGGCGACGGAGTTGGCGTCGTGGCGGAAGGATCGGACATGTCTCCAGACCTCTCTGTGGTCATAAGTTATCGGTTGTCGTACAACTTTTGGCGGGATTATGATCAGCCGATGTCTAGCGTGTCAACGGGGTCAACGGCAGGGCCGGAAACGGTGGCGACGGGAACGTCGTCGGCCTCGTCCGGCGCGCCTGCGGTGCACGGATTCGTGCGTCGGCGCGGCCGCGGCCTGGCCCACGGCCTGGTTGACGACCTGGGCGACAAGATCCGCAGCCAGCAATTGCGCCCGGGCGACAAGCTGCCGACCGAGTCGGCCATCATGCAGAGCTACGGCGTCAGCCGCACGGTCGTGCGCGAGGCGCTGTCCAAGCTGCAGGCTGCCGGCCTCGTCGAAACCCACCACGGCGTCGGCACCTTCGTGCTGCAGCCGCGCGCGGCGGGCATGTTCCGGCTCGAGGCCTCCGACATCGCCACGACGGTCGATGTGCTGGCCGTGCTCGAATTGCGCATCAGCCTCGAGACAGAGTCGGCCGGCCTGGCCGCACTGCGTCGCTCGGAGGAGCACCTGCAGGCCATGCGCCAGGCGCTCGACGATTTCGAACGCAACGTCACGGCGGCCGGCGACACGGTGTCGCCCGACTTCCGCTTCCACCTGCAGATCGCGCAGGCCACGGGCAACCCGTATTTCGCGGACATCATGACCCACCTGGGCACGACGATCATTCCGCGCACCCGGGTCAATGCCATCCGCAACCACGACCGCCGCGGCGAGTACCTCAGTCGCGTCAATCGCGAGCACGAGGAGATCTACGCCGCCGTCGCGCGCCGCGATCCCGACTCGGCACGCGCCGCCATGCGCATTCATTTGACGAACAGCCGGGAGCGCCTTCGGCTGGCGCAGGAGGCGGCCCAGCGCGGTGCAGCGGAAGAGGGCGGCGGGCCTGTGTCGGGCCCGGCTTCGCACATCGCCTGACCAAGCCCCGCGCGGCGGGGGCTGCATGTTGTTCTTGCTTTTCGGTGGTCGAGGGTTGTACGATGACATACGACATCAGACAACCGAGCGATGCGATGACCATCCCGACTGATGCGGCCTTCCGAACCCTGGAGACACACGCATGAGCCTGAACCGACGCACTTTCGTCACCGGCACCTTGGGCGCCGCCGCCCTGGTGCACGCACCCGCACGCGCCGCCGATGCCTGGCAGCCCACCAAGCCGATCCGCATCGTCGTGCCGTACCCGCCGGGTGGCTCGTCGGACATCATTGCCCGCTCGATCAGCCAGCCGCTGTCGGAGGCGCTGAAGGTCTCGGTCATCGTCGACAACAAGCCCGGCGCCAACGGCAACCTGGGGGCCGACATGGTCGCCAAGGCCGCGCCGGACGGCTACACGCTGCTGCTTTGCGACGTCGGTGCGCTGGCCATCAGCCCCTCGGTCTACACCAGGCTGCCTTTCGACCCGTCGAAGGACCTGCGCGGCGTGACCATGCTGGCGTATTCGCCCCACCTGCTGGTGGTGCACCCCTCGGTCAAGGCCGACAACCTCAAGGAACTGGTCGCACTGTCGAAGACGAGCGACCTGAACTTCGCCGTCACCGCCACCGGCAGCGCGCCGCACCTGGCCGGCGTCGCCGTGGAGCGTGCGACGGGCGCCAAGTGGGTCTACGTGCCCTACAAGGGCGGCGTGCAGTCGGTGCAGGACACCGTGGCCGGCCAGACCCAGGTGCTCATGAACGGCATGCTGGCCACCTACCCGCACGTGCAGTCGGGCAAGCTCAAGCTGCTGGCCGTCTCCAAGGGCACGCGCATGCCGCTCATCGGCAGCGTGCCCACCATCGCGGAACAGGGCGTGCCCGGCTTCGAGTCCGGCACCTGGCAGGGCGTCAAGGCGCCACGCGGCACGCCCGACGCCGTCGTCCAGCGTCTGAACCGTGAGATGGTCGCCGTCATCCGCTCCGCCGACATCCGCTCACGCCTGGCGGGGCAGGGCGCCGAGGTCGTGACCATGGCACCGGCCGAGGAAGAGCAGTTCTTCAACAAGGAACGCGCGCGCTGGGCCAAGGTCGTGAAAGACGCCGACATCCGCATCGAGTGATTCCTCGTGCGCCCCGTCTTCAAACACTCCAAGCCCGCTCGGGCTGAGCCTGCCGAAGCCCCGCGCGGCGCTTCGACGGGCTCGGCGTGAACGGTCCATGGCTTTCATTCAATCCTTCACCACCACCACACCATGAGCTTCACTCCCCAGGAACTCAAGTCCATCATGGGCTCCGGCCTGCTGTCCTTCCCCGTGACGGACTTCGACGCCAGCGGCGACTTCGACCGCGCCGGCTACATCAAGCGCCTCGAATGGCTCGGCCCCTACGGCGCGAGCGCGCTGTTCGCGGCCGGCGGCACGGGCGAGTTCTTCTCGCTCACGCCCGAGGAATACCCCGAGATCATCAAGACCGCCGTGGACGTGTGCCGCGGCACGGTGCCCATCATTGCCGGTGCCGGTGGCCCGACGCGCCAGACCATCGCCTATGCGCAGGCGGCCGAGAAGGCCGGTGCGCACGGCATCCTGCTGATGCCGCACTACCTCACCGAAGCCAGCCAGGATGGCCTCTACCACCACGTGAAGGCGATCTGCGACAGCGTGGACTTCGGCGTGATCATCTACAACCGTGCCCAGGCCAAGTACAAGCCCGACACGCTGGCCCGCCTGGCCGATGCCTGCCCCAACCTCGTCGGCTTCAAGGACGGGGTCGGCGACATCGAGGCCATGGTCTCGGTGTTCCAGAAGATGGGTGACCGCTTCAGCTACCTGGGCGGCCTGCCGACGGCCGAGGTCTATGCCGCTGCCTACAAGGCGCTGGGCACCCCGGTGTACTCGTCGGCCGTCTTCAACTTCATCCCCAAGACCGCGATGAAGTTCTACGAAGCCGTGCGCGACGACGACCTGAAGACCCAGCACCAGCTGCTCAAGGACTTCTTCATGCCTTACCTCGACATCCGCAACAAGAAGCAGGGCTACGCCGTGAGCATCGTCAAGGCCGGCGCGGCGATCGTCGGCCACGGTGCCGGCCCCGTGCGCCCGCCGCTGTCGGACCTCTCGGCGGCCGAGTCCGAGGAGCTCGCGGCGCTGATCGCCACGCTCGGCCCGCAGTAGGCCGGCGCCGCACGCCGGACGACATCACAACAACAGGAGACACACCATGATCCGCACCTTCATCGTGGCGGCTGCGGCCGCGCTCGTCCTCGCCGGCTGCGCCGGCATGCCCGGCGGCCCGCGCGCCGACGACGGCGCCGCCGTCACGGCCGCGGCCGAGCAACTGCGCCTGGCCATGATCGACCCCACGCCGGGCAAGCTGTCCGCGCTGGTGGCCGACGACCTGAGCTACGGCCACTCGGGTGGCAAGGTCGACACCAAAGCCAGCTTCATCGCCGACCTGCTCGACGGCAAGTCGGACTTCGTCACCATCGCCATCACCGACCAGACCGTGAAGGTGGTGGGCGATGCCGCCATCGTGCGGCACACGCTGACCGCCGACACCAACGATTCGGGCAAGCCGGGCAAGGTGAGCATCAAGATCCTCGGCGTGTGGCAGAAGCAGGGCGGGCAGTGGAAGCTGCTGGCCCGCCAGGCCGTGCGCCCGCCGCAATGAGCGACGCTCCCTCGGAGACAGCACCTTGAAACGACACATCGCATGGCTCACGGCCGCGCTGGCGGTGGGCCCTCCGGGCCTCGTCGCGCCCATGGCCGCATCGGCGCAGGCCGACTGGCCGCAGAAGACCGTCACCATCGTCGTGCCCTTCCCGGCCGGCGGCTCGACCGATATGGTCGCGCGCGCCATGGCGCAGGAGATGGGCGCGAAGCTTGGCCAGAGCTTCGTGGTCGACAACCGCCCCGGCGCCACCGGCACGCTGGGCGCCGGCCTCGTCAAGCGCGCGGCGCCCGACGGCTACACGCTGCTCGTGTCCTCGCTGGGCGCGTTCGTGGTCACGCCGCATCTGCAGAAGAACGTGCCCTACGACGCCACCAAGGACTTCGACTACATCACCGTGCCCGTGCAGGCGCCCAACGTGCTGGTGGCCAATCCGGCGCAGACGGCGAAGACCGTGGCCGAGGTGGTCGCGGCGCTCAAGGCCAATCCGGGCAAGCTCAGCTTCGCGAGTTCGGGCAACGGCTCGTCCGACCACCTGTCGGCCGAACTCTTCTGGCAACAGACCGGCACCCAGGGCCTGCATGTGCCCTACAAGGGCGGCGCGCCGGCCATCACCGACCTGCTCGGCGGGCAGGTGGACTTCTCGTTCCAGAACGTCAACGCCGTGCTGCCGCACATCCGCTCGGGCAAGCTGCGCGCCATCGCAGTGACGGGCGACAAGCGCTCGCCGGTGCTGCCCGACGTGCCCACGCTGGCCGAGGGCGGCGTGAAGGGCGCCGAGGTGTACTCGTGGCAGGGCATGGCCGCGCCCAGGGGCCTGCCGCCCGCGGTGAAGGACAAGCTCGCCAAGGCCGCGATCGCCGCCATCCACGCACCCGAGGTGAAGCAGCGCATGGTGGAGCAGGGCCTGGAGATCGTGGGCAGCACACCGGCCGAGTTCACCGCCTTCCAGCAGCGCGAATGGACGCGCTGGAAGACGCTCATCGAGACCCGCAAGATCACTGCCGACTAGTCCACAAGCAGCCCCCAGGTCGCTTCCCGTTCCCGAAGCGGGGCGCACCCCGCGGCCGGGCGAGGCCCGTTCCGCGGGCGCCCTGATGGGCGCCTTCATCCTGCCATCGACCATGAACGCTTCTTCCATCTCGTCCACCCCCGTCGTCACCGAACTCCGCGTCATCCCCGTGGCCGGCCACGACGACATGCTGCTCAACCTGAGCGGCGCGCACGGCCCCTTCTTCACGCGCAACCTGCTCATCCTCACCGACAGCGCCGGCCACACCGGCGTCGGCGAAGTGCCGGGCGGCGAGAAGATCCGCCAGACCCTGGAAGACGCGCGCGCGCTGGTGGTCGGCCGGTCCATCGGCCAGCACCTGGCGGTGCTCAATGCCATGCGCGCCGAGTTCGCGGCACGCGACAGCGGCGGTCGCGGCCTGCAGACCTTCGACCTGCGCGTGACCATCCATGCCGTCACCGCCGTCGAATCGGCGCTGCTCGACCTGCTCGGCCAGCATCTCGACGTGCCCGTCGCCGCGTTGCTCGGTGAAGGCCAGCAGCGCGACGCGGTGCAGATGCTCGGCTACCTGTTCTACGTCGGCGACCGGCGCAAGACCGACCTGGCCTACCGCGAGGAGCCCGGCGCCGACAACGACTGGTTCCGCCTGCGGCACGAGGTGGCACTCACGCCCGAGGCGATCGTGAAGCTTGCCGAGGCCGCCCAGGCCCGCTACGGCTTCCAGGACTTCAAGCTCAAGGGCGGCGTGCTGCGCGGCGACGAGGAGGTCGACGCCGTGACCGCGCTGCACGAACGCTTTCCCGACGCGCGCGTGACGCTCGACCCCAATGGCGGCTGGCTCCTCAACGACGCGATCCGCCTGGGCGAGCGCATGCGCGGCGTGGTCGCGTACGCCGAAGACCCCTGCGGTGCCGAAGGCGTGTTCTCCGGCCGCGAGGTGATGGCCGAATTCCGCCGTGCCACGGGTCTACCCACCGCCACCAACATGATCGCCACCGACTGGCGCGAGATGGCGCATGCGCTGTCGCTGCAGTCCGTCGACATCCCGCTGGCCGACCCGCACTTCTGGACCATGGCCGGCTCGGTGCGCGTGGCGCAGTTGTGCCAGGCCTTCGGGCTCACCTGGGGCTCGCATTCGAACAACCACTTCGATGTCTCGCTGGCCATGTTCACGCACGTGGGCGCCGCGGCGCCGGGCAAGGTCACGGCCATCGACACGCACTGGATCTGGCAGGACGGCCAGCGCCTGACCCAGGAACCGCTGACGATCGAAGGCGGCTACGTGCAGGTGCCGAAGAAGCCGGGCCTGGGCGTGGCGCTCGACATGGCCGAGGTCGAGAAGGCGCACCAGCTGTACCTGCAGCACGGCCTGGGCGCGCGCGACGATGCGGTCGCGATGCAGTACCTCATCCCCGGCTGGAAGTTCGACAACAAGAAGCCCTGCCTGATGCGCTGACGCGTGCCCTGTTTTGCTATTGATTTCATAGCTGCTCGCGCCCGCCAGACGGGCGTTGCAGCCCTAAAACCTTCAAGGAATTTCGATGACGCAGTTCAACAACCTCATCAACGGCGAATGGATCGCCGGCCCGGCCTACAGCCCGAACGTCAACCCCAGCAACCTGGCCGACGTGCTGGGCCAGTACACGCAAGGCGATGCGGCCCAGGTCAACGCCGCCGTGGCCGCCGCCACCGCCGCCTTCCCGGCCTGGGCGACGGGCTCGGTGCAGGCGCGCAGCGACGCGCTGGACAAGATCGGCACCGAGATCCTGGCACGCAAGGAAGAACTGGGCACGCTGCTGGCCCGCGAAGAAGGCAAGACCAAGGCCGAAGGCATGGGCGAGGCCGCCCGCGCCGGCCAGATCTTCAAGTTCTTCGCCGGTGAATGCCTGCGCCTGTCGGGCGAGACGCTGCCTTCGGTGCGCCCGGGCATCGGCGTGGAGATCACGCGTGAACCGATCGGCGTGGTCGGCCTCATCACGCCGTGGAACTTCCCCATCGCCATCCCGGCCTGGAAGATCGCGCCCGCGCTGGCCTTCGGCAACTGCGTGGTGCTCAAGCCCGCCGACCTCGTGCCCGGCTGCGCCTGGGCGCTGGCCGAGATCATCAGCCGCTCGGGCATTCCGGCGGGCGTGTTCAACCTGGTCATGGGCCGCGGCAGCGTGATCGGCAACGCGCTGGTCGGCCATGCCGGCATCCATGCCATCAGCTTCACCGGCTCGACCGGCGTGGGCCGCAACATCGCGCTGGAATGCGTCAAGAGCGGCAAGAAGGTGCAGCTGGAGATGGGCGGCAAGAACCCGCAGGTCGTGCTCGACGATGCCAACCTGGACCAGGCCGTGGAGCTGTCGGTGCAGAGCGCCTTCTACTCGACGGGCCAGCGCTGCACGGCGTCGAGCCGGCTCATCGTCACCGAAGGCATCTACCCCAGGTTCATCGAGGCGATGAAGGCGCGCATGGCGAAGATCACCGTCGGCGACGCGCTGGCGCAGGGCACCGACATCGGCCCCGTCTCCAGCCAGAGCCAGCTCGACCAGGACCTGGAATACATCCAGATCGGCAAGGACGAAGGCGCGACGCTGGCGGCCGGCGGCGAACGCCTCAAGCTCGGCACCGAGGGCTTCTACATGGCCCCGGCGCTCTTCAGCGAGAGCGGCAAGGACATGCGCATCAACCGCGAAGAGATCTTCGGCCCCGTGGCCAGCGTGATCCGCGTCAAGGACTACGAAGAGGCCCTGTCCACCGCCAACGACACCGAGTTCGGCCTCTCGGCCGGCATCGCGACCACCAGCCTCAAGTACGCCACGCATTTCAAGCGCCACAGCCAGGCCGGCATGGTCATGGTCAACCTGCCCACCGCGGGCGTGGACTACCACGTGCCCTTCGGCGGCCGCAAGGGCAGCAGCTACGGGCCGCGCGAGCAGGGCCGGTACGCGCAGGAGTTCTTCACCACGGTGAAGACGGCCTACACCTTGGCCTGAGCCGCGCGCGCGGCGCCCGCACGGCGCAGGCGCAGCGCCAACGCCAGGCCGGCCACCGCGGCCACCGATCCGACCAGGAACACGCCGCCGTAACCGGCGCGGTCGGCCAGCAGGCCGGCCAGCGGGCCGGTGAGGCCGTAGGCCAGGTCCTGGAAGGCCGAGAAGGCGCCCAGGGCGGTGCCGCGCAGGTGGGGTTCGACGCGCGTCACGACCTCGCGGCCCATGGCCGGGAAGATCATCGAACAACCCAGCCCGGTCATGAAGGCGCCGGCGAGCGCCAGGCCCGGCGATGCGGCGCCCCCGATCAGCGCCTGCCCCACCGCCTCGATGGCCAGCGAGCCGATGGCCACCGGCAGCCCGCCGATGCGGTCGGGCAGGCGGCCGAAAAGCACGCGCACCAGCACGAAGCCGGAGCCGAAGGCGGTGAGGCCGAGTCCGGCATGGGCCCAGCCGCGGTCGCGAAAGAGCAGCGCGAAGAACGCACCGATCGCCGCGAAGCCGATGCCCTGCAGGCACACGATGGCGCCGTGGGGCCCGATCCGGCCCACCACGCGCCAGATCGAGGGGCGTGCCGCCGCCGCGGCGGCGGCCACACCCGGCAGCCGGGCGACGGCCAGGAGCCCCAGGGCCGGCAGTACGGCCGCCGCCGCCATGGCGCCCTGCAGGCCGAAGCGTGCGTGCAGCGCGATGCCCAGCGGCCCGCCCACGGCCAGGGCACCGTAGATCGCCGCACCCACCCAGGCCAGCACCTGGCCCGAGCGCGCCGGCCCGACGAGCGCGATGCCCCAGGCGACCACACCCACACCGACCAGGCTCTCGCCCAGGCCCAGCAGCAGCCGGCCGGCCACGAGCACCTCGAAGGCCATCACCGGCGTGAGCCAGGGGCTGCCTGCGGCGCACGCGGCCAGCGCGCCGGCCACGTAGAACGCAAGGCCGCGAACGACCGCGCTCTTGCTGCCTTGCCGGTCCGACAGGCTGCCCGCGTAGCCCCGCGTGAGGATGGTGGACAGGAACGCGACGCCGACCGCAAAGCCCGCCCAGGCATTGCTCATGTGCAGCGTGCCCGTCACGTGAAGGGCCACCACCGGCAGCGACAGGCCCACGCACAGGTAGGCGATGAAGAGGAGGGCGACGAGGAGCAGCAAGCGCGGCGGCATCGCGCGCGGGGAAGAAGAGGGCAGGGAAGAGGTCGAAGTCATTGGGGAAGACCAGGCAGGCCGCGACGTGTGGGCGCAGCAACGCGCACGACGGGCCGGGGCTGAGGAATGCGTTGCCTGACGTGAGACGCTTACGGCCCTTGCGGCGGGCGGTGCCGGCGAAGCCCGCCGGGAAGATCAGCCCAGCCGCATCGACAGCTCCACGTCCTCGGCAAAGGGCAGCGACAGGTAGCCCGCCGCGGGCGAGCGCACCTGCTGCAGGAAGTCCGGGCTGTCGTCGGCGTTGTCGGCCACCACGAGCGCGCCGGCACGCAGCCGCGGCTCGACCAGCGCGAGGATGTCGGGGTACAGCGCCTTGGCGCCGTCGAGCAGCAACAGGTCGATGGTGTCGGGCAGGTCGGCGCGCAGCGTCTGCAGTGCGTCGCCTTCGCGGATCTCCACGAGGTCGTCCAGCCCTGCGGCGGCGAGGTGGGTGCGCGCGCGGGCCACTTTCGAGGGCTCGAACTCGGTGGTGACGAGGCGGCCACCGCCGTTGTCGCGCAGCGCCGCGGCCAGGTGCAGCGTCGAGATGCCGAAAGAAGTGCCGAACTCCACGATGTGGCGTGCACCGCTGCTGCGTGCCAGCAGGTACAGCAGGCGCCCGGTGGCACGCGAGACGGGCAGCGGCACGTCCTTGAGCCGGCCGTAGAGCGCGAGGTAGTCGGTGCGGCTTTGCAGCAGGCGCGACAGCTCGTCGGCAGAGAGGTCGCCCACGGCCCGGCGGGCCGCGCCCGACGCGGCATCGGCCTCGGCGAAGAGGCGCTCCAGCAAGGGCGCCACGGGGGCCGCGTGGAGCGTGTCGCGGCAGGAGGAATGTGTGGAAGAAGTCATGGCGCCGATAATGCGACGAATCCATCAGGTTTTCCATTCGCATTGGGAACACGCCCCGTGACGCAGCGTCGAAGCACCCCGATCTCCTCGAGAAAGCAGCCGCAGCAGGCCCGTTCGACCGGGCTGGTCGCGGCCGTGCTGGAGGCTGCTGTTCAGGTTTTGGCCCAGGAAGGCGCGCAGCGCTTCACCACCGCCCGCGTGGCCGAGCGGGCCGGCGTCAGCGTCGGCTCGCTCTACCAGTACTTCCCGAACAAGGCCGCCATCCTGTTCCGCCTGCAAAGCGACGAGTGGGCGCGCACCAGCGCCTTGCTGCACGGCATCCTCAGCAACGACGCCGAGCCGCCGCTCGATCGGCTGCGGCGGCTGGTGCACGCCTTCATCCGGTCGGAATGCGAAGAGGCCGATGTGCGCATCGCGCTCGGCGATGCGGCACCGCTGTACCGCGATGCGCCCGAGGCGCGCGCGGCCATGGCTTCCGGCGAGCGCGCCTTTAGCACCTTCATGAAGGAAGCACTGCCCGACGCACCCGCTGCGCAGCGCACGCGCGCCGCCGGCCTGCTGTTGTCGACGCTCGGCGCGGCCGGCAAGGAGTTTTCCGAGCGCCCGCGCAGGCCTGCCGAGATCGAGGCCTATGCCGGCGCCATGGCGGACATGTTCTGCGCCTACCTGCAAAGCCTGGCACCCGCGGCGACTGCGCCGCAAACGGACGCGACACGACGCCCGGCCCGCGGCCGGCGTAAGCTGCCCCCATGACCACCCCCGAACTCTCGCTGCGCTACCGCCGCTACATCGATGTGCTCAACCGGCAGGATTGGGACTCGCTCGGCGAGTACGTCGCCGACGACGTGGTGCACAACGGGCGTGCGCTCGGCGTCGCCGGCTACCGCGCCATGCTGGCGCAGGATTACCGCGACATCCCCGACCTGCACTTCGCCATCGAGCGGATGGTGTGCGAGCCGCCGCACGTGGCGGCGCGGCTGCGCTTCCACTGCACACCGGTCGGGCGCTTCCTGGGGCTGGATGTGAACGGCCGCACGGTCGACTTCACCGAGAACGTGTTCTACGCTTGGCGCGACGGGCGCATCGCCGAGGTCTGGTCGGTCATCGACAAAGCCGCGATCGAAGCCCAGTTGCGGTGATCGCGGATGATGGCGGCTTCGACTTTCTGGAGCGACGCATGCCCGACAAGATCCTCGTTTTCTACGGTTCGTACCGGTCCGACCGCATGGGCATCCGCCTGGCGGACTTCATCGTCCGGGGCCTGCAGGCGCGCGGCGCCGAGGTCGACTTCATCGACGCCAAGGCCATCGGCCTGCCGATGCTCGACCGCATGTACAAGGAATACCCGAAAGGCCAGGCCCCCGAAGCGCTGGAGACGCTGGCCGGCAAGATCCGCGGCGCCGACGCCTTCGTCTTCGTCACCGGCGAATACAACTGGGGCGTGCAGCCGGGCCTGAAGAACCTCACCGACCATTTCCTCGAAGAGTGGTTCTGGCGGCCCGCCGCCATCGCCAGCTACTCGGCCGGCCGCTTCTCGGGCGTGCGTTCGGGCACCGCCTGGCATTCGATCCTGTCGGAGATGGGCATGGTCGTCGTGTCGAGCACGCTGGCCGTGGGCCCCATCTCGCAGACGCTCGACGCGCAGGGCGAGCCGACGGGCGATGCGGGCGCCAGCCTCAAGCGCGCTTTTCCGCGCTGGGCCGACGACCTGGCCTGGTGGACGAATGCGGCGCGGGCGCAGCGCGCGGTGCAGGCGCCGCCGTACTGAATCCGCGCTTTTCAAGCCAAAAGTGCCTGCAGCGCCCGCGGGACGAGCGCGAGCGGCTATCGATTTCATAGCGTTCCAGGCGACGCCCCCGCAGCGCGCGCGTCAGTCGCCCAGACCGAAGAGCGCCCGCAGCGCCTCGCGGTAGGCTTGCTCGCCCACCACGTCGGCGTCTTCGTGCACGGCGCCGTCGACGAGCACGAAGCGCTTGGGCGGCCGGGCCTGCTCGTACAGCGCGCGGCCCAGCCGCGGCGGCACCATCGTGTCGCCGACCGCGTGCACGGCCAGCAGCGGCGAGCCCACGTCGGCGATGCGCGAGGCGGCGTCGAAGTGCTGCGTCATCAGCGGCGCCACCGGCAGCCAGCCCCAGCGCGTGCTGCGCAGCACGTCGAGCGCGGAGGTGAAGCCGCCTTCGACGATGAGGCCGGCCTCGTCGTCCACCTCGGCGGCCAGCCGCACCGCCACGGCGCCGCCCAGCGAGTGGCCGAAGACGAAGCGCCGCGCGGCAGGATGCTCACGCGCCAGCCAGCGCCAGGCGGCGTGTGCGTCCTCCGCGACCAGCGTCTCGGATGGCATCGCGGGGCTGCTGCGGCCGAAGCCGCGGTAGTCGACGCCCAGCACCGAGAAGCCCAGCCGATGCCACTGGCGGATGCGCGTGGCGCTGGCGCGCACATCCCAGTGCACGCCGTGCAGGAACAGCAGCACCGGTGCGTCGGCCCGCGCCTGCGGCAGCCACAGGCCGTGCAGGCGCACGGCTTGCCCCGCCTGCTCCGGGTGCTGCGAGACATGGTCGATCCACACGTCCTGCATGCCCACGGCGGCCGCCTCGCCCGGCGGCCAGGTGCGGGCGCCGGGCATGAACAGCCAGCGCCGCTGCTCGTGGTCGATGATCGCGCAGCCGCTGAGCCAGGCGCTGCCGGCCAGCACGATCGGGGCGAGGAGGGCGGCTGGGCGCATGCGTCCATGTTCGCACGGTGGGCCGACCCGCACGGGGGTGGGCCTGCGCGCCGCAGGCGCTCGCGCGGCGCATGGGCGCGCGCGACGCCACGCGCCGCCACCCGCGGGGCCGTGCGGCCACGATTCAAGCCAAAAGTGCCCGGAACGCCCGCGGGGCGGGCGCGAGCAGCTATCGATTCGATAGCGCCTGGCGGCGGCCGCTGTCTGCGACCGGGCGCGGGTCCGCGCCGTGTCGCGCGGCCGCGTCCCGAAACGCCGCCGGCGCCGCGCCCAGCACGCGCTGGAACACGCGCACCATCTGCTGGCGGCCCGAGAAGCCGCTGCGCAGCGCCACCTTGTCCATCGACTGGCCGGTGTGCGACAGCAGCTCGCGCGCCAGGTCGACCTGCGCCGCGCGGATGTACTCGCTGGGCGACTGCCCGAAAGCCTGCTTGAAATCGCGCGACAGCTGCCGCGTGCCGACGCACACCTGCTCGGCCACCTGCTCGACCGTCACGCCGTCTTCCAGGTGCGCCAGGATGAAGGCGGTGGCGCGGCTGAGCCGGTCGGACGCGCCGCCGTAGGCCTGCAGCGCCGCGCTCTGCTGGCCCTGGTTGGCGGCACGCACGCGAAACACGACCAGCTCGCGCGCGATGGCCAGCGCGAGCTCGCGGCCGTGGTCCTCGTCGACCAGGCTCAGCGCCAGGTCGATGCCGGCCGTGGCCCCCGCCGAAGTGAAGAACTTGCCGTCGCGCGCGAAGAGCGTGTCGTCGACCGTGCACACCTCGGGGTAGAGCGTCCTGAAGCGGTCGATGTGCGCCCAGTGGGTGGTGGCGGGCCGGCCGGCCAGCAGGCCGCTTTCGGCAAGCACGTAAGCGCCGGTGCAGATCGAGCCGATGCGTCGCACGCGCGGCTCGACGGCGAGCAGCCAGTTGCGCAGGTGCGGGTCGTGCCGGGCGGCCATCACGCCCGGGCCGCCGGCGACGATGAGCGTGTCGAAGGCGCAGATCTCCGGGGGCGGCAGCGGCGCCGTCTGCAAGCGCAGCCCGCACGAGGTCACGACCTCGCCGCCGAAGGTGGAGAGGGCGTTGATGCGGTAGCGGTCGAGGTCGTCGGGGCCGCGCGCATGGTGGTTGGCGCGGCCCAGCACGTCGGCGGGGCCGGTCGCGTCGAGCAGCAGCGCATCGCCGAAGACGATGATGCCGACTTCGCGCGTGCCGCGGTGCGGGGCCGGCGCCCTCAGGACGCTAGTCGGCGACGAAGCCGATCTCTTTGACAATTTGCCTCCATTGGCCGTATTCCTGCTGCATTGTGGCGGCCAGCGTGGCCGGGTCGCCGTCGCCGATCTCCAGGCCGGCCGCCAGCAGCGCGGCGCGCAGCTCCGGGTCGGCGACCACCTTGCGCAGCGCGGCGCTGTAGCGCGCAAAGAGATCGGGCGGCGTGCCCTTGCCCAGGAAGTACGAGAACCACTCGCGGTTCACCAGCTCCTTGAAGCCCGATTCTGGAAAGGTGGGCACCTCGGGCAGTTGCGACGCGCGCGTCTTGCCCGTCACGGCCAGGATGCGCAGCTTGCCGGCGCGGTGGTGCTCGAGGATGTCGCTCGGCGCCAGGAAGGCGAAGGGCATTTGGCCCGACAGCACGTCGGCCAGCGCCGGCGCCGACCCCTTGTAGGGCACATGGGTGAAGTCGCTGCCCATGGCCCGGGCCATCAGCACGCCCGAGAAATGGAACACGCTGCCCGAGGCGGGCGAGCCGTAGAAGGCGACCGACTTGTCCTGCTTGATCAGCGAGACGGCATCGCCGAGGCTCTTCACCGGCAGGCGCGCCGCGCTGACGAAGGCGATCGGCGCGGTGGCGGCCGTGCCCAGCGGCACGAAGTCGCGCAACGGGTCGTAGCGCAGACTGCGGTAGGTGTGCGGGTAGATCACCATCGACGAGCCGATGGTCTGCAGCAGCACGCATGCCGTCGGCATGCGCCGACTTCGCGTACTCGATGGCCAGTTGCCCGCCTGCGCCGGGCTTGTTGTCGACGATCACGCTGTTCTGCAGCTGCGCGGCCAGCAGCGGCGACACGGCGCGGGCGATGCGGTCGCCCGTGGCGCCCGGCGGAAAGCCCACCAGCAGCCGCGTGGTGGCGGGTGTCGGTGTCTGGGCCTGCGCCAGCGACAGTGCGGGACGCATCAGCGCGAGGGCGCCGAGCATCTGGAGGGATCTACGTCGGTTGCTCATGATTCACCTTGTCGCCGCCGAAGGGCTGCTTCGGTGAAAGTCTTGCGTCGCCCGCGTGGCGACGCCGGACATAGGCAGTGGATTTCGCGACATCGCGCCCGGGAACTGCGGGATGTCCGAAAACGAACGTGCTGTGTCCTGCGCGGCTGCGCCGGAACGGGCACAGTCCGGTGCATGACCCCCACGCCCAAGACCCGGATCGGCATGCTCGTGTTCCCGATGATGACCTCGCTGGACATCCTCGGCCCCTTCGAAGTGCTGGCGCGCGCGCCGGATTGCCAGGCCGAGCTGGTGTGGAAGAACCGCGAGCCGATCAAGGGCGACACCGGCCTGACGCTCATCCCCGACCAGGCCTTCGCCACCGCGCCGCAGTACGACATGCTGGTCGTGCCCGGCGGCCCGGGCCAGACGCCGCTGATGGAGGACGAGGAGGTGCTGCAATTCCTGCGCCAGCAGGCGGCCGGCGCGAAGTGGGTGACCTCGGTGTGCACCGGTTCGCTGCTGCTGGCCGCCGCGGGGCTGCTGACCGGACGCCGGGCCACCAGCCATTGGCTGTCGATCGACCAGCTCGACCTCTTCGGCGTGCAGGTCGTGCCCGACCGCGTGGTGGTGGACGGCGACCGCATCACGGGTGGGGGCGTCACCTCGGGCCTGGATTTCGCGTTCACCGTGCTTGAGATCCTGCGTGGCGCCGATGCCGCCAAGGCGTTGCAGCTCATGCTCGAGTACGACCCGGCGCCACCGTTCCACAGCGGCCACCCGCGCGTGGCGGCGCCGGACCTGGTCGAACGCGTGCGCGCGTCGGCGGCGCCGATGCTGCGGCAGCGGCGCGAGGTGTCGACGCGTGTGGCGCAACGCCTGATGGGCCGCGAACGCCCCGCATGAGCGCGTAGGGGATGCGTCGCTGCCGGCACCGATTTACAAACAAAAAGTGCCTGAAACGCCCGCGGGACGGGCGCAACCAGCTATTGATTTGATAGCGTTTGGCGCTCGCCTCAGCGCGCCGCGCCGTCGCGCAGGATCAAGGCGCGCATCTGCGCGGCGATGCCGGCACACAGCGCAGGGGCGGCGTGTGCATCCGCTGTCAGCGCGGGGCCGAAGCACAGCCGCGCCTGCAACCCGCGGTAGCGCGCCAGCGTGATCTGCAGCGCCGCGGCCATCTTCTCGCGGTCATGTGGCGTGCGGCGCAGCCGCGTGAGCGGATGGCGCTGCGCGTCCGCCGAGATCACGCCGCTCACGAGGGCCGGCACGAACTGCGTGCGGGGTGCCAGGCGCGCGAAGAGCGCGTAGCTGTCGGTCCACCGGCCCAGCGACTCGATGGCGCGCGCCGTGCCGAAGGTGGCCGGGTCGGGCTCGATCTCGCCCGCAGGAAAGGTCAGCAGCGCGCCGCCGTCCTTCAGGTGCCGCGCGCCGGCGCGCAGTGCGGTGGCCAGGCCGGCGGCGTCCTCGGGCAGGAAGATGAGCTGGCGCGCGACGTGGGGCAGGGCGCGCAGGAAGGGGCGGTCGAGCGCCATCACGCGCAGGTCGGGCCGCGACGCGAGCGCCGAGAACAGCGCCACGGTGTCCGTCATGCCCGGGTGGTTCGACAGGATCACCACCGGCCCCTGCGCCGGCACATGCGCGAGCCCCGTCACCTGCAGACCGGCCGTCATCTGCCGCACCAGCCAGTCGCCACCCCGCGACAGACCATGAAGGCCCACACGCGCGTCGAACTCGGCCGCCATGCGCGCGAAGCGCCGCGCCGCAGGGCGGAGCAGGTGCCGCAGCGGCGTGGCCTGCAGCCGTTCGAGGCCGACCGAATCGAGCAGGTCGGCGAGGTTGATGTCGGTCAGCACGTCGACCCGTGCGGCTTCGGGGGTGATCGCGGAAGGTCCGGCGCCGTCGGCCACGACGCCGGGGCCCGTCGGAACCGCCGGGCGGGCGCTCATGCGACGCCCGCGCGCTGGCGGCGTCGCAGCAGCCACTCCAGCGCTTCGAACAGCGCTTCGCTCGCCAGCGCCAGCGCGGCGGCGGGCAGGGCGCCGGCGAGCAGCAGCGCACGGTCGTTGAGCGCCAGGCCGGTCACGATGCGTTCGCCGAAGCCGCCCGCACCGATGAAGGCCGCGATGGTGGCGGTGCCGATGGCGATGGTGGTCGCGGTGCGGATGCCCGCGATCAGCGTGGGCAGCGCCAGTGGCAACTGCACGAGGCGGAGGTTCTGCGAGCCGGTCATGCCGAGCGCGGTGCCGGCCTGCTTCACGCCCGCCGGCACCTCGGCCAGGCCGGTGACGGCATTGCGCATGATGGGCAGCAGCGAGTACAGCGTGAGCGCGATCAGCGCCGGCAGCGTGCCGATGGCTCCCAACAGCGAGATCAGCACCGCCAGCAGTGCGAGCGAGGGCACGGTCTGCATCAATCCTGTGGCACCGAGCACCAGCGCGCGCACCCGCAGGTGCGGAAACACCCCCACCGCGAGCGGCACGCCGATGAGCGTGGCCAAGCCCACCGATACCGCGACCAGCATCAGGTGCTGGCGTGCCAGGCGCGGCAGGTCCGGCCCGAACAGCTTGGCCATGAAGCCGGCCGGCGCAAGTCCCGTCGTGCCCTGGCCGCCACCCGCGAGGAAGTCGCGCGCGATGGTGGCGAAGCCCGCGCCCTGCAGCTCGGCGCGCGCGTTCATGCCGATCATGGCATGCTCGTCGATGCGGCCTTCGAGACGCGTGAGCGCGGCCCAGGCCTGCGGAAAGCGTTGCGGCACGTCGAGCCGGTACAGCACCACGGCGTCGTAGCGCGGGAAGTAGCCGCGGTCGTCATCAAGCACCGTGAGGCCCAGGTGGTCGATCTTGGCGTCCGTGGTGTAGATGTCGATCACGTCGACCTGCTTCGCCGCGATGGCGTCGTAGGCGATGCCGTGGTCCAGGCCGGTCGGCGTCTGCGGCAGGCCGTAGCGCGCCGCCACGCCGCGCCAGCCGTCGGCGCGGCCGATGAATTCGTTCGACAGGCCGAGCTTGAGCTCCGGGTGCTTCGCCAGGTCGCTCAGCGTATGCACGCCCAGGCGCTTCGCCTCGTCCGCGCGCATCGCGAAGGCATAGCCGTCGTTGAAGCCGAGCGGAATGGCCAGGCCCAGCCCCAGCGGCTGCAGGGCCGCCTGCATCGCATCGCGCGACAGGGGCTGAGGGCTCTTGAGGATCTCGAGCGCGACGGTGCCGGTGTACTCGGCGTAGAGGTCGATGCCGCCGCTCCTGAGCGCCTCGTAGACGATGGCCGTGTTGCCCAGTCCCTGGCGGACCACTGGCGCTTGAGAAAGCTTCGGCGCGGCCGTCTGCGCCAGCACTTCGGCCAGGATGTACGACTCGGTGAAGCGTTTGGAGCCGATGCGCAGCGTGCCCTCGTCGGCGGCCCACGCGCCGCGGGCTGTGGTGAGCAGCAGCACGGCCAGCAGCATCATGAAGGCGACGGCGCGCATGAGCGGCGCGCGCGCCGGCGTGTGGGGCTGGGCGCCCGCCCGCCAGGGCCGCGGAGAGATCGGCATCGGGCCAGTTTATAGCCGCCCTTCCTACAGCTGCAGGTGCGCCATGCCGATGGGGCGCGGTGCTCCCGCCCCGCAGGGGCAGGCCCGCGCCCCGGGCATGATCCGGCTCAAGGCGTGCGTTCGCGCGTCCGTCCCGTGACCTCCACTTCTTCATGGCCACACGCAAGACCCCTTCCAAGACCGCCCCTTCGTCGACACCGAGGAAGCGCCCACGCAAACCCCTGGCGCCCAGCATCGTCGGCGCCCACCATGGCGTGACGGAACTCGCCGAGGTCCAGATCACCAGCTACAACCTGGAGGTGCAGGACGACCACGGCTTCATCGGCGATCGGGCCAGCCAGACGGCCTTTCGGCGGCTGCTCGATGTCTGGCGCAAGCGCCACCGCGACAGGGGCCGCAAGGACCCGCTGGGCGACCTGCCGTCGGCGGCCCTGAGCAAGAAGACATTGGACCGGGCATTGCGCGGGAAGATGAAGGGGGAGGCCAGCGACATCCTCAACGGCGCCATCGAGGAGTTCGCGGTCGAACTCGCCACGGTCATCCAGCGCTTCATGCGCCAGAAGGCCTGGCACGGCATGCAGCGCATCGTCGTCGGTGGCGGTTTTCCCGAAAGCGACGTGGGCGAGCGCGCAATCCTGGAGGCGGCTGCGCTGTGCCATGCCGCCGAGCTGCCCGTGGAACTGGGGCGCCTGCGCCACGAGGTCGACGACGGCGGCCTGATCGGCTGGGTGCATCTGGCACCGCGGCACTTCATCGAGCACCACGATGCACTGCTGGCGCTGGACATCGGCGGCACCAATGTGCGCTGCGGCATCGTGAAGTTCCGCCTGGACAGGGCCGAGGACCTGTCGCGCGCCAAGGTCGTGCGCCGCACCAAGTGGCGCCATGCCGACGACGAGCCCAGCCGCACCGGGCTGGTCGACGGCCTGGTCGCCATGCTGGCCGACATGGTGGTGTGTGCCGAGCGGGAGGGCCTGCGCCTGGCGCCTTTCGTCGGCATCGCCTGCCCCGGCCTGATCCGCGAGGACGGCACCATCGCCCGAGGCGCGCAGAACCTGCCCGGCAACTGGGCGGCCGACACCTTCCATCTGCCCACGGCCCTGCGCGAGAAGATGCCCGTGATCGGCCAGGATGCGACTCAGGTGCTGATGCACAACGACGCCGTGGTGCAGGGCTTGAGCGAGGTGCCCTTCATGCGCGATGTGAAGCGCTGGGCGGTGCTGACGATCGGCACCGGGCTGGGCAACGCGAGCTATCTCAACACCACGCCGCGCCGGCCCGCGGCGGAATGACGCCAGGCGAAGCGGCTTGGGGGTGTTTCACTTCAGTGATCCATGGCAGCGCGCCACCGGCGTGACCTGACACCCAGACCAGCCGGCGAGCGCAGCGAAGCCTCCAGGGCGCCCGCGGAACTGGCCTTGGCCTGTCCTGAGCTTGTTGAAGGGCCAGGCCGCTGGGTGCGCCCCCCTCCAAGCCAAAGGCGCAGGAGAGGGGGGAGCCACGAAGCGGCTTGGGGGGCCTCACCTCACAGCTGGAAGGCGAGCGTGAGCAGCAGCCCTTCGGCCAGGTCACGCGCCAGGCCGGGCTGGCGGGCGCGGTAGGTGTCGCCGGCCGAGGCGGTGGTCTCGATCCAGCCGCTGAGCCAGTCGATCTGCTCGGCGCCGTAGAAGACGACGGCGGCCTCGTGGTTGAGCAGCAGGCTGCGCAGGTCGAGGTTGATCGATCCGCACATCGCCAGGTCGTGGTCGACCACCACGGCCTTGGCGTGCGCCATGAAGGGCAGCATGCGGAAGGTCACTCCCGCACGCGCCAGGTCGCGCATGGCGCGGCTGCGCACGAAGTCGGCCAGACGGTGGTTGGACTGCTGCGGCACCGCGATCGTCACCTGCACGCCGCGCCGGGCTGCCAGGCGCAGCGCATCGCGCAGGCCGTCCCCGGGCACGAAGTAGGGCGTGATGGCGAGGATGCGGTGCTCGGCGCGAAAGCATGCGTCGACGAGCAGGGCCTGCGCCGTGTCCTCGGTCTGGTCGGGCCCGCTGGGCAGGAACTGCGCGAGCTGGCCTTCGTGCACCGGCGGCTGCGACGGAACCTCGCGCGCCGGCGTGCGCCGCACCGAGGCCCAGTCGTGCTCGAACTGCCGCGCCGCGGCGGCTGCCACGTCTCCGCGGATGTCGAAGGACAGGTCGCGCCATGGCACCGGATGGGCCGCGTTGCCGGTGAAGTACTCGCCGGCCAGGTTGCGGCCTCCGCTCCACAGCCAGGTGTCGTCGGCGATGGTGAACTTGCGGTGGTTGCGCAGATTGCGCGGCCCGGTGCGCCGCAGGCTGAACAGGGGGCGGAACACGCTCACATGGCCGCCGGCCGCGCGCAGCGTGTCGAAGTAGCGCCGCGGCAGCGACACCGCGCCGAAGCCGTCGAGCAGCACCCGCACCTGAATGCCCTGGCGCGCGCGTGCGGCCAGGCGGCGCACCACCTCCTGGCCGATGTCGTCGTCGCCGATGATGAAGGTGCACACGTCGAGCGAACGCCGGGCGCCGTCGATCACCGCCCACAGCGCATCGCGCGCGGCCGTGCCGTCCGGGTGCATGTGGATCGCGCAGCGGCTGGGCGCCGCGAGGCCGAAGCTGTCGATGAGTTCGGCCGCCCAGTGTCCGGCCGGCGCCGCGCGCGGCGGCCGGGGTGCGCCCGCGGGGCGCAGCTTGCGCTGGCCGAAGACCAGGTAGGCCGGCAGTGCCAGGTAGGGCAGCAGCAGCATCCCCAGCACCCAGGCGATGGCGCTGGTCGGCGCCCGTTGCTCGCGCCGCGCGCGTGTTGTCAGCACATAGACCAGCAGCGCGATGGCCACCACCAGGAAGTGCTGGGAAACGCTGGGCAGCCAGGGCGCGAAGGAATGGAGCATCGGGGGCGGAGCTTCGCACATCTGCGGGTGTTCTCAGCCCGCAGGGCTCAGGTGGCGCCGACGAACCCCCGCAGGAAGGCGGGCACCGGCCGGCCGGCGCCATGGAGGAAGCGCGCCATCGGGCCTGCGACTTCGCGCACCGCGGGGCGCTGTGTCATGCGTTTGCGCCAGGCCCTCAGGCGTGGCATGTCGTCGGTGAGGCCCGCGCCCTTGCGCTCGGCGAACAGCTGCGCCATGTAGAACGCGATGTCGGTATAGCCGTAGGCGCCACAGAGCCAATCCCGCCCGTCGGCGAGCAGTTGCTCTTCGAGCCGGCGCTGGAACTGTGCGCAGGCCGCACAGGCCGCGACCGCGGGCGGGCTGTCCATCGCGTCCTGCAGGCCGAACAGGCGCACCACGTGAGGAAAGAACACCTCGTCCGATTCCATCTCGAGCCGGCGCGCCCGGGCGCGTGCACGCGGCTCACGGGGCCACAGCGAGGGCTCGGGCGCGAGGTCCTCGAGGTACTCGAAGATCTGGGTCGAATCGAAGAGGTCCAGGTCGCCGTCGACCAGCACCGGCACCTGCTCCTTGGGATTGACGCGCAGCACTTCCGCATGGCGCGGGCGGTAGCGGTCGTCGGCGTCGAAGGGCACCATCACCAGTTCGAAGGGCAGGCCCTTCTCCAGCGCCGCGATCTGCGCCTTGGCGCCGAACATGCTGAGCGGTCCCGAGTACAGGGTGAACATGGAAAGTCGGCTATTTCATAGAAAAGAGGGTGCCATTGTGGGTGGACGAGCAGGTGGGCGGGCACGGCGGGACGAAGGGGGAGTGCAGTTCGTATCTGTCGCTCGAACCGCGCTGCCTGTTCGACACGTGGGCCGGCAGCGCAATGGCGGTCACCGTGAGATGGTGGGTAGGAGTGAGGCGGGTGAAGGCGAAAACCCGAAAGTGCAATCGGCCGCCAGCGCCCGCCCGGCGGGCGCTAAGGCCGAATTCGTCACGATCGTGACGATCCCGCGCGGCACCCGCCGCACCGCATGTACC
>JAFEEH010000251.1 GCA_018241185.1 Pseudomonadota bacterium | reverse complement strand
GCCGCATCTCGCCGCTACCCTCAGCGTCTCGGCCAGCAGCCCGGCCGGATAGGTCTGGGCCAGCCGCAGGCGCGAGCGCAGGTGCCGCTCGGCATTGGGCTGCAGGGCCCGGCCGCACTCGGCCAGGGGCTTGCCGATGCGCGTGGCCGTGAGCACATCCTGCAATGGCTTGCGCGAGCGCACGTGCATGTGCACGTCGCCGGCCGCCACCAGCGGCACGCCGGTGCGCGCGCCCACCTCACGCATCGCGGCCAGCCAGAGGTCGTCGTCCAGTTCGTTGAAAAGCTCGACCGCCAGCCAGAGATTCGAAGAAAAAACGGCTGCAACGCCCGCCACATCTGCGCAGACAGCTATGGAATCGATAGCAGCGCCGGGCTGGCGGTGCGGCACGACCAGCAACTCGCAACGCTGCAGCGCAGCCAGTCGCGTCGGCTTCCAGGGCAGGTGGTAGCGGCCCTTGACGGTGGCCATGCGGGCATCGGTGATCAGCTCGCACAGCTGGCCCCAGCCTTCGAGGTCGCGGGCCAGTGCCACCAGCGTGAAGCGCTCGAAGACGAACTCGCTGCCGTAGAGCAGGCGGAAGTCGGGGTTGCGCGGCGTCTTCGGCAAGGTCGGGTCACGCTGCTCCTTCTCGTCGAGGTCCTCGATGAATTCCTTGAGCCCCGACAGCGCCCGCACCACGCCGGCCACCGAGCACTCGTCGGTGATGGCCAGGCCCCGGTAGCCCAGCGACCAGGCGCGCACGGCCAGTTCCCACGGGTGCGAGGCGCCGCGCTGGAAGCTGAAGTTGGACAGGCAGTGCAGCTCGGTGTAATCGGGCAGGCCATCGGCCACGGGCACCGCCCCCGGCTCCGGCGGCGCCATCGGCTCGTTGGCCGCCACCCGCGCCAGCCGCAGCCGGCGGCGCCGGGCGTGCTCGTCCTTGTCGCTGAGTTCAGGCATGGTCGTCAGGCATACAGGCCCTGCAGGAACCAGCGCGGCACGCGATCGGCATGCTGCGCGCCGGGCCGCTCGCGGAAGATCCACACCAGACCGGCGCCCGGGCTCTCGGCCACGTAGTAGTCGCGCTCGGCGGGCGCTCCTCCCAGTTCGCCCCCTGCCTCGACCTGCTCCCACCAGCCGTCGCCCTCGATGCGCTGCGGGCCGACCAGCGAACGCAGCGCGCCCTGGTAGTGGGGCTGCTCGCCATGCACCTCGAGTTCGAGTGGCGCGCCCATCACCCAGTGCGGCAGCAGGTCGGCGCCCGGGTCGCCGGCCAGGCGGGACGGCACCGCCTGCATGGGCGTGGCCCCGCCCATGGCCTGCGCCTGCACTGCCGGGCCCCACGCCTGCATGCGCTCGGGCCGATGGTCGGCCTGCGGGCGGGCCACCAGCACCTGCTGCGGGCCCAGGCGGGCGCTGAGCTTCTCGACCAGTTCGTGCAGCGGCTCGCCGGGGCGGTTGTCCTCGGGCAGGAAGCTGCGGGCGGCGCCGCCCCAGGGCACGGTATCGAGGGAGCGCAGGCGCAGCCAGCCGGTGGGCGCCGCCAGCTGGGTGACGGCCAGCCGCTCGGCCAGCAGGCGGCGCAGGTGGGCCATGTCCTGCGTGGGCTCGGCGGTGCGCACCCGCAACTGCTGCTGGCGCGGCAGGTCGACGCCGTTCAGGCGCTTGAGGTCCAGCGTCCATTCGAGCTCGAAGGCCAGCACACCGCGCTGGCGCGCCTGCAGCCAGATGCGCAGCGCCGCCAGCAGCCGCTGGGCCGCCCACAGCAGCTCGGGCGCCGTGGTGGCCAGGGCCGGCAGTTCGGCCTTCTGGTCGAACACCTCGGGCAGCGTCAGCCAGGCGTGGCGTTCGGGCCGCAGGCCCCAGGCGATGTCCAGCGCCTCGCGCAGGCCGGCGCCGAAGCGCCGCACGAGTCCGGCGCGCGGCAGCGCCGCCACCTGCCCCCAGGTGCGGCAGCCCATGCGCGCCAGCACGTCCAGGTGCGGCTGCGCGGCACCGAGCACGGACAAAGGCAGCGCCGAAGGCGTCTGGCGTGCATCCGCAGGCGGCGGGCGCTGGCCGGCGGCGTACATGCGCAAACGGGCCAGCGCTATCAAACTCGTAGCGCCCTGCGCTTGCTGGACGGGCGTCGGGGCCGGATTCGTATGCTGAAGCTGGCGCATCAGCGAGCGCCGCCCGCCCCACAGCCGCTCGCAGGCCGAGACTTCCAGCATCAGCGCCTCGTCCTGCCAGGTGACGTGCGGCGTGAAGCCCAGCGCCCACCAGCCCAGCGCCTCGGGCGATACGGGCATGCGCACCGGCGCAGCCTCGGCCTGCGCCGCCAGGGACGCGGCGGCCGCCAGCGCATCGCCGGACGGCGCGGCCTCGGGCACGGCCGCCGGCTCAGGCAACCACTGCAGGGCCAGCCAGTGCATGGCGACCTCCTTCCGCGGGCGATGCGCTGCCGGACGGGCGCGACGACCGGTGCCCGTGCAGCCGCACCACGGTGGCACCGGCCATCGCCTCGGGCTCGGGCGAGCGCCAGGCCTGCCGCTCACGCCGGCGCAGCCGGGCGGCCGCCAGCAAGGCGGTCATGCGCTCGCTGCGCGCCGGCAGGGTGACAGGCGCGGCCAGCGGCGGACCGCGGCGCTTGAGGATGTGCACGTGCATTCCGCTGGGTTCGGCGGCGCGCTCGACCTGCAGGCGCAGGCGTGCGGGGGAGGCGCCCTGCGCTGCCGACGCCGGCCTAAACACGAAGAGCAGCCCCTCGTGCCGCGCCGCGGCGAGCTGCAGCCGGCGCAACTCGCCCACGCGCGCCTGGGGCAGCCAGGCCAGCACGGCAGACACGTCGGCACAGCGCAGGGCCTGCTCGCTACTCCAGAGCCGCGCCGACGCGGCCTCGGCCCGCACCCACAACAATGCCTCGACCGGCACGCCAGCTGCGGCCAGCGCGGGGCCGAAGGGCTCGTGCGGCGCGCCGACCAGCACCACCGGCGCGCGCGCATGAGGGTGCCGGGCCACCGCCCCGGCCAGCGCGGGCAGCAGCAGGGACCAGACATGGGCGTCGGGCGCCGCCTGCAGCACTTCAGTCAGCGCGCCGACCGGCCAGCCCCCACCGGGCAACTGCGCATCGAGCGCGGCATGCCCGGTGGGCAGGGCCGGCGCGTCGGCGGCACCCAGTTCGTCGGCGCGCCACACCCCCGCCTCTGCCGGCAGCAGAAGGGACGAGAAAGGGTCGGGAGAAGGTTGGCCCATGATGGATCGATGACTGTATTTTTATACAGTATTTCCTTTTCCGTGCCCAGCCCGACTGCGCGACGCAGGTATTCAGCCCTCCACCGCCTCCGCAAATGCAACGAAACTTTGCACGCCGTTCACACAACCGGCTTACGCTTGCAACTTTCGCGTGCAGTCAGGTTCTTCTCATCCAGCCGTGATGGGCGTCCGACCCGGGCGTTCCGCGGCACGCGACGACCCCCGCGCGCCCCCGATTCCCGAGAAGGCGATCCCTTGAGTTCTTCCAGATTCCTGGGCCTTGTGCCCCTGTGCGCCGTGCTGCTGCTGGGCGCCTGCCGCGAACAACCGAAGGCGGCCCCTCCTGCCGTGCCCGAAGTCACCGTGCGTACCCTGCAGAGCCAGATCGTGCCGCTGCGCACCGAACTGCCGGGCCGCACCGCCGCCTTCATGGTGGCCGAGGTGCGCCCGCAGGTGGGCGGCATCATCCGCAGCCGGCCCTTCACCGAGGGCGCCGCCGTCAAGGCCGGCCAGGTGCTGTACGAGATCGACCCCGCGCCCTTCCAGGCCGCGGTGCAGCAGCAGGAAGGCGCCCTGGCCAATGCCCGCGCCACCGTGAGCTCGACCCGCGCACTGGCCGAGCGCTACAAGGCGCTGCTGCCGCAGAACGCGGTGAGCAAGCAGGAGCACGACAACGCGCAGGCCGCCTACGAGCAGGCCCAGGCCGCCGTGAAGGTTCAGACCGCGCTGCTCAACACCGCGCGCATCAACCTGCAGTACACCAAGGTGACGGCGCCCATCTCCGGCCGCACCAGCCGCAGCAGCGTCACGCCGGGCGCCCTGGTGAGCGCGTCGCAGGCTACGCCGCTGCTGACCATCTCGCAGCTCGACCCGATCTACGTGGACATCACGCAGTCCAGCACCGAGCTCGTGCGCATGCGGCAGGCGCTGATGGCCGGCAGGATCAACCGCCAGGACGAGTCTCAACGCGTGTCGCTGGTGATGGAGGACGGCACGCCCTACCCGGCCGAGGGCCGCGTGCAGCTCACCGAGGTGACGGTCGACCCCAGCAGCGGCTCGGTCACGCTGCGCGCACGCTTTCCCAACCCCGACGGCCTGCTGCTTCCCGGCATGTACGTGCGCGCCGTGGTGACCGAAGGCGCCACGCCCGACGGCATCCTGGTGCCGCAGGCCGCCATCATCCGCGACCGTCGGGGCACGCCGCAGGCGAGGCTGGTGACGGCCGAGAACAAGCTCGAGTTGCGCAACGTGGTGGTCGCGCGCTCGGTGGGCCAGAACTGGCTGGTGAGCGAGGGGCTCAAGCCCGGCGACCGGCTCGTGATGGCCGGCGGCCAGAACGTGCAGCCGGGTACGACGGTCAAGCCGGTGGACGAGCCGCCCGCAGCCGCTGCGGCACCGCAGAACGGCACCGCCATCGCACCCACGGCCTCGACCGCGCCCTCGGCCGCGGGCAGCGCTCCCGCCAAGCCCTGATCGCGCGCCGATGATCTCCCGCTACTTCATCGACCGGCCCATCTTCGCCTGGGTCATCGCGATCACGATCATGCTGGCCGGCGCGCTGGCCATCCACCTGCTGCCGCTCACGCGCTACCCGACGGTGGCGCCCCCTTCGGTCAGCATCTTCTCGTACTACCCCGGCGCCAACGCGCAGACGCTGGAGAACAGCGTCACGCAGGTCATCGAGCAGCAGCTCACCGGCCTGGACGGCTACCTCTACATGACGGCGCGCAGCGACTCGTCGGGCCGCGTGCAGATCCTGGTGAGCTTCCAGCCCGGCACCAACCCCGACACCGCGCAGGTGCAGGTGCAGAACCGGGTGCAGCAGGCCATCCCGCGCCTGCCGCAGCAGGTGCAGGACCAGGGCATCACGGTGCGCAAGGCCGGCGTGGCCACCGACCTGTTCGTCACGCTCTACGACAAGAGCGGCCGCATGACGCCCGGCGACGTGGCCGACTACCTGGTGAGCGACCTGCAGGACCCGATCAGCCGCGTGGACGGCGTGGGCGAGGTGCAGGTCATCGGCGGCCAGTACGCGATGCGCATCTGGCTCGACCCCTTCCGCCTGCGCAGCTATTCGCTCACGCCGTCGGACGTGCAGACGGCCATCCAGTCGCAGAACGTGCAACTGGCCGCCGGCCAGATCGGCGACCAGCCAGCGCCGCCGGGCCAGCAGCTCAACGCGGTGGTCAACGCCCAGTCGCGGCTGCGCACGGCCGAGGAGTTCCAGGCCATCCTGGTGCGCAGCAACCCCGACGGCTCCGCCGTGCTGCTCAAGGACGTGGCGCGCGTCGAGCTGGGCTCGGCCAACTACACCTTCAGCGGCAACTTCAACGGCTTTCCGGCCTCGGGCATCGCGGTGCGCCTGGCGCCCGACGCCAACGCGCTGCAGTCGATCGCTGCCGTCAAGGCCACGGTGGAGCAGCTGCGTGGCGCCTTCCCGGCGGGCATCGAGGTCGCCTACCCGGTGGACACCACGCCCTTCGTCGAGCAGGCCATCCACGACGTGGTCAAGACGCTGATCGAAGGCATCGTGCTGGTGGTGCTGGTGATGTTCCTGTTCCTGCAGAACTGGCGCGCCACGCTCATTCCCGCGATCGCGGTGCCGGTGGTGCTGCTGGGCACCTTCGGCGTGCTGTCGGTGTTCGGCTACTCGATCAACATGCTGACCATGTTCGGCATGGTGCTGGCGATCGGCCTGCTGGTGGACGACGCCATCGTGGTGGTCGAGAACGTCGAGCGCCTGATGGCCGAGGAGCACCTCTCGCCCAAGGAGGCGACGCGCAGGTCGATGGGCGAGATCACCGGCGCGCTGATCGGCATCGGCGTGGTGCTGTCGGCGGTGTTTTTGCCGATGGCCTTCTTCGGCGGTGCCACCGGCATCATCTACCGCCAGTTCTCGATCACCATCGTCTCGGCCATGGTGCTGTCGGTGCTGGTGGCGCTGATCCTCACGCCCGCGCTGTGCGGCCAGCTGCTCAAGCAGCACACGGCCGACCAGAAGAAGACCACCGGCTTGTTCGGCTGGTTCAACCGCTTCTTCGACCGCCAGGTGGAGCGTTACGAAGGCAGCCTGCGCAAGCGGCTGCCCAGGCGCGCCCTCTTCATGGGCATCTACGTGCTGATCGTGGCCGGCATGGTGGCGATGTTCATGAAGACGCCCACCGGCTTCCTGCCCGACGAGGACCAGGGCTCGCTGATCGTCAACTACACGCTGCCCGAAGGCGCGACGCTGGAGCAGACGCGTGCCGTGGCACAGCGCATCAGCACGCACTTCCGCGAGAAGGACGCGGCCAACGTCGAGGGCGTGTTCACCTCGCCGGGCTTCAGCAGCGCCGGCTCGGGCCAGAACCAGGGCCAGGCCTTCGTCAAGCTCAAGGACTGGAGCGAGCGCAAGGGGGCCGAGAACAGCGTCTTCGCGATCCGCGAGCGCGCGCGCCAGGCATTGGGCAATGACCCGGTGGCGCGGCTGATCGTGGTGATCGTGCCGCCCTCGGTGTCGGGCCTGGGCAACTCGGCGGGCTTCGACCTGCAGCTGCAGAACATCTCCAGCATGCCGCGCGACCAGTTCCTCGGCCTGCGCGACAAGCTGCTGGCCACAGCCCGCAAGGACCCGGACCTGCGCCAGGTGCGCTTCCAGGGCCTGGAAGACCAGCCGCAGCTGCAGGTCGACATCGACCGCGCCAAGGCCGGCGCGCTGGGCATCGGGCAGGCGCAGATCAACACCCTGCTCACCTCCACCATCGGCAGCATCTACATCGGCGACTTCATCGACCGCAACCGCGTGAAGAACGTGTACCTGCAGGCCGACGCGCCCTACCGCATGAACCCGGAGGACATCGGCCTGTGGAGCCTGCGTACCAACAGCGGCGCGATGGCGCCCTTCTCCACCATCGCCACCTCGCGCTGGATGTACGGCCCCTCGGCGCTGTACCGCTACAACGGCATGCCGTCCTTCAACATCCAGGGCGAGGCGGCGCCGGGCTTCAGCTCGGGCGAGGCGCTGACGCGCATGGAGCAGTACGTGGCCGACCTGCAGGGTGACGCCCAGAGCGGCGTGCGCGGCGCGTGGACGGGCCTGTCGTACCAGGAGAAGCTGGCCTCGGGGCAGGCGCTGTCGCTGTACCTGATCTCGCTGCTGGTGGTGTTCCTGGCGCTCGCGGCCCTGTACGAGAGCTGGAGCATCCCGGTGTCGGTGCTGCTGGTGGTGCCGCTGGGCATCGTGGGCGCGCTGGTGGCGGCCAACCTGCGCGGCATGAACAACGACATCTTCTTCCAGGTCGGCCTGCTCACCACCATGGGCCTGGCGGCCAAGAACGCGATCCTGATCGTCGAGTTCGCGGCCGACGGCGAGCGGCGCGGCCTGCCGGTGTGGGATGCGGTGCTCGAAGCCGCGCGCCTGCGCCTGCGGCCGATCCTGATGACCTCGCTGGCCTTCGTGGCCGGCGTCATCCCGCTGGCCGTCGCCACCGGCGCCGGCTCGGGCAGCCAGCACGCCATCGGCACCGGCGTGATCGGCGGCATGGTCACCGGCACCATCCTGGCGATCTTCTTCGTGCCGCTGTTCTACCTGATCGTGCGCACCGTCGGCCGGCGGCCCGCGACCGCCGACGCGCCGCCTGCCGAAGGCACGGCGCGCCTGCAGGGCGAGGGATGAACGCGACGCGCGGCGGCCTGACCCGTGCGCAATGGCTGCGCGGGGCCGGCGCGGCCGCCGCGCTGGCCGGTGCCTCCGGCCTGGGCATCGTCCCCGCGCGTGCGCAGCCGGCCGCTCGGGCGCAGACTGGCGCCATGCACACCCGCCCCATCCCCTCCTCCGGCGAAGCGCTGCCCGTCATCGGCTGCGGCACCTGGCTCGGTTTCGACCATGCCCCGGGCAGCGCCGAGTACCAGCGCCTGCCCGGCGTGCTGGCCGCGCTCTTCGCCGCCGGTGGCCGCGTGATCGACAGCTCGCCGATGTACGGGCGCGCCGAGGAGAACACCGGCACGCTGCTTGCGGCGGCTCCCGGCGGTGTGGCGCCCTTCCTCGCCACCAAGGTGTGGACGCGCGGGCGTGAGGCCGGCATCGCGCAGATGCAGCAGTCGATGCGGCGCCTGCGCACGCAGCGCATCGACCTGATGCAGATCCACAACCTGGTCGACTGGAAGGTGCATCTCGCGACGCTGCGCGACTGGAAGGCAAAGGGCCGCATCCGCTACCTCGGCATCACGCACTACACGCCCAGCGCGCACGACGAGGTCGAGGCCGTGCTGCGTGCCGAGCGGCTCGACTTCCTGCAGATCAACTACGCGCTGGACGACCGCGCCGTCGAGCAGCGCCTGCTGCCGCTGGCGGCCGAGCGCGGCGTGGCCGTCATCGTCAACCAGCCCTTCGGTGGCGGCGGCCTGCTGCGCCGCCTGCGCGACCGCCCGTTGCCGCCCTGGGCTGCCGAGATCGGCTGCACCAGCTGGGCGCAGGTGCTGCTCAAGTTCGTGCTGAGCCACCCGGCCGTCACCTGCGCGATTCCCGGCACCAGCCGGCCCGAGCACATGGCGGACAACGCCGTGGCAGGCACCGGCGTGCTGCCCGATGCAGATTTCTGGCAGCGCAACGCCGCCGGTGTCCTCGGCTGATCTGCTATCGAATTCGTAGCTGCTCGTGCCCGCCCGACGGGCGCTGCGGGCACTTTTGGCTATGAAAGCCAGCGCAGCAGCGAGGCATTGAAGCGCTCCGCGCGCTCGTACTGGGCCCAGTGCCCGGCGCCTTCGATCAGCTCGCCATGCCGCAGCGCGTGCCCGGCTGTGAGCGCCGACAGCAGCGGCCGCGGATCGCCCGTGACGTCGAACTCCCCCCAGGCCAGCCACTGCGGCACGGCCCGTGCGTCCAGCACGTCGAGCGCGGCCTGCAGGCCGCCGGCGAGCGAGGACTCCTTGCTGCGAAAGCGCGTGCCGTGGCACGCGATGTCGTGGATCTCGAAGGCCAGCACATCGAGCGCCGCCTCGTCGTGCAGCATCAGCGCCATGAGGTTGTGTCGCAGCGCGGCGCGCTCGGCCGCGCGGTCGGGCGCGGCGCGCCAGTTGAGCATCTCCACCGTCAGCCGGCGCAGCGTCGCATGGCCGCCGGAGCCGACCAGCGCCAGCCGGTCGATGTGGCCGCGCTGCACCGCCAGCCGCGCGGCGACCAGCCCACCGAAGGAGAAGCCGCCCAGCACGATCGGGGTGCCGCGGCCCACGAGTTCGTCGAGCGAGCCCTGCAGTGCCGCGAGCAGCGGCGCCAGTGCCTCTTGGCCGGGTTGCGGCGCGGGCGGCGTGGCCGACTGGTGATAGCCGGGCAGGTCGGGCAGCCACAAGCTGTGCCGGGCCGAGATCGCCTCGATGTTGCGCAGCCAGTGCATCCAGCTGCCGTGCCCGCCGTGCAGCAGGACCACCGGCGGCGTTGCCGCGGCCTCGGGGCCGAAGCGGCGCCAGCGCACGCGCGTGCCGGCATGCTCGCGGTCGAACACCGTGGCCAGCCCTTCGATGCGGGCGATCTGCGCGCGCGCCAGCGGGTCGGCATCGGCGGGAGACCAGGAGAAAGCGTCGGAAGGCAGCAAAGACATGGCCCGCATTGTGGCCACCCCCTCGCGACCGGCGCGGCCAGGGGGCATCGGCCTTGTCCGACGGCGGCGCCGGGCCGGAGCCATCGCTTTCCGGGACAATCGCCGGGGTCGCGGGTCGCCCTCGGGCGCCCGGCCCGACACCTTTGTTCCCTCTCCCAGCGATCGATGACGCAAGACCATCCGGACACCCGCCCGCCTTCCCTGGCCGACCTCGAGGCACGCATCCAGCGGCTCACCCGCGCGCGCGAGGCGCTCGCCGCACAGCGCGTCGCTGCGCGCGAGGAGGAACTCAAGGTTCTGGCCGATGCCTTCGCACGCAAGCTGCGGGCCGCCGGCCTGACCATCCAGGAAGGCATCGCCGCCCTGCGGCCTTACGCCCGCAGCCGGCTGCAGGATGCACCGGCCGCGGCGCCGGCCACCGCGACCGCGCCGCGCAGCCGCGAGTCGTCGAAAGGCGCGAGCGGCGACGACCTGCGCGAGCATGCACGGCGCGTGCTGGGTGGCGAGGCGCCCTCCTGGCTGCGGCGCCCACACCCGCTCCTGGGTGGCCAGACGCCGCAGCAGATGGCTGCCACGCCGCAGGGACTGGACAAGGTGCACGCGTTGCTCGCGGCCTACGCCCGCGGGGCGTGAAGGTGCGGCGCGCCGCCCGAGTGCCGAGCGTGAACGCATGACCGGCGAGCTCGCCCCGGTGCCGCCCGGGCTGCTGGCCGCCGTCGGCGCCGCGCGCCGCATCGTCGTGCTCACGGGCGCCGGCATGTCCAGCGAGAGCGGCATCCCCACTTTCCGTGACAAGGTCTCGGGCCTGTGGGCTCGCTTCCGGCCCGAGGACCTGGCCACGCCCGAGGCGTTCGCCCGCCAACCCGACGTGGTGTGGGCCTGGTACGAGGCCCGGCGACGGCAGGTGGCGCGTGCGCAGCCCAACGCCGGGCATCGCGCGCTGTGCGAACTGGCAGCGCTGCCGCAGGTCGAGGCGCTGGCCATCGTCACGCAGAACGTCGACGACCTGCACGAGCGTGCCGGCTCGACCGAGGTGTTGCACCTGCACGGCAGCCTGTTCGCGCCGCGCTGCTTCGACTGCGGGCAGCCCTTCGCCCTGCCGGCCGGCGACGATGCCGGCGCACCCGAGGTCGCGTCGCTCGCGCCACCGCGCTGCGACCGCTGCGGCGGCCCGGTGCGGCCCGGCGTGGTGTGGTTCGGCGAGGCGTTGCCCGAGGCGCCGTGGCGCGCCGCGCTGGGACGCGTCGCGGCCGCCGACTTGGTGCTGGTGGTCGGCACCTCCGGGCTGGTCTACCCCGCGGCCAGCCTGCCCGACACCGCACGACAGCACGGTGCGCAAGTGGTCATCCTCAACCCCGACGCAAGGGGCGAGCCGCGCGACCTCATGTGGCAGACCACGGCGGCGCGCGGCCTGCCCGCGCTGGTGAACGCGCTCCGCGCCGGCTGATCCGCCGCGCGCTCATCCCTCAGCGCGGGTCACCCGCGGCGGCGCCGAAGCGGTAGCTCGACACCGTCAGGCCGCCCATGAAGGCGTTCTCGTGGTAGACGAGCGTCCCGGCCTCGCCCTCGGCCGCGCCCACCGCCACCATAAGCGGGATCAGATGCTCCTCGCGCGGATGCGCAATGCGCGCCGCCGGTGCGGCCGCCCAGTCGGTCAGTCCCTGCGAGCGGGCTTCGCTGGTGCGGCCGGTCACCGTGTCGCCCAGCCAGTCGTCGAAAGCCTTCGAGGGCGCGGCGGCCTGCGGACCGAAGGCGCGCAGGTTGTGGTAGCTCAGGCCGCTGCCGACGATGAGCACGTCCTCGTCACGCAACGGCGCCAGCGCGCGGCCCAGCGCCAGGTGCTCGGCCGGGCTCAGCCCGCGCTTGAGCGACAGCTGCACCACGGGCACGTCGGCCTCGGGGTAGATGGCCCTCATGGGCGAGAACATGCCGTGGTCGTAGCCGCGCTCGGCGTCGACGGCGCTGGGCAGGCCGGCGGCCTCGAGCAGTTGCTGCACGCGCTGCGCCAGCGCCGGCGAGCCGGGGGCGTCGTAGTGCACGCTGTAGGTGTGGGGCGGGAAACCGCCGTAGTCGTAGATCATGGGCGGGCGAGGGTTCGCCTGCACGGTGAACACCGGCGCCTCCCAGTGTGCCGAGACCATGAGGATGGCCTTCGGCGTGCGGCCGACCTGGCGCGGCATGTCGGCCAGCGCGGCTTCCAGCCTGGCGTAGGTGTCGCCCATCTCGGCCTTCATCCAGGGCCAGGGGCCGCCGCCGTGCGAGATGAAGTAGGTGGGCAGCCGCGAGGCACTGCCAGAAATCGTGGATGTGGTCATGGAATGCTCCTTGTCTCGAATGTAGGGATTTCCTCCACGGAATTCGAGAGCGCTACATTCAATGGTCGATTTCCTCAGAGGAAAGCCCCATGGACCGACTCACCAGCCTGCGCGTGTTCCGCGAAGTGGTCGAGGCCGGCAGCTTCGCCCAGGCGGCGCAGGTGCTGGGCATCTCGGCGCCGATGGCCAGCAAGCATGTGGCCCAGCTGGAGCAGTCGCTGGGCGCGCGCCTGCTGCACCGCTCCAGCCGGCACCTGAGCCTGACCGAGGCCGGCACCACCTGGTACGAGCAGAGCGCCCGCGCCCTCGACCTGCTCGATGCGGCCGAGAGCGCCATCGGCAGCGGCGACGCGACACCGCGCGGGCAGCTCAAGGTGAGCGCGCCCGTATGGTGCGCCACGCCGCGCATCGCGCGCGTGCTGGCCGACTACCGCGCGCAGCACCCCGAGGTGCTGGTCGACATGCACCTGGCCAACCGCAAGGTGGACCTTGCGGCCGATGGCTACGACCTCGCACTTCGCGCCACGCAGGAGCCCTCGCCCGCGCTGATCGCGCGGCCGCTGTGCCCGGTGGCTTTCCACCTCGTCGCCTCGCCGGCCTACCTGCGCCGCGCCGGCACGCCCGCGACGCCCGCCGACCTGGCGCGCATGGCGGCCATCGTGCCGAGCTACGTCAAGCTCGAAGGCCTGACGCTGCGCGGCCCGGGCGGGCGCCAGGTGCCCTTGCGCCTGACGCCCGCGATGCGCTCGGACGACACCAACCTCACCCTGCACACCGTGCGCGCCGGCCTGGGCTTCGCCTACCTGCCCGACTGGCTGGTGGGAGACGACCTGGCCAGCGGCACGCTGGTGCCGCTCGTGCCGCAGTACGCGGCGCCGGTGAACACGCTCTTCGCGGTCTACACCAGTCGCCAGTACATGACGCCCAAGCTGCGCAGCTTCATTGACTTCCTGGCAGCCGCCCTGGGCGGGGCATGATGCAGGCCCACTCAGCACGCAGGAACCCGTTCATGAGCACCATCCACTACTTCGCCTCCGAAGGCCGCTTCAAGACCCCGCCGCTGTCGGCCGCGGCGCGCATCGGCAATCTGGTCTTCGTCTCGGGCACGCCCGGCTACCACGACGACGGCAGCATCGACGAGGGCGACTTCGGCAAGCAGTTCGACCAGGCGGTGGTGGCCCTGCGCCGCACCCTGGAAACGGCCGGCTCCGGCATGCGCTCGCTGGTCAAGGTCAACATGCTGCTCACACGGCAAAGCGATGTCGCCGAGATGAACCGCCGCTACGCCGAGGCCTTCGGCCCCGCGCCCTACCCGGCCCGCACCACCTGCGTGGTCGCCTCGCTGCCCGATCCGCGCATGCTGCTGGAGATCGAATGCGTCGCAGCCGTGAGCGCGGGCTGAACAGTTCTTTCAAACCAAAAGTGGCTGCAGCGCCCGTCCATCGGGCGCCAGCAGCTATCGATTCGATAGCAGAACACCCCTGCAAAGCCACGGACCGCAAGCCGCCGCTACAGTGACGGCCCGGCGCCACGAGCGCCGACCGTGCATCCCCAGGGAGACCCCGCGCCTTGTTGTTCCGCTTCTTCGAAAAGCTGCTTTCCCCCTACCCGCCCGCCGAGCCGGCCTTGCCGCCCAAGGGCTTCTTCGCCTTCCTCTGGGCCTGCACCGACGGCGTGCGCGGCAAGATCGGGTGGCTGGCGCTGCTCACCGCCGCCATGTCGGCCTTCGAGGCGCTGCTGTTCGCCGTGCTTGGCCGGTTGGTCGACTGGCTCGGCGGCATCCAGCCGGGCCAGCTGTGGGCCGCGCGCGGCAGCACGCTGATGTGGCTGGCCGTGGCGCTGGCGGCCAGCATCGTCGTGGTCGCGCTGCAGACCATCGTCAAGCACCAGACCCTGGCCATCAACCTGCCGATGCGCCTGCGCTGGAACTTCCACCGGCTGATGCTGGGCCAGAGCATGGCCTTCTACCAGGACGAGTTCGCGGGCCGCATCACCACCAAGGTGATGCAGACCGCGCTGGCCGTGCGCGACACGCTCTTCGTGCTGGCCGACGTGCTGGTGGCCATGGGCACGTACGTGGCGACGATCCTCATCCTGTCGAGCGTGTTCGCGGGCGGGCTGGTGCTGCCATTCGTCGTGTGGCTGGCGCTGTACCTGGTGGCGATGTGGTACTTCGTGCCGCGGCTCGGGCGCATCGGCAAGGCGCAGGCCGACGCGCGCTCGGTGATGGTCGGCCGCGTGACGGACGCCTACACCAACATCGCGACGGTCAAGCTCTTCTCGCACACGCACCGCGAGGCCGCCTTCGCGCGCGCCGCGATGCAGGATTTCGCGCGCACCGGCTACGCGCAGATGCGGCTGGTGAGCGCCTTCGAGATCGTCAACCACACGCTGTCGATGGGCCTGGTCGGCGGCATGGCCGGCGTGGGCCTGTGGATGTGGTCGCAGGGCCAGGTCGGCATCGGCGCGGTGGCGGCCGCCACGGCCATGGCGCTGCGGCTGCAGGGCATGTCGCACTGGATCATGTGGGAAACGACCAGCCTCTTCGAGAGCGTGGGCACCGTGCAGGACGGCATCAACACGCTGAGCCGGCCGCGCACGGTGCTGGACGCGCCGGGCGCTGTCGCGCTGCAGGTGCCGCGTGGCGAAGTGCGCTTCGAGGACGTGTCCTTCTCATACGGCGAAGGGAAGCGCCGCGTCATCGAGCACCTGAACCTCACCGTGAAGCCCGGCGAGAAGATCGGCCTGGTCGGGCGCTCGGGGGCGGGCAAGTCCACGCTCGTGAACCTGCTGCTGCGCTTCCACGACATCAGCGCCGGCCGGGTGCTGATCGACGGGCAGGACATTGCGCAGGTCACGCAGGATTCGCTGCGTGCCCACATCGGCATGGTGACGCAGGACACCAGCCTGCTGCACCGCTCGCTGGCCGACAACATCGCCTACGGGCAGCCCGATGCGACCGAGGCGCAGATCCGCGCCGCCGCCGAGCGGGCCGAGGCCTCGGGCTTCGTCGACCAGCTCACCGACCCGCAGGGCCGCACCGGCCTGGCCGCGCACGTGGGCGAGCGCGGCGTGAAGCTTTCGGGCGGACAGCGCCAGCGCATCGCCATCGCGCGGGTGATGCTCAAGGACGCGCCCATCCTGCTGCTGGACGAGGCCACCAGCGCGCTCGACTCCGAAGTGGAGGCCGCCATCCAGCAGAGCCTGAACACCCTGATGGAAGGCAAGACCGTGATCGCCATCGCGCACCGCCTGTCGACCATCGCGGCCATGGACCGGCTCATCGTGCTCGATGGCGGCCAGGTGGTCGAAGAAGGCACGCACCGCGAACTGCTGGCCAAGGACGGGCTCTATGCGCGGCTGTGGGCGCACCAGAGCGGCGGGTTCCTGGGCGAGGAGTGAGCCGCCGCGCCCACCGACCGGCCGGGCCGGCGGCAATCTATGGTCCAATTTCGGGTTCCGCGCCCGCCCGCAAGGGGCCGCCGGCGCGCACCACCGAGCGAACCATGAGCACCATCCTCCAATCCCTCCCCACCGGCCAGAAGGTCGGCATCGCCTTCTCCGGCGGCCTGGACACCAGCGCCGCGCTCCTGTGGATGAAGAAGAAGGGCGCCCAGCCCTACGCCTACACCGCCAACCTGGGCCAGCCCGACGAGCCCGACTACGACGAGATCCCGCGCAAGGCCATGGCCTACGGCGCCGAGAAGGCCCGCCTGGTCGATTGCCGCCAGCAGCTGGTGGCCGAGGGCCTGGCCGCACTGCAGGCCAACGCCTTCCACATCTCCACCGGCGGCGTGACCTACTTCAACACCACGCCGCTGGGCCGCGCCGTCACGGGCACCATGCTGGTGGCCGCGATGCGCGAGGACGACGTCAACATCTGGGGCGACGGCTCGACCTTCAAGGGCAACGACATCGAGCGCTTCTATCGCTACGGCCTGCTGACGAACCCGTCGCTGAAGATCTACAAGCCCTGGCTGGACCAGACCTTCATCGACGAGCTGGGCGGGCGCAAGGAGATGAGCGAGTTCCTCATCGCCAACGGCTTCGACTACAAAATGTCGGTCGAGAAGGCCTACTCCACCGACTCGAACATGCTCGGTGCCACGCACGAGGCCAAGGACCTGGAAGAGCTCTCGAGCGGCATCCGCATCGTCAACCCGATCATGGGCGTGGCCTTCTGGAAGCCCGAGGTGGACGTCAAGCCCGAGGAGGTCACGGTGCGCTTCGAGGAAGGCCGCCCGGTCGCGCTCAACGGCCAGGGCTTCGACGACCTGGTCGCGCTGATGGAAGAGGCCAACCGCATCGGCGGCCGCCACGGCCTGGGCATGAGCGACCAGATCGAGAACCGCATCATCGAGGCCAAGAGCCGCGGCATCTACGAGGCCCCCGGCATGGCGTTGCTGCACATCGCCTACGAGCGCCTGGTGACCGGCATCCACAACGAGGACACCATCGAGCAGTACCGCATCAACGGCCTGCGCCTGGGCCGCCTGCTCTACCAGGGCCGCTGGTTCGACCCGCAGGCCATCATGCTGCGCGAGACCGCACAGCGCTGGGTGGCGCGTGCCATCACCGGCGAGGTGACGCTGGAGCTGCGCCGCGGCAACGACTACTCGCTGCTCAACACCGAGTCGCCCAACCTCACCTACGCGCCCGAGCGGCTGTCGATGGAGAAGGTGGAAGACGCGCCCTTCTCGCCGGCCGACCGCATCGGCCAGTTGACGATGCGCAACCTGGACATCGTCGACACGCGCGCCAAGCTCGCCACCTACGTGCAGACCGGCCTGCTGGCCAAGCCCGAGGGCACGGAGCTGCCGCAGATCAGGGACGGCAAGGCGCAGTGAGGCAGTCCGCATCGCGGGCACTCCGAAACGGCGGCCTTCGGGCCGCCTTTTTGTTGGCACGCGGCGAGCGGGGCTGCGTCAGCGCCCCCGCGACCTGGGAGGTCACACACCGCAGACATTCGAACCAAATCAGCCTCCAGCGCTTGCCCTGCCTGCGCGAGCAGCTATCAACTTCATAGCATCGCCGCAGGCTGATCCGGCCCCGACGGCATAATTTCGGCGCGCCCCGGTCGGGTGGCGCCCCCCCGGACCTCGAGGCGAAAGGACACGTTGAGCCCCCCATTGCGCACATTGACCCTGTCGGAAGCGACGCTCACCGAGGCAGTCCGCCTGCTCGAAGGCAGCGGGCCGCTCGAGGACGGACAGGCCATGCGCGCAGGGCTGGGCGCCGAGGGCGGGCCGATGGCCCAGGTGGCGGCACGCGCCGCCGTGCTGGGCGAGCGGCTGGGGCTGCAGGCCCGACTGCGCCATGCCGCCGCGGCGGCGCCCTGGGTGCTGCTGGGGCTGGTCGCCGTGGTGGTGCTGGCCGGCCTGGCGCTCGCCAGTGCGGTGATCGATGGGCAGGACCGGCGCATCAACGTCATGGCCGCGCTGGTGGCGCTGCTGGGGGTGCACGCGCTGACCTTCGTGCTCTGGCTGATGGCGCTGCTGTGGCCCGGTGCGGCCGGCCTCGGCGCCGTGGTCGGGCGGCTGTGGATCGGGCTCACGGCCCGGCTGACACTGGGCCGCGGTGCGGAAGGCGCGGCACTGCTGCAGGCGGGCATGCGCCTGCTCGAGCGGGCCCGGCTGCTGCCGTGGGTGCTGGGTCTGGCGAGCCACACGGTGTGGGCGTTGAGCTTCGCCGCGGCGGTGGCGGCGCTGCTGTTCGCGCTGGCCTTCCGCCAGTACACGCTGGGTTGGGAGACGACCATCCTCGCGCCCGACGTGTTTGCGCGCTGGATCGCGGCGCTGGGCGTGGCACCCGGCTGGCTGGGCTTTCCCGTTCCGGGCGCGGCCGAACTGCGCGCGACGCCCGGCAGCAGCCTGCCCGCCACTGCCAACGGTGTGCTGGCCTGGTGGCTGGTCGGCTGCGTCGTGGTCTACGGACTGCTTCCCCGCGCGCTGGCCGCGCTGGCCTGCCTGCTGGTGTGGCGCTGGCGCCGCGCCCGCCTGCAGCCCGACGCCGCAGCGCCCTACTACCGCAAGCTCATGGCCCGCATCGACGCGCTGGCCCCTGCTCTTGTGGTCGACCCGGACACGCACGGCGCCGACTGGCATATGGCGCGGGCCAGCTTGGCAGGCCAGACCCAGCCGACGCTGGCCGTGGTGGGCTTCGAACTGCCGCCGGAGCTGACCTGGCCGCCACAGCCGCTGCCGCGGGCCGCGTCGTTGGTGCGACGCATCGACGGCAGCGCCGCCGAGCGGCAGGAACTGCTTCAGGCCCTGATGCATGTGCGCCCGCGCGTGCTGGTACTGGCCTGTCATGCCGGCTCCAGCCCCGACCGCGGCACGGAACGCCTGCTGCGCGAGGCACTGCCGCTGTGCGGCGAGTGCCGGCTCTGGCTGGCGGCCCCAGCCGATGCCGCCGACGCCGGCGCCTCCCCGGCCGACGACCGGCCCGGTGCCACCCGCTGGCGCCAGTGGTTGACGTCCACCGGCCTGGCCGAGGTGCATGCCTTCACCGAGTGGGCGCGTGCCACCTCGGGGCTGGAAGCGCTGGCCGATGCATCGCCCGCCGCGGGCCGCCAGGAGGCCGCGTGAACACCCCGCCGATGCCCGCGCCCGATGCGGGCACGCCGCTGCGCATCGCCGTCGTCGGCCACACCAACGTCGGCAAGACCTCGCTGCTGCGCACGCTCTCGCGCCGGATCGATTTCGGCGAGGTGTCCGACCGCCCGGGCACCACGCGGCATGTCGAGCGTGTAGACCTGCGCATCGACGGCCATCCGGCCGTGCGCTTCTTCGACACGCCCGGCCTGGAAGACGCCGTGACCCTGCTCGCGCACGTGGCCACGCTCGAGGGCGCGAGCCGGCCGGAGCGCATCCGCCGCTTCCTGGGCGGCCCCGAGGCGCACGGCGCCTTCGAGCAGGAGGCCAAGGTGTTGCGCACGCTGCTGGAGGTCGACGCGGCCTTCCTCGTCATCGACACCCGCGAAAGCCCGCTGCCCAAGTACCGCGACGAGATCGAGCTGCTGAACTCCTGCGCGCGGCCGGTGATGCCAGTGCTCAACTTCGTCGGCAGCGCGCCGGCCGCCGGCCGCGAAGAAGCGTGGCGCGAACTGCTGGCCGCCGCCGGCCTGCATGCGGTGGTGCGCTTCGACGCCGCCGCCCCCTTCACCGGGGCCGAACGCGACCTGTACCACGACCTCGGCGCACTGCTGCCCACGCACCGCGAGGCGCTGCGCGGCGTGGCGGCGCACCTGGCGCAGGAAGCGGCCGCACGGCGCACCGCCGCCTGCCGCGTCATCGCCGAAGGGATCGTCGACGGCGCCGCGCTGCGGCGCGAGGTACCCAGCGCAACAATGGCCGACCCGCAGGCGCGCCAGGCCGAGGTCGACGCGCTGCGCCGCAGCGTGTTCGAGCGCGCGCAACGCGGCATCGACGACCTGCTGGCGCTGCACGGTTTTCGCGAAGGCGATGCGGCCGAGGCGCCGCTGCCGCAGCTGCAGGGCCGCTGGACGCTGGACCTCTTCCACCCCGAGACGCTCAGGCAGGCCGGCGTGCGGCTGGGCCAGGGCGCGGCCGTGGGCGCAGCCATCGGCGTGGTGGCCGACCTGGCCGTGGCGGGCATTTCGCTGGGCGCCGGGGCCGCGGTGGGCGGTGCCATCGGCGGCGCGCTGGCGCAGGGCTGGGGCCCCTTCGGCCGCCGCCTGGTGGGCCGGCTGCGCGGCATGCAGGAGCTGACGGTGGAAGACGGCGTGCTCTTCGTCATGGCCGACTGGCAGTTGCGGGTGATCGAGGGCCTGGAGCGGCGTGGGCACGGCGCGACGGCGCCGCTCACGAACACCGCGGCGCCGCTGCCGCCCGGGCGTGCGCGGGCGCTCACGGCGGCGATCAAGGCCGCACAGCCCGCACGTGCCCACGCCGACTGGGCCGAACCCCGACGCCGCTTCGGCCGCACCCTGACCGACGGCGCGCGCGAGGCCGTGGTCGATGCCGTCGCACACCCGGTCGCCAGTGCGGCGGCCGGTCCGGCGGGCTGACCGACCGCGCCTGCGAAAGAGCTCCCGGTGCGTCCTACATGCGGCGCCAGTGATCTCCGACGGAGCGTGCACCGGCGCGCGGCCGACACTGCATGCACGTCTTATCCGGAGAACCTCACCGTGAACACCATCATCTACGTCGTCGGCCTGATCGTTGTCATTGCTGCCGTGCTGTCCTTCTTCGGCCTTCGCTGAACCCGGCGCGCGCATTGCGCGGGGCCTTCCTGAACTCCTTTCATTCCGGGCCGATCAAGCAAGGCGCCTCCAACCGAGGCGAATTGCTTGATCGGCCCGTATCGCTTGGTCGCCGGCCCGGCGGCGCGTGCGGCATGATCGGGGCATGGACACGAGCCCTCTCTCCCGCCCGCTCGTGATCGTCAAGGCGGGCGATACGCGCCCCGACCTTGCCGCGACACAGGGCGATTTCGAACATTGGATTGCACGTGGGCTGGGCGACACCACCTTGCCCCTGGTGGTGCTGGATCCCCGGCGCGGCGACACGCTGCCCGATCCCCAAGCCGTTGCTGGTGCAGTAGTGACCGGCTCGCACGCGATGGTGTCGCACCGCGAGGCGTGGAGCGAAGCCACCGGCCGATGGCTGGCGCTGGCCGCACGTGCCGGCACGCCGCTGATGGGCATCTGCTATGGCCACCAGTTGCTGGCCGATGCGCTCGGCGGCCGTGCCGACGACCACCCGCAGGGCCTGGAGCTGGGTACGGTCACGATCGACCTGTTGCCCGAGGCCGCCGACGATCCGCTGTTCGGCGGGCTACCGGCGCGGTTCCCGGCCCACGTGGTGCATCGCCAGAGCGCATTGCAGTTGCCCGCGGGTGCCGTGCGCCTGGCCTCCAACGCGTGGGAGCCGAACCAGGCCTTCCGCATCGGTGACCGCGCGTGGGGCGTGCAGTTCCATCCCGAGTTCGACGACGACGCGATGCGCGGCTACGTCGACACGCTGGCCGCCGGACGGCCCGATGCGCAGGCGCTGCGCGCGCAGGTGCGGCCGACGCCGGAGGCCGCCAGCCTGCTGCGGCGCTTTGCCGAGTTGGTCGAGCGGCGCGAGGCCACCCGCTCGGCGGCCGAGGCCACTGCTGCGTGACGTTCGCTCGCGCGCCGTTCGCCCAGGGGCGGCCTGCGACTACATCTGCCGCCATGCCGGCGCGCTAGTGTCTGCGCCACGAGCAGCGCGCAGCGCCACACCCCCCAATTCCTCTGCGGAGACGCCCATGCCCCTGCCCCACCCGCCCCAGGCCGCCACCGACAAGACGCCGCGCCGGCACTTCTCGATGATCCGGGAGTTCCATCTCGCCGACGTCTTCACGCTCGGCAACGCGGCCTGCGGTGTCGGCGTGGTCTTCCTTGCGATGGCGTTCATCGCCAGCGGCTCGCTGGCGCAGTTCTACTGGGCCGCCGCACTGGCACCTGCGGCCTTCGTGTTCGATGTGTTCGACGGCCGCATCGCGCGTTGGCGCCAGACGCAATCGGCCCTGGGGCGAGAACTCGACTCGCTGGCCGACGTGATCTCTTTCGGCGTCGCGCCCGCGGCGCTGGGGTTCGCGGCCGGGCTGCGCGGCGGCTGGGATTGCCTGGTGCTGGCCTATTTCGTCTGCTGCGGCGTGAGCCGGCTCGCGCGCTACAACGTGACGGCCGAGCAGCTTTCCGACGGCGGCGCCAAGGTCAAGTACTTCGAAGGCACGCCGATCCCGACGAGCGTGGTGCTGGTCGGCGTGCTGGCCTGGGCGGCGTCGCAAGGCCGCATCGGCGACGCACTGTGGGGCGGCGCCTGGCAGCTCGGCCCCTGGACGCTGCACGGGCTGACGCTGCTGTTCGCGCTCTCGGGCACGCTGATGATCAGCAAGACGCTGCGCATTCCGAAGCTCTGAGCCTCGTGCAACCGCGCCGGAGAATTTCGAGCCAAAATGGCCCGCAGCGCCCGCCAGCCGGGCGCTACCAGCTATCTTTTCGATAGCAATTTGGCAACACCGCATTGCTGCCGGCGAGCAGGCGCTCGCCGGCATCGTCACCCGGTCGGCCTTGCTGCGTGTCCCACGCGCGGCACGCCCGGCCTGAACACCCAGGAGCCCACCTGAATGTCGCACACCCCCTACGTCAACAACATGGCCAGCCAGACGCGCGGCGTGAAGGAATTGGTGGCCCTGGCGGGCGCGCACCCCCTCTCGCCCGAGTGCGACCACTTCTATTTCCTGCGCCACGGCCAGACCCCGCGCAACGCGCTGCGCATCTTCCAGGGCTACGACGAGCCGCTGTCCGAGCTCGGGCTGGAACAGGCCGCATTGGCCGCCACGGTGCTGGCCGGCGAGGCGATCCGCACCATCGTCACCAGCGACGCGCGGCGGGCCTTCGACACCGCCCACGCGGTCGCGGCGCCGCACCGGCTGTCCCCGATCGCGCGCGAAGTGCTGCGCGAGCGCAACTTCGGCGGGCTGGTGGGCACCTCCTCGGCCGACCTGGACTGGACCTGCACGCCCGAGGGCGGCGAAACGCTGGAAACCTTCGTCATGCGCACCCGCTCGGCGCTGGCCGACGCGCTGGCCGAGCCGGCCCCCGTGCTGGTGGTGGCCCACGGCGGCACGCTCTACGTGCTGGCGGCCCTGCTGGGCGTGCCCATCGACATCGGCGTGCTCGGCAATGCCCAGCCCCTTCGTTTCTGGCGTCAGGCCCCCATCTGGCGGGTGGAGGCCTTGCAGGCCGCGGGCGATCCGGCGCAAGCTGCGATCGCCTGACCCCTTCCTTCCCCTTTTCTCCAGCACCATGGACTTCAAGGACTACTACAACGCCCTGGGCGTGGAGCGCACGGCCTCCGAGGACGAGATCCGCAAGGCCTACCGCAAGCTCGCCCGCAAATACCACCCCGACGTCAGCAAGGAGCCCGACGCCGAGACGCGCATGCGCGACGTCAACGAGGCCTGGGACGTGCTGGGCAACAAGGAAAAGCGCGGCGCGTACGACGCGCTGGCCGAGCGGGTGCGCAGCGGCCGCGGCGCAGGACCCGATTTCGGCGCCGGTGGGGGCGGTGCGGGCTTCCAGCCGCCGCCGGGCTGGGACGAGGGCTTCGAGTTCCATCGCGGCGCGGGCCACGCCGGCCCGGCCGACCACGCGGACTACAGCGAGTTCTTCTCCTCGCTGTTCGGCGCGGCCGAGCGGCGCAACGCGGCGCGCCGGAAATACCGCGCCAAGGGCGACGACCACCATGCCGCCATCGAGGTGCCGCTGGAGTTCGCCCTCCAAGGCGGCGAGCGCGAGATCACGCTGCGCGCGATGGAGATGAACGACCAGGGCGAGCCCGAGTTCGTCACCCGCACCCTGCGCGTGAACATCCCGCGCGCCGTGCGGCCGGGCCAGTACATCCGCATCGCCGGCCAGGGCCTGCCGGGCCACGGCGGCGAGCCGGCCGGCGACCTGTACCTGGAGGTACGCATCGCGCCGCATCCGCTCTATCGCGTGGACGGCCACGACCTGTCGATGGACCTGCCGGTCACGCCCTCGGAAGCCGCCTTGGGCGCCGAGGTCGAAGTGCCTTTGCCGGGCGGCGGCACCGGCGCCGTGCGCGTGCCGCCCAGCGCGCGCGCCGGCCTCAAACTGCGCCTCAAGGGCCGCGGCCTCGGCGGCGACCTGTACCTGGTGCTGGCGATCGCCCTGCCGCCCGCCGACAGCGACGCTGCACGCGCCGCTTATGAACAACTGGCCAAGGCCACGGTCGGCTTCGACCCGCGCCGCCAACTCGCCGCCGCTGGAGCTTCCGCATGAGCACGCGAACCACCACCGTCACCATCACCCACTGCACGACCGTCGGCCCCGCCGATCCGCTGGCCGCCCTGCAACTCGCGCATGCCTGCGGCGCGACGATCGAGTGGGTCGCCGAACTGGCCGAGGCTGGCATCCTCCGGCCCCAGACCGCACGGCTGGAGGACTGGCGCTTCGACGGCAGCGACCTGCGCCGCGCCCTCGACACGCGTCGACTGCAACGCGATTTCGACGTCGGGCTGGATGCGGCGGCGCTGATCCTCGACCTGCAGCAGGAGGTGCGCCGGCTCAAGGCGCTGCTGGGCTGACGCACCGCTGCGGCCCGGCCGCCGGGCCGCCGGCTTCGACGCTGAAGGCCGTCAGCCCGCCGCGGCCTGGATCGCGGCCGGCCGGGGCGGCGCCATCATCACGGCATCGGGCGGTGCCATCAGCGCCTGGATCTCCCGCGCCAGCCGGGCCGCATCGGCCCTCGCACCAGGCTCGCCCTGCTGGAGGGCGGTGAGTTTTCGGGCGTAAGCGTCGGTGAGTTCGGCCCACTGCGCGAATTGCGGGCCGATGCCCTGCGCGGTTGTCTCTTCCATGGCTTGTCCCCTCGGTGGCCGCTCGCGGCCGGCGTGTTGCGCCGCCGCTGCCTGGCGAGCAGCAGGCTCCCTGCGAGCCAAAGTCTCCACCATGGGTGGCTCACCCTGCGAGCGTGAGGGTCGAAGGCCTGGACGGGCTTTTTGCAATATTTCACATTTCCTGACGATTGCGTCAGGAGCGAGAAAGCGTGGACCCACCGATGCAGCGGACGCACTTTTCTTCAGAAAGCGCGGGCCGGTCCGGGCATGCGACCGCCGTCAGTCTTCACGCATCCCGGTCGCCTTCACCACGGCGCCCAGGCGCGATCGCTCCTCGTCCACGAACTTGGAGAAGGAGGCGCGCGTGCCGCCGACGGGCTCGATGCCCACGGCCTTGAGACGCTCGATCGTCGCCGGATCTTTCATGGCCTTGTCCACTGCCGCGGCCATCTTGTCGAGGATGGCCGGCGGCGTCCCGGCCGGTGCATGCACGCCCGCCCAGTGCGCGATGCGGATGTCGTCGAAGCCCTGCTCCACCGCGGTCGACAGCTGCGGGTAGGCCGAAATGCGCTGCGTCCAGGTCGTGGCCAGCGCCTTGAGCTTGCCGCTCTTGATGTACGGAAGCACCACGATGCTCGCCTCGGAGGTCGCGTCGACCTGGTTGCCGAGCACGGCCGTGATCGATTCGGAGCCGCTCTTGTAAGGCACCACATCGAGTTGGGCGCCGTGATTCTTTTCGAGCAAGCCCTCGACGAAATGCGGGGTACTGCCCGTGCCGGCCGTCGCGAAGTGCAGGCCCTTGCCCTGCTTGGAGGCGGCGACGAACTCCTTGAGGTCCTTGTAGGGCGCATTGGCCGGGGCCACGACCACCGAGGGGGCCAGGCCGATCATGGCCACGGGCACGAGATCACTGTCCTTGTAAGGCACGTGCTTGCGGATCATGCTGTTCGACACCACCCCCGCGGCGCTGACCAGGAAGGTGTAACCGTCGGGTGCGCTCTTGGCGACGACGTCGGTGCCGAGCATCGCGCCCGCGCCCGGCTTGTTGTCGACCACCACCGGCTGGCCCAGCGCCTTGCCCACGCCCTCGGCAGCAGCCCGCGCCATGAGGTCGTTGGCACCCCCTGCCGAGAATGGCACGACGAAGCGGATCGGTTTGGTGGGCCAGGCGGACTGCGCCTGCGCACCGACGGTGCCGAGCGTTCCAGCCAGCCCCAGCAGCAATGCGGGCGCAGCGAATCGGACGAAGTTCATGGGAGGTCTCCTGTGTGTTGGATGAGGTGTTCAGGAACCGGCGCTACCGGCGAGCCCATGATGCCACCACCCCCGCCCCATGCCGAAAGCCCGCGAAGTTCCTCACAAAAGTGCGGGTTGCGTCGGCGCTTGCGCACCTGCAGCCGATGAAGCGCGCACTTGTGCCTGTGCCTACTGCGCTGCGGCCCCTACAGTGCCCCGCCAACCGAACGGACGACCTCGCCACGGCTCCTGCCACCGTCCACACGACCCAACCGCCCATCACGAGTGTTCACATGCCCACGCAACGTCGCCGCCCCTTCGCTTCCCTGATCGCGTCCTGCAGCATCCTGTGGGCGCTGCACGGCGCCGCACTCGCCGCCGACCTGCCTGTCGACGCCCACGCCGGCCTTCTCAAGACGGTGCGTGGCGAGGTCCAGTTACAGGACGCGCAAGGTGCCAGCACGCCTGCACGGGTGGGCGATGCGGTCAATGCCCAGCAGCGCATCGTGACCGGAGCGCAATCGGGCGCCAGCGTGGTGCTGCGCGACGGCACGACCTTCGTGATCGGCCCGCAGTCGAGTTTCGACCTGCAGACTTTCCGCTACGACTCGCGCACGCATGACGGCAGCGTGGTCGGCAGGCTCGCGCGCGGCACCCTGCGCATGGTGACCGGGCTGATCGGCAAGGCCACGCCCGAGGCCATCCGCATCGACACGCCCACCGCCACCATCGGCATCCGCGGCACGGACTTCATCGTCTCTGCCGGCGAGACGCTCTGAACGCCGCGGCACGCCACGCCGTTCATCAAGCCAGATCGTGCCGCCACGCGAGCCGCGCCTGCGCCGGCAGCGATGAAACCAGAAGCGCTCGCCAAGGGGCCCCAAACGCGCCTCACTGCATCCGAGGCAGGTTGCCGATGCGCACCAACATCTCGGTGAACATCTGCAAATCTGCGTCAAGATCGGCGACCTCCTTGTATTCCTTGGCGTTGTGCGCGGTGTACTTCTTGCCGGGCATGGCCGGGCCGAAGTTGATCGCGTTGGGCATCAGCTTGGCCGTGGTGCTGCCGGCCGTGGGCACCGGCTTGGCCTCGAGCCCCGTGGTGTCGCCGAAGATGTTGAGCAGCGTCGACAGCCAGGCCCCGCTCGGGTCACGCGCCATCCAGTCGCCCTGCTCGTGCGCGAGCGTGTACTCGACCTGGTTCGCCGCCGCCCAGGCCGCGATCCGCGAAGCGATTGCGCCCTTCAGCTCGTCGGGTGAGCGTCCCCGCGGCATCCGCACGTTGGCCGTCACGTCGAGCTGATTGCCGTTGAGGCGCACGAAGGTGGGCGAGATCGTGAGCGGGCCCATGAAGCCATCGGCATACGCCACACCGAGCGTGCGGCCAAGGTAGTCCGTCCCATACAGCTCGCCGATGTACTTCACGGCCAGTGCGTAGTGGTTGCGCACCAGCGGCCTGGGCGCTTCATTGAGGAACAGCGCCAGGCGCGTGACCGGGTTCACGCCCTCCTCCGGCCGCGAGCCGTGGGCCGACACGCCCGTCACCCGGACATCCACGCCATCGACGCCCTGCGCCTCGCGCCGCACGATGTCGATGGTGAATCGGCCGCCCTGCGGCTCCAGACGCTGGATGAAGCCGGCCTTCGCGGCCTCGAGCTGCTTCACCAGCGCCGGCACGTCGCCCGCTACCAGCCGCGCGGTCGCGGTCTGGGGGATCGCGTTGACCGAGGCCGAACCGTTCATCTCGACGATGCGTGGGTCGACCGCATTGGGCGTGTCGACCGTCGGGAACGACACCTTCAGCGCGCCGGAGCCCTTCTCGGCCACCACCGCCGGGTATTTGCTGTCCAGCACGATGTTGTAGGCCGGCAGCGCCGTCTTCTCGCGGTAGTACTTCATCGCGTCGCCGCCGGTCTCTTCGGTGGTCTCGACCATCAGCCGGATGGTGCGTGCCAGGGGCAGGCCACTCTGCTTCACGGCCTTCATGGCGTAGAGCACGGCAGCGATCGAGCCCTTGTCGTCGATGGTGCCGCGGCCGTACATGAGGTCGCCGACGCGCGTGAGCTTGAACGGGTCCAGCCGCGTGCCGTCGTCGAGCACCCACTCGTCGAGGTTGGCCGGCACCACGTCGGCATGCGTGAGGATGCCGAACTCCTCGCCGCCCGAGCCGGGCAGCTTGACCTCGAAGATGCGGTTGTCGACGTTGCGGAACGCAAGGCCGAACTCGCGCGCCATCGATTCGATCAACGTGCCGGTCTCGACGATGGCCGGGCTCTCGTGCGGCGGCACGCGCGGGTTGCGCACCGTCGGCAGCGCGACCATCTTCTCCATGCTGGCGATCACCGCGCCCTGGTTCTGGAGCCGGTTGTACAGCCCGAGCAGGCGCGCGACGTTGACGAGGTCGTCGCCGGCCAGCGGGCGACCCGAGGCATAGACCTCGACGGCGCCCCGCACGGCGTTTTCCTGCTGGGCGGCGAGCGCGGCGAAGCGCCGGAAGTCCAGGCCGGGCGCGCGCAATGCAGGCTGCGCCGCCAGCCGGTCGAGCGCCGGCTTCTTGAGTGTGTCGGCCTGGGCGGCGGTGGCGAGAGCAAGCGCCACCGCCAGCAGGGTGGGAGCGAGGAATCGGGAGGTCATCGACGGATTGTGCGCTGCGCTCCCTGGCTCGCACCCGGCGCTGCCGGCCCGCCCGCTTAATGAAAAACAAAGCCGGGTCACCCATCATCCGATGCGTCGCATCTTCTGAAAGGCCTCATGGAATCCGTCCCAGACCGCCGGCCCGCCGTGGCCACCACGCCCCGCCGCCGGTGGCACGCAGTGGCCCGCTGCGCCGGGGTGATCGGCGTCGTCGCGGTCGTCGTAGCAATGCTGGCGCTGCAATGCGATGTCTATGGCGCCTTCGCGGAAAACAGCATCCTCAAGCTGGACGGCTCCGGCATTCAAACGCTGCTGGCCTCCCTGGGCCTGGACGGCACTTTGGCAGCGCGCTAGGGCCCCTTCCGCACGGCACGGCACGGCGCGGCCGTCGACTTCCCGGAAGCGCGAGAATCGATGCTGACCAGAACCTGACAGCGCCGCAGCCCGGCGCCCTGCCGCTCATGCGCCTGATGATTGTGGAAGACGATGCCTTGCTCTGCGATGCGCTGGCGCTGGGCCTGCGCCAGCTCGGCCATGTGGTCGACTGGTTCCGCAGCGGCGACCAGGCCGGGGCGGCGCTGGCCAGCGCCCCCTTCGATGCCGTGGTGCTGGACCTCGGCCTGCCCGGCAACGACGGCATGGTCTGGCTGCGCCGATGGCGCCAGGCGGGCGTGAAGACGCCGCTGCTCGTGCTCACCGCACGGGATGGCATCGAGCAGCGCGTGGCCGGCCTCGACGCCGGTGCCGACGACTACCTCGTCAAGCCGATCACCATCGACGAGCTGGCGGCACGCCTGCGCGCGCTGCTGCGCCGCACTGCGGGCCACGCGCAGTCGGTCTGGCAGCACGGCGCATTGGAATACGACCCGGCGAGCAAGACCGTGCGCTGGCGTGGCGCGCCGGTCGAGCTCACGGGCCGCGAGCTCGCGTTGCTCGAGGCCTTCCTCACCGAGTCGCACCGCGTGCTGTCCAAGGCCTACCTGCTCGAGAAGCTGTACGACTGGAGCGGCGCCGAGCCCGAGGGCAATTCGCTCGAGGTCCACATCCACCACCTGCGGCGCAAGATCGACCCGGCCATCGTGCGCACCGTGCGAGGCGTGGGCTACGCGCTGGGCTCCGACGAGGCGGTGCGATGAGCCTGCAGCGCAGGCTCCTGCTGTACCTGCTGATCTGCGCCCCGCTCGTGTGGGGTGTGGCGCTGTACTTCTCGATCCAGCGCGCCCGGCACGAGGTCAACGAGATGTTCGACACCCAGCTGATCCGGCTGGCGCGCCAGGTCTATGCCACCGCCGGCCACGGCGATCCGCAGGGCGGCTTCACGATGCTGCCGGCCGCGCCGAAGGAGGGAGCGGCCGACGCCGGCGAGTCCGATGTGCGCGACCTCGCCGTGGCCGTGTGGGACGACCAGGGTGGCATGGCGATGTCGGACCGTGAAGGCGTCGACCTGCCCTATCGACCTGGAGCCAGCGGCTTTGTCGACGAGCAGGTCGCCGGCCGGCTCTGGCGGGTGTACTACCTGCAGACCACCGACCGCCGCTGGCTGGTCGCCGCCGGACAAGGTGCCTACGAGCGCGACGAACTGGTCTACGGCCTCACCATCACCCAGGTGGTGCCCTGGCTGCTGGTGCTGCCGGTGCTGCTCGTGGTCATGACCTGGGCCGTGCGGCGCGCGCTGGCACCGATGCGCCAGCTGACTGACGAGCTGGCAAGCCGAGATGCGCAGGATCTCCAGGCGGTGCCGGACGCGCGCGCACCGGCCGAACTCAAGCCGCTGCTGCGCGCCATGAACGGACTGTTCACGCGCATCGAGCAGCTGCTGGTGCGCGAGCGCCGCTTCACGGCCGATGCCGCGCACGAGCTGCGCACGCCGATCGCCGTGCTGCGCGCGCAGTGGGACGTATTGCGCCGCACGGCGACACCCGTGGAACGGCAGGAGGCCGAGGTCAAGCTCGGCGCCGGCCTGGACCGCATGGAGCGGCTGGTGACGCAGATGCTTGCGCTCTCGCGCGTGGAGTCGGGCGCAGCAGCACCCCTGCGCGTTGACGTCGACTGGTGCGCGATCGTCGAACCGGCCATGAGCGACTGCCTCGCACTGGCCGAACGCCGCCGCATCGAGCTGGCCTGCGAGTGGCCGGGCCCCGGCGTGCATCCACTGCCGCTGCTGGGCGATCCGCCGCTGCTCACGGTGATGCTGCGCAACCTGCTCGACAACGCGGTGCGCTACGCGCCGGAGGGCAGCAGCGTGGTGCTGCGCATCGACCGCGAGCACCTGGACATCGAGAACGACGGGCCGCCACTGTCGACCGAACAGATCCAACGTGCAGGTGAGCGCTTTTACCGGCCCGACGGTCAGGCCGAGGTGGGCAGCGGGCTGGGCATCTCGATCGTGCGGCGCATCGCGCAGTTGCACGGCCTCGAACTCGTGCTGGGCCCGCGTGCGGAAGGTCGGGGCGTGCGCGCCCTGCTGCAGTTCGACGCGGCGCACCGCTGACGGATGCACCGCGCCGTGCAGCGAGGGCTCAGCGGGCCTTGATCTTCTCGAGCAGGGCGCGCGCCTCTTCCTTGCGGCCCGTGTCGGCGATCTGCCGACCCGGACGCGCCGGCGCCTGCAGCGCCTTGTCGAGGTAGGCCACGGCCTGGTCCGGCTGCTTGATCTCGACCAGGTACTCGCCGTAGAAGAAGTTGGGGTCGATGCCCTTGGGGTTGAGCGCCAGTGCCTTCTGCAGCAGTTCCTTGGCCTTGGCCTTGTCGCCGAAGCCCACCGGCCAGCCCGGCACCTTGTAGTAGAGAACGCCCAGGCTGTTGTAGGCCGAGCCATCGAGCGCGTCGCCATTGATCGCGATCGCCGATTCATACAGGGCCTTGGCCTGCTTCACCAGGCCAAGCGCACCGAGGCCGCCCTTCTCGCCGGCGACGGAACTGACGATGATGCCCTCCCACACCAGCGGCTCCGCGCGGCCAGGGAAGGACTCGGACACTTTGTGCGCCTTGGCGCTCAGTGCCTCGAAGCGCTTCTCGCGCTCCGCCGCAGGCGCCTGGTAGCGGATGACTTCCCAGTCGTGCTGCAGCTCGGCCACGGCGTCATCGACGGGTGCGGCGCGGACGGTGAGCGGCAACGCGCCCGCCAGCAGCGCAAGGCTGGCAAGTGCGGCGATCCAGGTGCGGCGAGGCAGTGCTGGGACGACGTGAGAGGCGGAAGTGGAAGCGAGGGTCATGGAACGGTTTGGAAGTGAAGGGACATGCGCTCGACGGCGCCTCAGAGGCTGGGATTGCGCAACGAATGCGAATCGGTGACCGGCTCGCCCGCCCGCTCGGGAATCGTGAGCACCGGCTTGGGCGGCCGGCCCGCGGGCGCAAGGCTGCCGCGGTGCGCCGCGAAGGCACCGTCCAACAGCCCGGGCGCGAGCCCATTGATGCGCACAGCCAGTTTTTCGGGGAAGCCGAGGAACCGTTCGGCGGCGCCGCTCTGCATCAGTTGCACGAGCCCCGACGCCACGGTCTCGGCCGAATCCATGGCCGTCCGGGTCGCCTGGTTGTAGCGCTCCACGGCCTCGCTGTTGAACTCGGTGCGCGTGCTGCGCGGGCCGAGGTACTGCACGCGCACGGGGCTGTCGGCCAGCTCGCGGCGCAGCGCCTCGGCGAAGCCGCGCAGGCCGAACTTGCTGGCGCTGTACACGCTGAAGCCGGGCAGCCCCAGGCGCCCGAGCGCCGAGCCGATGCACACCACGCGGGCCTCCCGCTGCCCGCGCAGGTGCGGCAGCAGGGCCTGCGTGAGCAGCATCGGCACGAACAGGTTGATGTGCAGCACCTGCGCCATGGTGTCGGCGTCGAAGGACTCCAGGCGGCCGAAGCCCGGCGCGCCCGCGCCGTGCACCACGACGTTGCAGCGCCAGCCGGCGGCGACGTCGGCCAGCGGGCCCAGGCTCGCGGTCTTGGTCAGGTCGGCGGCGTACCACTCGATGCGCTGCCGGTCGATGCCGTGCTCGCGCACCAGGGCGCGGGCCTGCTCGGCCAGACGCGCGGGCGAGCGGCCCGCCAGCATCACGGACGCACCGGCCTTGACGAGTTGCGTGGCACAGGCCGCACCGATGCCGCCGCTAGCGCCCGTCAACAGCACACGGCTGTCGGCCAGTTTCACGAAGCAGCCTCCGCGACGACTTGTGCCTGCGGAAGCGGCAGGCTGCGGAACACATCGCCGTAGAGCCGGTAGAAGGCGCGAGCGGCATGCACGATCGCGCGTTGGTCACCCTGGTCTTCGATGCGGTCCATGAGCAGTTCGAAATGGGCGGTGTGCTCGCGGTCCAGCGTGCCATGCGAGCGCAGGTAGCTGAACGCACTGTCGGGCAGGCCGAGCGGCTTCTGGATCTGATCGGCCGCCATCAGCGCGAGCGAGACACTGGTGCCTTCGAGCACGTGCACCATGCCGAAGAAGCCCAGCGGGTTGACGCGTGCGATGGTGTCGTAGGCGTAGGCCACCATCACCTCGGTGGCGTGCCCGGGGGGACCGCGGCGCACGACCTCGGCGTCGCCGCCGCAGGCACGGATGTCGTCGAGGATCCACTCGTCGTGGCCCTGCTCTTCCTCGATGTACTCGTCCAGCGGGTCGGCCAGCCAGCCGTTGCGCGCCGGCAGCGCGGCCTTGCAGGCATGCAGCAGCGGCACCGTGTGGCGCACGTGGTGGTAGGCCTCGCGCAGGAAGGCCAGATAGCTGGGCAGGGAGACTTCGCCGCGCAGGCAGCCCTGGATGATCGGCGTGCTCAGGAGGCCGCCGCGGGCCTCCGCGGTCTCGGAAAGAAGGCGTGCGTGAAAACTCATGAAAGTCCGTGGCTCGAAATTGAAAAGAAAGCGCCGCTCAGGCAGCTTGTGCTGCTGACGACGCGAGGCCCAGCGCCTGGGCATGCCGCTCCAGCACGGCACCGCGCTGAGGCCGCCCGTTCGCGGTGGCCATGCCGCCGTCGACGGTGAAAGGCGCCTGCGCCCGTGTCCAGCGGTGCACCTGCGCGTAGTCCGGCAGCGTCACGTTGGAGGCATCGACCGCGGCCTGCAATTGCGCATCGGTCGCCTCAGGCCGCAGCGGCCACAACACGGCGCTCAACGCGGGCTGGCCGTCACCGAGCACCACGGCCTGGCCGATGGCGTTCTCGCTGCGCAGGGTGGTCTCGACCCATTCGGGCGACACGTTGCGGCCGAAAGCCGTGATGAGCACGTGCTTCTTTCGGCCTTCGATGTGCACGAAGCCCTCTGCATCGATGCGACCCAGGTCGCCCGTGGGCCACCAGGCGCCGACCGGCGCACTGCTGCCGAGGTAGCCACTGAACAAGCTGCCCCGCACTTCGATCTCGCCGTCGCCCGACACGCGCACCTCGGCGTGCGGCAGCGTCCGCCCGGCGCTGCCCGGACGATCGGCCCCCGGCAGGTTGAGCGCCTGCACCGACGCGCCTTCGGACAGTCCATAGCCTTCGTAGGCCGGGATGCCCAGCGCACGCGCCATCTGCAGCAGGCGGGCGCCCACGGCCGCGCCACCCACCGCCACCAGCTTGAGCGACGCGGGCGCACGCGCGCCGCTCAGCGCGAGATGCCCCACCCACGCGCGCAGCATCTGCGGCAGCAGGATCAGGCTGTCGGGCCCATGCTGCGTCACCACGTCGTGGAATCGTGCCGCGTCGAAGCTCGACGAGCCGGTGAGCCCCAGGCTCTGCAGCGGCAGCGTGATGCAGGTCGCGCCACGGCGCAGCGGCGCCATGAGCCCCGCGATGTTCTCGAGCAGGACGGCGAAGGGCAAGGCGCAAAGGTGGCGCTGGATGTCCAGCGGTGCCATGGCCTGCACCAGCCCATCGGCCACGCGGCCCATGGCGTCGTCCGACAGGCACACGCCCTTGGGCGCGCCGGTGGTGCCGGAGGTGAAGGTGATCTTCGATGTGCCGGTGGGCATGTCGACGGTGCGGGCCGGCAGACGCAGCATCGCGAGTGCCTCACCGCCGACGTTGCAGGGCGTCGCGGGCGCCTGCGGCCAGCGCGCGGCCACCGCCGGCAGCGTGAGCACGGTGTCGACACCGGCCGAGGCGATCGCATGGCCGATCTGCTCGGGCGTGAAGAAGGCGGGCAGCGGCACGTGGACCACCATCGCCTGCGTCGCAGCCGCATCGGCGATGACCCAGGCCGGCGAGTTGTCCATCAGCGTGGCGAGCACGCGCGTGCCCTGCGCACGCAGGCGCTCGGCCAATTCGGCACTGGCCGCCTGCACCTCGCCGAAGGCCCAGTCGCGCTGGCCGTCGTGCAGTGCGACGGCGTCTGGACGCATCACGGCGCTCATCGGGCACCCCGCATCGCTGCGCGCATCTGGCGCACGTGGTGCTGGCGCAATGCGCGCCGCAGGTGGATGGCCAGCACGATCGGATGGTGCTCGTAATAGCTGCCCCAGACATGGGCGGTGGCGCCCAGCGATGCCGGATCGGCCGCGCCCAGCGTGAGCGGCGCCACGCCGAGGCGTACCAGCATCGCGCGCAACTCCTGCGTGACGGTCCCGACGATCCAGTCGAAGCCCTGCTCCGCGAGATGCGGGCCGAGGCGCTGGATCAAGCGCCGGCCCTCGCCTGCGCGCGGCGCGGCCAGATGTCCGACCTCGACGATGCGGTCGCGCTGCAGGGTGGCGCCGGTCTGGTGGCCGATCAACGATTCGACCGGTGCAGGCAGGTAGCTCTCGAGGAAGAGCGGCCCCGCCGCAGCCGGCCGGTAGCCCGCGGCCGCAAGCACCGACTCGCCCTCGCGCAAGGCCACCAGCATGGGGGCGAAGCCCGGGACGTGGGCACCGTAACGCTGGGCGTAGATGGCGCGCACCGACTGCTCGACGGCTTCGCGCTGCGGGTCGGAATGGGGATGGAGGGTGAGGCTGCTGGATGCGGCCGGGACGGAAGAGGAAGACAAATCCGGAAGGGATGCACGCGAAGGTGCTGGCAGGGGCAAGAGCATGCGGTCCTCGTCGGGCCGCGCGGGATGCACGACCGATGGTTGGCAGGCGGATGCTCGTGGGATGCCATTAACGGCACATTAAGACCCTGGCCGAGCGACGTGAACGGCGTCACGTGCCCGTGCGCATCCTGCTTGCGCGCGCCGCAGCGCGGTCAGGCGCCTTCGCCGGTCCGCTTGCGGCCCAGCTGCAGCACGCCCTTGCGCTCGAGCCGCAACAGGATCTGCGCGATCGTCGAAGGCGGCAGGTCGACGCCCTGGCGCAGCAGCTCGGCCACTGCGGCGGATGGCGTGCGGCTCTCCTCGGGCAAGGACGCCACGGCATCGAGCACACGCTGCTCGCGCATGCGCAGGGGCCGTGCACTGCCCGGCATGGCGGCGGTGCCTGCCGTTGCGGCAGAGAGGCTGGAGCGTCGGATCGGTGCCATCGGGGTTGCAGGTCGGCTGGGGCCGCATGCTGTCACAGCCCGCCGCGCCCGCGAGAAACGCCAACGATTCCGTTTTTCATCGCGGGTGCATTCAGAGGCGCTTCAGCACCTCCAGCGAAACTTCAAGCAAAAAGTGCCTGAAACGCCCGTCCGACGGGCGCCAGCAGCTATTTTTTTGATAGCAGATCGGCGCGCCGCCCGAGTTCAGGCCGCCTTCTGCACCAGCTTGATGACGCTGGAGAAATCGAGCGCCCCGTGACCCGCGAGGCTGTGCGCGGCATACAGGTTGCGCGCCATCCCGCCCAGCGGCGTGGCGGCCTTCACGGCCATGGCGTTCTCCTGCGCCAGCCCCAGGTCCTTGAGCATGAGGTCGGTGCCGAAGCCGCCGGCGTAGCCCTTCGATGCCGGCGCGTTCTCCATCACGCCGGGCAGCGGGTTGTATTTCTCGAGCGCCCAGTTGCCGCCCGAGCTGCGGCGCATGATCTCGGACAGCACCTTCGGGTCGAGCCCGTTGGCCACGCCCAGCGCGATGGCCTCGGAGGTGCCGATCATGAGAATGCCCAGGAGCATGTTGTTGCAGATCTTGGCCGTCTGACCGGCCCCTGCGGCGCCCGCGTGGAAGATGCTCGCGCCCATCTTCTCGAGCACCGGCCGCGCGCGTTCGAGGTCGGCTTCGCTGCCGCCGACCATGAAGGTCAGCGTGCCAGCGATGGCGCCGCCCGTGCCCCCCGACACCGGTGCATCGATGACGGCAATGCCGCGCGCGGCGCCCGCCTCGGCCACCTTGCGCGAAGTCGCGGCGGCGATGGTGCTCGAATCGATGACCAGCGTGCCGGGCGCGATGCGCGCCAGCAGCCCGCCCTCGCCGAGGTACAGCGATTCGACATGCTGGCTGGCCGGGAGCATGCTGACGACGACCTCGGCGCCCTGCACCGACGCCGCCGCCGATGCGGCGATCGCCACGCCCTGCGCGCGCACCGCATCACAGGCGCTGGTCGAGAGGTCGAAGGCGCTGAGCGTGTGGCCAGCCTTGTGCAGGTTCAGGGCCATGGGGCCGCCCATGTTGCCCAGGCCGATGAATGCGATCTTCATGGTGGTTGTCTCCGGAAGGGTTGTTGGAACACGGGAGCGGACCGCCGAACGCAGAGGGCGAAAAGGTTTCGCGAAGGGCGCAGAAGGAATACCAAAATTCTGATCCGAACTTTCTGCGACTTCTGCGAAACCTTTGCGCGTTCTGCGTCCGGAAGTCCGGCTTGTTCTTGTCAGCGCAACGGCACGAGCTCGGGCGCCATCTCGCCGCGCTCGCGCAGGTGGTCGTCCACGAAGGAAGGGGTGATTTCCTCGAGCGTGGCGGGCTGCCATTTCGGGTTGCGGTCCTTGTCGACCAGCACGGCGCGGATGCCTTCCGCGAAATCGTGGTGCGCGCAGAAGCCGAGTGAGGCCCAGTACTCCAGGCGGAACACCTCGGCCAGCGACATGCGCGGCACGCGCTGCCAGAGCTCCCAGGTCAGCGCGATCGAGCTCGGCGCGCCCTTGGCGAAGGCCTTGGCGGCGCCCTGCAGCCACGCATCACCCGACTGCACCGCGCGCAGGCGATCCGCGATGTCGAGCAGGTCCTCTCCGGCCATCAGCGACTCGATGGTGTCGTAGTGCTCGCGCAACTTCGAGGCAGGCCGCTCGGCCCCCTCGGCCGCGGCGGCAAGGGTGCGCGAAAGCAGCGCGCGGTCGGCACGGCCGTCGCCGCTCCAGGCCGTGGCACCGATGGCTTCGAGCACCTGCGCCTTGCGGGCGTGCGGCACCAGCACGTCGGCCAGTCCGGCGAAGATGGCGTCGCTCCCATTGACCTGTGCGGCCGTGAAAGCAAGGAACAGCCCCGTGCGGCCCGGTGCACGGCGCAGGAACCAGCTGCCTCCCACGTCGGGGTACAGGCCGATGTTGATCTCGGGCATCGCGACGCGGCTGCCTTCGGTGACGACCCGATGCGACGCGCCCGCCATCAGCCCCACGCCACCGCCCATCACGATGCCGTGGCCCCAGCACAGGAAGGGCTTGGGGAAGGTGTGGATCAGGTGGTCGAGTTCGTACTCCTCGCCGAAGAAGCGCTCGGCGTACGCGTTGCGCTCCGGGCCGCAGTCACGCAAGGTCTGGTAAAGCTGGCGCAGGTCGCCGCCCGCGCAGAAGGCTTTCTCTCCGGCGGCCTGCAGCAGCACACCAACGACCTGCGGGTCGGCGGCCCATTCGCGCAGCCTCGGCGTGAGCAGGCGAACCATGTCGACCGACAGCGAGTTGAGCGACGCGGGTGAATTGAGCGTGGCCACGCCGAAGCGCTTGCGGTTGGCGGTGGGGAGGGAGTCGAAGAGGACGACGGATTCGGTCATAGGGAGTCAACCAAGCAAGCTAAAAGATGAAATGCAGCCACGCTGTGCATACACGACGAAGGAAATTCGAGCTACTCAAGCCAAGTCAGCACAGCGATCACGCTGAACAGCAGATCCAACAGGATCAACGAGGCCACGACCATGCGCATGCCCCATCCAATCTTGCACGGCCACCATCGCCCGCCGGTCACCACACGCGAGTGGAATACAACGAGCATGACCACCAGCGTCCCGATCAGCGCATACGCAGGCACCAAGAAAATTATCAGGAGTCCCAGCACCGACGGCATGGGCGTTGGAATCATGCGGCCACCCCGACATGGAGTTGGCCGTGCTCATCGGATGTCGGCATCGCCCTCGAGCAGCTTGCGCGACACGATGACGCGCATGATCTCGTTGGTGCCTTCGAGGATCTGGTGCACGCGCGTGTCGCGCACCAGCCGTTCGAGCGGGAATTCGCCGAGGTAGCCGTAGCCGCCGTGCAGCTGCAGCGCGTCGTTGCAGACGTTGAAGCCCGCATCGGTGGCGAAGCGCTTGGCCATCGCGCAGTAGGTGCTGGCGTCGGCGTGGCCACTGTCGAGCTTGCTCGCGGCCAGGCGCACCATCTGCCGCGCGGCGACCAGCTCGGTCGCCATGTCGGCCAGCTTGAACTGCAAGGCCTGGAAGCTCGCGAGCGGCTTGCCGAACTGCTGGCGCTCGTGCAGATAGCGGCGCGCCGCGTCGAGCGCACCCTGCGCCGCACCCACCGAGCAGGTGGCGATGTTGATGCGCCCGCCATCGAGCCCCTTCATCGCGATGCGAAAGCCCTCGCCTTCCTGGCCGAGCAGGTGGTCGGCGGGAATGCGCACGTTGTCGAAGGCGATGGTGCGCGTGGGCTGGCTGTTCCAGCCCATCTTGTGTTCCTTCTTGCCGTAGCTCACGCCTGGCGCATCTGCCGGCACGGCGAAGGCCGACACGCCGCTCGCGCCCGCGCCACCGGTGCGCGCCATGAGCACCAGCACGTCCGTCGAGCCGGCGCCCGAGATGAAGGCCTTGCCGCCGTTGATCACGTACTCGGCGCCCTGCAGTTCGGCCCGCGTCTTGAGCGAGCCCGCGTCCGATCCTGCGCCCGGCTCGGTGAGGCAGTACGACGCGAGCTTGCGCCCGCTGGTCAGGTCTTCGCCCCAGGTCGCACAGACGGTGTCGGTGCCCCAGGTGCCGAGCATCCAGGTCGCCATGTTGTGGATGGTGATGAAGGCCGTGGTCGACGGATCGACCGCCGCCATCTCCTCGAACACCAGCGCCGCATCGAGGCGCGGCAGGCCCAGGCCGCCGATGCGCTCGGGCGCGTAGAGGCCGCAGAAGCCCAGTTCGCCGGCCTTGGCGATCGCGTCCTTCGGGAAGTGGGCGTCGCGGTCCCACTGCGCGGCATGCGGCGCGAACTCGCTCGCCGCGAACGCGCGTGCGCTGTCGGCAAAGGCCCGCTGTTCCTCGCTCAGTTCAAAGTCCATGGTCTCTCACTGTGTGACTGGATCACGGCTGCGCGGGTGAATCCGCGCTGAGCCACCGCATCAGGCCCCGGCGCCGCTCGCGGGTCTGCTCGGTCATGCATTCATGGTAGCGGCGCGGTCCGTCGGGCTGCTGCTCCGCGGGGCGCGTGGCCTGCTTGCAATGCGTGATGCGCTGCTGGTTCCAGGCCGTGTGCTCGCGCCGCAACTGCGGACGTTCGTGGGCCGACAGCGCACGCATCACGTCGGCGTAGAGCACGGCAATCTCGGTGTCTGCCGCCTGGAAATCACGCAGCGCGCAGGCGTTGGCTTCGGCCGGCGTGCCCTGCGGCTTGCAGTCGGCGCCCGCCTGCGCCTGCACGCCAGCCGCGACGGCCGCCAATAGCCCGGCGCCCAGCAAGGATGCGATCCGTCGCGGGCCGCTCACTTCAAGCTGATCGTCGTGTTGACGCCCTGCGAGACCGTGCTGTCGTCGAACCAGCGCGCGGTGATCGTCTTGGTCTGCGTGTAGAACATGATGACCTGCTTGCCGTAGGGCCCCAGGTCGCCCAGCTTGGAGCCGCGCGAGCCGGTGAAGGAGAACAGCGGCACCGGCACCGGGATCGGCACGTTGATGCCCACCTGGCCGACGTCGATCTCCTCCTGGAACTTGCGCGCCGCAGCGCCCGACTGCGTGAAGATCGCCGTGCCGTTCCCGTTCGGGTTGGCGTTGATCATCTCGATCGCCTCGTCGATGTCCGCCGCCCCGGCCACGCACAGCACGGGCCCGAAGATCTCCTGGTCATAGATCGTCATGCCCGGCTTGACGCCCGAGAAGATCGTCGGGCCGACGAAATTGCCCTTCTCGTAGCCCGGCACCGTCGGCTTGCGGCCGTCGAGCTCCAGCGTCGCGCCGTCGGCGGTGCCGCGCTCGATCAGGCCCGTCACGCGCTCATAGGCCGCGCACGACACCAGCGGTCCCACGTCCACGCCCTTCTCGGTGCCGGCGCCCACCTTCAGCGTCTTCGCCTTGGCGACCAGGTCCGGAATCCACTTCTGCGCCTCGCCCACCAGCACCGCCACCGACACCGCCATGCAGCGCTGCCCCGCCGCACCGAAGGCCGCGCCGGCGAGCGCGTTGAGCGTCTGCTCCTTGTTGGCGTCGGGCATCACGATGGCGTGGTTCTTCGCGCCCATCATGCATTGCACACGTTTGCCGCTCGCGATGCCGCGGTGGTAGACGTGCGTGCCGACCTTGGTCGAGCCGACGAAGCTGATCGCCTTGATGTCCTTGTGGTCGCAGATCGCGTTGACCACCGCCTCGCCGCCGTGCACCACGTTCAACACGCCCGGCGGAATGCCCGCTTGGAGTGCCAGCTCGCACAGGCGCATGGTCACCATCGGGTCCTGTTCGCTGGGCTTGAGCACGAAGGTGTTGCCGGTGGCGATGGCCATCGGGAACATCCACAGCGGAATCATGGCCGGGAAGTTGAAGGGCGTGATGCCGGCGCACACGCCCAGCGGCTGCAGCAGCGTGTAGGTGTCGACACCGCCGGCCACGTTGTTGGCCAGCTCACCCAATTGCAGGTTGCCGATGGCCGAGGCGTGCTCCACCACCTCGAGGCCGCGGAACACGTCGCCCTCGGCGTCCGGCAGGGTCTTGCCCTGCTCGGCCGTGAGCAGCGCGGCCAGCTCGCCCATGTTCTCGCGGATGAGCTGCTGCAGCTTCAGGAAGATGCGCGCACGCGCGCCGATGGCGGTCTTCTTCCATGTCTTGAACGCTTCCTGGGCCGAGGCCACGGCCGCATCGACCTCGGCCTGCGTGGCGAAGGGCACGCGCGCCAGCACCTCCTGCGTGGCCGGGTTGACGACGTCGCGCCACTCGGTGGTCTTCGATTCGATGAACTGGCCGCCGATGAGCAGCTTGACGGTCGCGACCTGGGTGGTCGGCGCGGTGGTGGCGTCCATGGGATGTCTCCTTGTGAATGTCGGGCGAACCGGCGCATGCTAGCTTTGCAAAATTGCATGCGCAATGGAGAAAATTGCGTTTTCGTTTTGCAGGAATGCAGAATGCGGGAGCGGACTACCGGACGCAGAGGACGCGAAGGTTGCGCAGAGGACGCAAAAGAGAAAGCTCTTTTTGTGACTGTCCTTTGCGTCTTCTGCGAAATCTCTGCGCCCTCTGCGTCCGGAAGTCCGCATTCGACACCCTTCGATCCGCCATGGACTGGAACAACCTGCGCTATTTCCTCGAGCTGTCGCGCGCCGGCACGCTGATGGCCGCGGCACGCCGGCTCGCCGTCGATCACACGACCGTCGCACGCCGCATCCAGGCGCTGGAGAAGGAGCTGGGCAGCCCGCTCTTCGCCCGCGAAGCCGGGGGCCATCGCCTGACCGAAGCCGGGCGCCGTCTGCAGCCCCAGGTGGAGGCGATGGAGCGCGCCTTCCGGGCGCTGGAGAAGAGCACGACGCCCGCACCCGAGGAAGGCCTGTCGGGCCTGGTGCGCGTGGGCGCGACCGAGGGCTTCGGCACGGTGGTGCTGGCGCCGGCGCTGGCCGGCTTCGCGCGCGAGCACCCCAGACTCGTGATCGACCTGCTCGCCATGCCGCGGCTGGTGCACCTGTCGCGGCGCGAGGCCGACATCGTCATTTCGCTCGAACGCCCGGCGCGCGGGCCGGTGGTGGTGACCAAGCTCACCGACTACAACCTGCACCTCTACGCCAGCCGGGCCTACCTGCGGGCGCATCCGCCCATCCGCCAGCGCGAGGACTTGAAAGGCCACACCTTCGTGAGCTATGTCGACGACCTGCTCTTCTCCAAGGAACTGCAATACCTGGACGAGCTGTACCGGCCCGACGCCTTCTCGCTGCGCAGCACCAGCGTGCTGGCGCAGCACCACGCCGTGGCGGCCGGCGCCGGCATCGGCGTGCTGCCGGCCTTCGTGGCCGCAGGCGACGAGCGGCTGCAGCGCGTGCTGCCGGCAGAAGCGGATTTCACGCGGACTTTCTGGATGTCCATGCCGGCCGAAGCCAAGCAGTTGGCCCGCATGCAGGCGGTGTGGACCTTCCTGCGCTCGGTGGCGGAGCGCCAGCGTGCGCTGCTGCTGCCGGCGCCCGAGAACGCGGCCTGAACTTCGGCGCACGGGCCCGCGGTCGATTTACAGGTAAAAAGTGCCCGGAAGGCTCATGAGGCTTGCGCGAGCAGCTATCAAAAAGGGAGCAAGACCGCACCGTGCGGCCTGCCGACCCCTGCCTCAGGGCGCGTCGCCGCCCCAGCCGAGCCTGCGGCGCAGGCCGTCGACCACTGTGTGTGCAAAGGCAGCCCTGCGCCGCGGCCTTGGCGGCATCGGCAGCCCGACGTCGTCGAGCACGTCGATCAGTCCCCTCGACTCCAGCGACCGCACGAAGCGCAGGCAGGCATCGCCGGGCTGCGCGCTGAGGTTTGCCAGTTCGGCCAGCGTGAGCGAACGGCGGGCGAGCAAGGTGGCCATGCGCACACGCCGGGGGTCGTCGCGCAGCGCGGCGACGGGCGGCCACCGCCGCAGCCGGTAGCGACCGGCCGGCAGCGGATGCAGCGCGGGCGGCGCCAGCGCGCCATCGGGGCCGGGCACCGGCATCGGCGTTTCGAGCACGGGCACGTCGGCGCGGGTGAACTCCTGCTCCAGGCCGTGCAGGCGCGCTGCGAGGCGGTCGGCCCGTGGCGCGCCGTCCAGGGAAATCAGCGCACGCGTGGCCGGGCGTGCCGGGTCTCGTGCGGCGTCGTGGTCGTCGACGATCAGCGCATCGAAAGGCGCACGCTCGACGAAGCGCCAGGAAAAATCCTCGAGTTGCGCGAGCCGCCGCATCAGCGCGCGGACCCGCTCGACCTCGGCCGGCGCCAAGCCATGCGTGCCCAGCCTCAACCCGCTCATCGCCGGGCCTCCGCCGCAGGCCACGCCTGCGCGGCGCCCTCTCTGGCGGCTGTGCCGCACCCACTTCGCATCTGTTGGACCCCCTGTATGAGGGGCCATTCTGGCAGCGCGGAGAGGCGCAAAAGTCAAACAAAGTCAACCGGCGGCCTGGCCGTCACGGCCCGGGCCGACTGCGGCGCGTCAGCCCTTGGCGCCCAGCGCCGTGAGCACCGCCGTGGTCATGGCCTGCACGCCGATCTTGATCGACGGCTCGGGCACCGGCGCGAAGTACGGCGAATGGTTGAAGGGCAGCGGCTTGCCGCCCTTCTTCATCGATTCGGCCACGTCCTTGGGGTCGGTCACTCCGACGAAGAAGAACATCGACGGAATGCCCGCGTCGGTGAACACCGAGAAGTCCTCGCTGGCGGTGATGGGCTGCACCTGCACCACCTTCGGGTCGCCGAACTGGGCCTTCAGCGAGGCCACCGTGCGCTGCACCACCGCCTCGTTGTTGTTCACGGCGGCGGTGCTGCTGTCGGCGCCCAGTCGGACATCGGGCTCCGGCGCGCCGGCCATCGCCGCCGAGGCCAGCGCGGTGCGGCGGATGCCGTCCAGCAGCTTCGTGCGCACCTCCGGCTTGTAGCTGCGGATGGTGCCGCTGAGCTTCGCCGCATCGGGAATGATGTTGCCCGCCGTGCCCGCCTGGAAGGCGCCGATGGTCACCACGCCGAACTCGGCCGGGTCCTTCTCGCGGCTGACCACGGTCTGCACGTCGGTCACGAAGTGCGCGCCGATGGCGATCGGGTCGATGGTGGCGTGCGGCGCCGAGCCATGGCCGCCGCGGCCTTTGAAGGTGATCTCGAGGCTGTCCGACGCCGAGGTGACCGGCCCGGCTCGGTAGCCGACGAAGCCGTAGGGCGACGGGCTGGTGTGCAGCGCGAAGGCGTAGTCGGGCTTGGGGAAGCGCTTGAAGAGACCGTCCTCGACCATCGCCTTGGCGCCCGACACGGTTTCTTCCGAAGGCTGGGCGATGAACATCAGCGTGCCCTGCCACTGGTCCTTCAGCGCGAGCAGCGTGCGCGCGGTGCCGACCCAGCTGGCCATGTGGATGTCGTGGCCGCAGCTGTGGGCGACGAAGGTCTCGCGGCCGTTCCATTGCGCCTTGGCCTTGCTGGCATAGGGCAGCCCGGTCTTCTCCTCCATGGGCAGCGCATCGAGTTCGGTGCGCACCATGATCGTCGGGCCGGCGCCGTTGCGGTACAGCGCCACCACGCCGGTGCGGCCCACGCCCTCGGTCACCTCGAAGCCCAGGGCGCGCAGCTCGCCGGCCAGCTTGGCCGCAGTGCGCGTCTCCTGGAAGCCGAGTTCGGGGTTGGCGTGGATGTCCTTGTAGATCGACTCCAGCTGCGGGTACATGCCGTCGACCAGGGGCGTGATGCGCGACGAAGGCACGGCCGATTGGGCCAGGACGGAAGACGCCGCGCATGCGGCGAACACGGCCAGGGACAGGGAGCGCAGGGAGGTCATGGGCAGCTTGCGAAGTGAAGGTTGGAGAATTTCGGGCGGGATCGCGGCGCGCCGCCTGGCGCCCGCGGCCCGAATCTAGGCAAGTCGGCGCATCACGTCCAATGCATTGTTCTATGCTCTCGAATGAGTTCGACTCATCGACCGGCGCGCGTCATGACCCTTGTCCAGCTGCGGCACTTCCTCTCGATCGCCGAGACGGCGTCCTTCACCCGCTCGGCGCGCGCCACCCACCTCACGCAGTCGGCCCTCAGCCGCAGCCTGCGTGCGCTCGAAGACGAACTCGGCCAGCCGCTGTTCGACCGCATCGGGCGCCGCAGCGAACTCACGCCTTTCGGTCGCAGCCTGCTCGAGCGTGCCCGCCAGCTGGTGCACGATGCCGACGCACTGGCCGCTGCGGGGCGGCGGGAGGGCGCCACCGCGCCCGAGCGACTGCGCGTAGGCATGGGTTCGGGGCCGGGCGCCCTGCTCACCCCGGCCCTGCTCGATCGTGCGGCGCAGCCGCGTGCCGACCTGACGATCGACGTGCAGCATGGCGACGTCCCCCGGCTGGTCGAGGCGCTGCGGCGACGCGAGCTCGACGCCCTGGTGGTCGAGGTGCGCTCCTTCCCGCCGCTGCCCGGCCTGCGCATCGAACCGATCACCGAGTTGCGCGGTGCGTTCATGTGCCGCCGGGGCCACCCCTTGACCCGGCGGCGCCGCGCGCTGCGCTTCGAAGAACTGCTGGCCTATCCGATCGCGTCGACGCCGCTGGGCGACCACGTGGTGCGGGCGATGGTCGACGCCTACGGACCCGCCGCGCACCCCGACCTGTGCCTGAGCCTGCGCTGCACCGAACTCGCGCCCCTGGTCGAGGCGACCCGCCGCAGTGATGCGGTGCTCATCGCCATCCGCGCCGCAGCGCCTGACCTGGCGGAATTGCGCGTGGGCCAGGGTGGCACGGGCGGTGCCCATTTCGGGCTGGTCACGCTGGCCCGGCGCACGGAGCCGGCGGGGCTCTCCCAGCTGCGCGAAGTGATCGCGCGGCATCTGCGAGACG
>JAFEEH010000250.1 GCA_018241185.1 Pseudomonadota bacterium | reverse complement strand
GAGGTGGTGGACGCCTGCCTGCACCTGCTGAGGCAGCCCGAGGCCACGATCGACGAACTGATGGAGATCATCCCGGCCCCGGACTTCCCGACGGCCGGCATCATCTACGGCATCAATGGCGTGAAGGACGGCTACCGCACCGGACGCGGCAAGGTGGTGATGCGCGCGAAGTGCCACTTCGAGGACATCGACCGCGGCCAGCGGCAGGCCATCATCGTCGATGAGCTCCCTTACCAGGTCAACAAGAAGACGCTGCAGGAGCGCATGGCCGAACTGGTCCACGAGAAGAAGCTGGAGGGCATCAGCCACATCCAGGACGAATCCGACAAGTCGGGCATGCGGCTGGTGATCGAGCTCAAGCGCGGCGAAGTGCCCGAGGTGGTGCTCAACAACCTCTACAAGCAGACCCAGCTGCAGGACACCTTCGGCATCAACATGGTGGCGCTGGTCGATGGACAGCCCAAGCTGTGCAACCTGAAGGACCTGATCCAGGTCTTCCTGCAGCACCGGCGCGAGGTCGTCACGCGGCGCACGGTCTTCAACCTGCGCAAGGCCCGTGACCGCGGCCACGTGCTGGAAGGCTTGGCGGTCGCGTTGGCCAACATCGACGACTTCATCGCCATCATCCGCAACGCCCCCACGCCGCCGGTGGCCAAGGCCGAACTGATGGCGCGCTCGTGGGACAGCAAGCTCGTGCGCGAGATGCTGACCCGCTCGCGTGCCGACGGCGGCACGGTGAACGCCGACGACTACCGCCCCGAAGGGCTCGAACGCGAGTACGGCCTGCACAGCGACGGCCTGTACCGCCTGTCCGAGACCCAGGCCCAGGAAATCCTGCAGATGCGCCTGCAGCGCCTGACTGGCCTGGAGCAGGACAAGATCGTCGCCGAGTACAAAGAGGTGATGTCGGAGATCGACGACCTGCTCGACATCCTCGCCCGCCCCGAGCGGGTATCGACCATCATCAGCGACGAACTCACGAGCCTCAAGCAGGAGTTCGGCCAGACCAAGCTCGGCGCGCGGCGCAGCCAGGTGGAGCACAGTGCCTACGACCTGTCGACCGAGGACCTGATCACGCCGACCGACATGGTCGTGACCCTGTCCCACAGCGGCTACATCAAGAGCCAGCCCCTGGGCGAGTACCGCGCCCAGAAGCGCGGCGGCCGCGGAAAGCAGGCGACGGCGACCAAGGAAGACGACTGGATCGACCAGCTCTTCATCGCGAACACGCACGACTACATCCTGTGCTTCTCGAACCGCGGCCGTCTTTACTGGCTCAAGGTGTGGGAAGTGCCTGCGGGCTCGCGCAACTCGCGCGGACGCCCCATCGTCAACATGTTCCCGCTGGCCGAAGGCGAGAAGATCAACGTCGTGCTGCCGCTCACTGGCGAAACGCGCAACTTCCCGGCCGACCGGTACATCTTCATGGCGACCTCCATGGGCACCGTGAAGAAGACCGCACTCGACGAGTTCAGCAACCCCCGCAAGGCCGGCATCATTGCCGTCGACCTCGACGCTGGCGACTACCTCGTGGGCGCGGCGCTGACCGACGGCCAACACGACGTGATGCTGTTCTCCGACGGCGGCAAAGCGGTACGCTTCGACGAGAACGACGTGCGCCCCATGGGCCGCAACGCCCGCGGCGTGCGCGGCATGATGCTCGAGGAAGGCCAGGGTGTGATCGCCATGCTGGTCGCCGAGGACGAGCAGCAGAGCGTGCTCACGGCCACCGAGAACGGCTATGGCAAGCGCACGAGCATCGTCGAGTACACCCGCCACGGCCGCGGAACCAAAGGCATGATCGCAATCCAACAGAGCGAGCGCAACGGCAAAGTGGTTGCGGCCACGCTGGTCCATGCGGACGACGAGATCATGCTCATCACCGACAAGGGCGTACTGGTACGCACCCGCGTGGCCGAAATCCGTGAACTCGGCCGGGCCACGCAGGGCGTCACGCTCATCGGCCTCGACGCAGGCGCCAAACTCAGCGGTCTGCAACGCATCGTGGAAAACGACGCCAACGGCACCGCGGACGGCGACGACTCTTCCACCCCATCAACGGAGAACCCTCAATGAAACGACTGAACCGCATCCTGCTCGCCACCGCTCTCGCGTCCGCTGCCACCGCAGGCTGGGCGCAGGACAAGGCGACGCTCATCAAGCAATTCCTCGATGTCCAGAAGCCCGCCGTCGAGATGATGGCTCGCGGTATCGTCCAAAGCACGTCCGACCCGGTTGCAGCGGCGGCTTCGGAGTACCTGAACACTCGCGTCGCGACCGACAAGCGCGATGCTGCTGCCAAGGCCGCCGACGAAGAGTTCCGCAAGTACTACGACGCCACCTTCCCGATCGTGCGTGACAAGGCGGCCCAGGTCTTCCCAGGCGTCGTGACGCCGATCCTCGAACAGGACTTCACCGAAGACGAGCTCAAGACGCTGATGGCCTGGCTCAATTCCCCGGTGAGCCGCAAATTCGCCGAAACCAGCGGCAAGATGCAGCAAGCCCTGGGTCAGAAGATCGTGGGCGACCTGCGCAGCACGCTCGAACCCAAGGTCGAGAAGCTCAACGTCGACGTGGCCAAGGCAATCGGCGCCCCGACCGACGGCGGTCAGGCCGCACCCAAGTCGGGTGGCGCCAAGGCCCCCGCCAAGAAGTGACCCCCTCCTTGCCCCGCCCCTACAACTTCTCCGCCGGCCCGGCCACGATGCCGGAGGCGGTGTTGCAGCAGGCCGCCGCCGAGATGCTCGACTGGAACGGCAGCGGTCTGGGCGTGATGGAGATGAGCCACCGGGGCAAGGAGTTCGGGCAAATCCTGGCGCAGGCGGAGGGCGACCTGCGGCGCCTGCTGCACGTGCCCGAGCAGTTCCACATCCTGTTCATGCAGGGTGGGGGCCTGGGCGAGAACGCCATCGTGCCGTTGAACCTGTCGCGGGGTGGCGCCGTCGACTTCGTCGTCACCGGCAGTTGGAGCATCAAGTCGCACAAGGAAGCCAAGCGCTATTGCGACGCGCGCATCGCCGCCACCAACGCCGAAGGAGGCCACCTGAGCCTGCCCGACCCGGCCGGCTGGCAGCTCAGCAAGGGCGCTTCGTACGTGCACCTGTGCTCCAACGAGACGATCAACGGGATCGAATTCCAGGAGCTTCCGGATTTGAAGGCCTTGGGCAGTTCTGCCCCGCTGGTCATCGATTTTTCGTCACACGTCGCCTCGCGCCCTGTCGACTGGTCGCGTGTCGGGCTGGCCTTCGGCGGCGCGCAGAAAAACCTCGGTCCTGCCGGCCTCACGCTGGTGGTGGTGCGCGACGACCTGCTGGGTTACGCGCTGGACATCTGCCCCAGCGCCTTCAACTACCGCACCGTTGCCGACAACCAGTCGATGTTTAACACCCCACCGACCTGGGGAATCTATGTCGCCGGCCTCACCTTCCAGTGGCTGCTGGCGCAGAAGGAAGGCGAGCTGACCGGGGTCGAGGCGATGGCCCGGCGCAACGCCGCCAAGGCGAAGCTGCTCTACGACACCATCGACGGCTCGTCCTTCTACAGCAACCGCGTTGACGCCGGCTGCCGTTCGCGCATGAACGTGCCCTTCTTCCTCGCCGACGAAGGCCGCAACGCCGACTTCCTGGAAGGTGCCCGCGCCGCCGGCCTTCTGCAGCTCAAGGGCCACAAATCGGTGGGCGGCATGCGCGCCAGCATCTACAACGCGATGCCGCTGGAAGGGGTCCAGGCGCTGGTCGCCTACATGAGAGAATTCGAGCGACTGCATGCCTGAATGCACGTGCGCCCGATGACCTCTCCCGCCGCCTCGCCCACCTCCAACGATTCCCCTGCCAGCCTCGCCGATCTGCGCGTGCAGATCGACGCGCTCGACGACCAGCTCCTGCAACTGCTCAACGCACGCGCCCGCGTGGCGGAGCGGGTCGGCGAGGTCAAGAAGCGCGAGGGCACGCCCTTCTTCCGGCCCGACCGGGTGGCCCAGGTGATCGAGAAGGTGCGCAGCAACAACCCGGGGCCGCTCAAGGGCGGGCATGTGACGGCCATCTGGCGCGAAATCATGTCGGCGTGCCTGGCACTTGAATCGCCGCAGCGCGTGGCGGTCCTGGGGCCCGAGGGCACCTTCTGCGAACAGGCGGCCATCGAGTACTTCGGTGGTGCGGCGGACCTCGTCTACTGCGCCAGCTTCGACGAGGTGTTCCACGCCACGGCCAGCGGCAGCGCGCAATACGGCGTCGTCGGCGTGGAGAACTCCAACGAGGGCGTCGTCACCCGTTCGCTGGACATGTTCCTGCAGTCACCTACGCACGTGGTGGGTGAAGTGAGCCTGCTGGTGCGCCACAACCTGCTGTGCCAGACGAATTCGCTGGACGGGATCGAGGCCGTGCTGGCCCATCCGCAGGCCCTGGCACAGTGCCAGGGCTGGCTTGCCAAGCATTTGCCGAAAGCCGAGCGGCGCGCCGTCTCGAGCAACGCCGAAGGCGCGCGCCTCGCGACCACGAACCCGGCCTGGGCCGGCCTGGCCAGCGAGCGTGCGGCCACCGAGTACGGCCTGCACATCGTGGCGCATGCGATCCAGGACGACGCCTACAACCGCACGCGGTTCGCCGTCATCACCCTCCCCGCCACGCTCGCCATGCCGCCGGCCTCGGGCCGCGACTGCACGAGCCTCGTGGTCTCGGTGCCGAACCGTCCCGGTGCCGTGCACGACCTGCTGGTGCCGTTGAAGACGCACAACGTGTCGATGACGCGCTTCGAGTCCCGGCCCGCGCGCACCGGCCAGTGGGACTACTACTTCTACATCGACCTGGACGGACACCCCACCCAGCCTCACGTCGCAGCGGCACTGGCCGAACTGCGCGCGCTGTGCGCGTTCTACAAGGTCATCGGCGCCTACCCGGTGAAGGCTTGAGATGACCGCCCCCACGCTCATCACTTCGTGGATCGCTGCCCTCCGCAGGGGCCAAGGCCTGCCTTGGGGCGGCCCGGCGGAGGCCTGATGTTCGACCAACTCGGCCTGATCGGCTGCGGCCTCATCGGCGGTTCGTTCGCGCTGGCGCTCAAACAGGCACGCCTGGTCAAGCGCGTGGTGGGGTACAGCAAGTCGCCCTCGACCACCGAGCGTGCCCGCCAGCTCGGCGTGATCGACGTGGCGGCCCCATCTGCCCTGCTCGCGGTCTCGGGCGCCGACCTGGTGCTCATCGCTGTGCCCGTCGCGGCTTCGGAGGCGACGTTCAAGGCGATCCGCCACGGCATCGCCGACAACGCCCTGGTGATGGACGTGGGCTCGACCAAGCGCGACGTGATCACCGCCGCCGAGCGCGGCCTTCAGCAGCAGCTGTCGCACTTCGTGCCCGCACACCCGATCGCGGGCAAGGAACTGTCGGGCGTCGAGCACGCCGAAGCCACCCTCTTCGTCGATCGTCAGGTGGTGCTGACGCCGGTCAAGTCCACGCGGCGCGCCAATCTCCAACGCGCGTCCCAGGTGTGGACCGACATCGGCGCCAAAGTCGTCAACATGACGCCCGAGGCCCACGATGCCGCCTTCGCTGCGGTGAGCCACCTGCCGCACCTGCTGGCCTTCGCTTTCACCAATGCCATCGCCGGGCAACCCGACGGATCGCACTTCCTGGCCCTGGCCGGCAGCGGCTTCCGCGACTTCTCGCGCATCGCCGCCAGCGACCCCGCCATGTGGCGAGACGTGCTGCTGGCCAACCGCGAGCAGGTGCTGCTGCAGTCTCAGGCTTTCCGCAAGGCGCTGCTGCAGATGGAAGCGCTCATTGCAGCCGGCGACGGGAGTTCGCTGGAGCAGGCGATCGCCGCCGCCAGCCGTACCCGTGCCCAGTGGCAGCTCGCGTCGCCCAACACGCCGGCCAACGACTGACGATGTACGCCACCGCTTTCCTCGACGTCCCGCCGCTCGTGGCGGCCGGCGGCACGGTCCGCCTGCCGGGCTCCAAGAGCATTTCCAACCGCGTGCTCCTGCTGGCCGCCCTGGCGCACGGCACCACCACCGTCCATGACCTGCTCGACTCGGACGACACGCGCGTGATGCTCGACGCGCTGGCGACGCTCGGCTGCGGTCTGCACCGAGACGCGGGCGTGCTGCGCATCCAGGGCCTCGGCGGCCGCCTGGGCGATGACGTCCGCCAGCGCGCCCTGTCGCTCTTCCTCGGCAATGCCGGCACGGCCATGCGCCCGCTCACCGCGGCGCTCGCCCTGCTGGGCGGCGACTTCGAGCTGCGTGGCGTGCCGCGCATGCACGAGCGCCCGATCGGCGATCTGGTCGACGCGCTGGTGCAACTGGGTTGCCAGGTCGAATACCTCGGCAATCCTGGCTACCCGCCGCTGCGTATCCGGCCCGTTGCCGCCTCGGCGCTGCAGTTGGATGCGCCGATCCGCGTGCGCGGCGACGTTTCGAGCCAGTTCCTCACGGCGCTTCTGCTCGCGCTGCCCCTGGCTGCGGCCTCACGCGCCATCACCATCGACGTCATCGGCGAGCTGATCTCCAAGCCGTACATCGAGATCACGCTCAACCTGCTCGCACGATTCGGCATCGACGTCCAGCGCGACGGCTGGTCGCGCTTCGTCATCCCGGCGGGCGCGCAGTACCGGTCACCCGGCGACATCCACGTGGAGGCGGATGCCTCCTCTGCTAGCTATTTCATAGCGCTCGGCGCAATAGCGGCGGGCGCTGCAGGCCAAAATGGCCTGAAGATCGAAGGCGTGGGCGCCGACTCCATCCAGGGCGACATCCGCTTCGTCGATGCCGCACGGCAGATGGGCGCGCAGGTCACCAGCGGTCCCAACTGGCTGCAGATCGAGCGCGGCGCCTGGCCGCTGCGCGCCATCGACATCGACGCCAACCACATCCCCGACGCCGCGATGACGCTCGCCGTCATGGCGCTGTACGCCGACGGTCCCAGCACGCTGCGCAACATCGCCAGTTGGCGCGTGAAGGAGACCGACCGCATCGATGCCATGGCGGCCGAACTGCGACAACTCGGCGCCACCGTCGAGGCCGGCCCGGACTTCATCCGCATCGAACCGCTGCCCCACGGCCACTGGCGGCGTGCCAGCATCCACACCTACGACGACCACCGGGTCGCCATGTGCTTCTCACTCGCGGCCTTCAATCCGGACCGGCTGCCGGTGCGCATCCTCGACCCGAAATGCGTCGGCAAGACCTTCCCGGACTACTTCGAGGTGCTGTTCTCGGTGGTCCAGCCGGCCGAGGTGCCGGTGATCTGCGTGGACGGACCCACCGCGTCCGGCAAAGGCACGCTCGCGGCCGAGATCGCGCGCCGGCTCGGTTATCACTACCTCGACTCCGGCGCGCTCTACCGGGTCGCAGGCCTGGCCATGCGGCGTGCGGGGCTGGAAGCCGATTCCGCCGACGAAGCCCGGGTCGCCGACCTCGCCCGCGGTCTGGTCCTGCGCTTCGACGCCGGGCAGGTGCTGCTGGCCGGAGAGGACATCACCGACGCGATCCGCACCGAGGCGGCGGGCATGGACGCGTCGCGCGTGTCGGCGCTGCCGGCGGTGCGCGAGGCCCTGCGCGATCTGCAGCTGTCCTTCCGCCGGCTGCCGGGCCTGGTGGCGGACGGGCGCGACATGGGCACCGTCATCTTCCCCGACGCCCCCTTGAAGGTCTACCTCACGGCCAGTGCCGCGCACCGTGCCGAGCGCCGGCATAAGCAGTTGATTTCAAAGGGGATTTCGGTTACACTCGACAGTCTTCGCGCCGACCTGGAAGCGCGTGATGCGAGGGATTCGTCCCGCAGCGTCGCGCCGCTGAAGCCCGCCGAAGACGCCCGCCTCCTGGACAACTCCGACCAGAGCATCGAGCAATCGGTGGATCAGGTCCTGGCCTGGTGGCGGCAGGTGCAGCCTTTCGACGCCCGCTGAGGCAGGTGTTGAAGGCTCGGGCCTCCGGCACAACATCTGCCGGGCGGTCCTTGGTCCAGCAGGTTCTCCTCGCGCGCCAGCGCACCGGCCTGCTGGTTGTTCAACCCCAACCGGGGTCACTGCCATGTGGCCCAAACCGCCGTCTCCAGTCTTAGAAACAGCCGCAAGCGATCTTGCATGGGCGGCTGGAAACCTGGGTGGACGGAACAGGAAACTCAATGTCTGAATCTTTTGCCGCTCTCTTCGAAGAGTCCCTCCAGCGTTCCGAGATGCGCGCAGGCGAGGTCATCACCGCCGAGGTGGTGCGTGTCGAGCACAACCACGTGGTGGTCAATGCCGGCCTGAAGTCCGAAGCCTACGTGCCGATCGAAGAGTTCAAGAACGACAAGGGCGAACTCGAAGTGCAAGCCGGCGATTTCGTGTCGGTGGCCATCGGCTCCGTCGAGAACGGCTACGGCGACACGATCCTCTCGCGTGACACCGCCAAGCGCCTCGCTTCGTGGCTGGCGCTCGAGAAGGCCCTGGAATCCGGCGAATTCGTCACCGGCACCACCAGCGGCAAGGTCAAGGGCGGCCTCACGGTGCTGGTCAACGGCATCCGCGCCTTCCTGCCGGGTTCGCTGATCGACACGCGTCCGATCAAGGACCTGACCCCCTTCGAGAACAAGACCCTCGAATTCAAGGTCATCAAGCTCGACCGCAAGCGCAACAACGTCGTGCTGTCGCGCCGCGCTGTGGTCGAAGCCAGCATGGGCGAAGAACGCGCCAAGCTGATGGAAACGCTCAAGGAAGGCGCCGTGGTCCGTGGCGTGGTCAAGAACATCACCGAATACGGTGCGTTCGTCGACCTCGGCGGCATCGACGGCCTGCTGCACATCACCGACATGGCCTGGCGCCGTGTCCGCCACCCGAGCGAAGTCGTTCAGGCCGGCCAGGAAATCACCGCCAAGATCCTCAAGTTCGACACCGAGAAGAACCGCGTGTCGCTGGGTCTCAAGCAGATGGGCGACGACCCGTGGATGGGCGTTTCGCGCCGCTACCCGCAGGGCACGCGCCTGTTCGGCAAGGTCACGAACATCGCCGACTACGGCGCGTTCGTCGAACTCGAGCCGGGCATCGAGGGCCTGGTCCACGTCTCCGAAATGGACTGGACCAACAAGAACATCGCGCCGAACAAGATCGTGTCGCTGGGTGACGAAGTCGAAGTCATGGTCCTCGAGATCGACGAAGACAAGCGCCGCATCAGCCTGGGCATGAAGCAGTGCAAGGCCAACCCCTGGCAGGAATTCGCGCAGAACACCAAGCGCGGCGACCGCGTCAAGGGCCCGATCAAGTCGATCACCGACTTCGGCGTGTTCGTCGGCCTGGCGGCCGGCATCGACGGCCTGGTGCACCTGTCCGACCTCTCGTGGAACGAAGCCGGCGAGACCGCCGTTCGCAACTACAAGAAGGGCCAGGAAGTCGAAGCGATCGTGCTGGCCGTCGACGTCGACCGCGAGCGCATCAGCCTGGGCATCAAGCAGCTCGACGGCGACCCGTTCACCACCTTCACGACGGTGAACGACAAGGGCCAGATCGTGACCGGCAAGGTCAAGACCGTGGACCCGCGCGGCGCCGAGATCGACCTGGGCAACGACGTGGTCGGCTACCTGCGTGCGTCGGAAATCTCCCGCGACCGCGTGGAAGATGCCCGCAACGTGCTCAAGGAAGGCGACGAGGTCACGGCCGTGGTGGTGAATGTGGATCGCAAGACCCGCAACATCCAGCTGTCGATCAAGCAGAAGGACATGGTCGACCAGCAGGAAGCCATGGCCAGCCTGAGCCAGCAGTCGGCCCGTGAGAACGCCGGCACGACCAGCCTGGGCGCCTTGCTGCGCGCCAAGCTGGACAACAGCGACAAGTAAGCCGCCACCCGCGGTACCCGGACACGGCGAGGCTTGCCTCGCCGTGTTTCCATCTGCCGACCCATGACACGCTCCGACCTGGTTGAAGAACTCGCCGCCCGCTTCGCGCAACTGACGCATCGCGACGCCGAGTACGCCGTCAAGACCATCCTCGACGCCATGAGCGACGCGCTGGTGCGCGGCCATCGCATCGAGATCCGTGGCTTCGGAAGCTTCTCGGTCAGCCGCCGGCCGCCGCGCATCGGACGCAATCCGCGCTCGGGCGAGAGCGTGCAGATCCCCGAGAAGCGGGTGCCGCACTTCAAGCCGGGCAAGGCCCTGCGCGAGGCCGTCGATGCGCGCAGCGCCGAACTCGAGGCCGAGGCGCAGCGCCGGCGCGAGAGGGCCTGATACCCGGCTCCGTAGAATCGGTCCCGGGCTCACGGGACACCGATGAAATACTTCCTGTGGCTGCTCAAGGCAGCCATTTTTTTTACCCTCTTCGCCTTCGCGCTGAACAACCAGCACGACGCGACCGTCTATTTCTTCTTCGGGACGTATTGGCGCGCGCCGCTCGTGCTGGTGGTGCTCGCGGCCTTCGCGGGCGGCATGGTCGTCGGCGCGCTCGGCATGCTGCCCGGATGGTGGAAGCATCGCCGTGCGGCCGCCACCCAGATGCCTCAGTCCCCCGCCGTCATCGTCACCGGTTCTGGACCCGAAGGCACGGCTGCCGGTGCCGCCCCGGAACCCCAGATCGCCCGCCAGCATGGACTTTGATTTCAGTTGGCTGCTGCTGGGCCTGCCCGTCGCCTTCGTGCTGGGCTGGCTCGCGTCGCGCCTGGACCTGCGGCAATTGCGGTTCGAGAACCGCCAGGCGCCCAAGGCCTATTTCCGCGGCCTCAACTTCCTGCTCAACGAGCAGCAGGACCAGGCCATCGACGCCTTCATCGAGGCGGTGCAGAACGACCCCGACACGCAGGAACTGCACTTCGCGCTGGGCAACCTGTTCCGCCGGCGCGGCGAGTACCAGCGGGCCGTGCGCGTGCACGAACATCTGCTGGGCCGTGGCGATCTGAGCCGCGCCGACCGCGATCGCGCGCAGCACGCGCTGGCGCAGGACTTCCTGAGCGCCGGCCTGCTCGACCGCGCGGAGACGGCGCTGCAGAAGCTCGAAGGCACGCGCTACGAGAACGAATCGCGCCTGGCCCTGCTGGCCATCTACGAACGTTCCCGGGAGTGGGCGCAGGCCGAAATCGTGGCCAGCAAGCTCGACGCATCGGAGCAAGCCAGCTACAGCACGCGCCGCGCGCATCACCTGTGCGAACAGGCGTCCGAACAGGCGTCCAAGGGCGCACTTGACGAAGCCATGCGCCTGCTGCGCCAAGCCGCGACGCTCGCGCCGGAAGCCCCTCGCCCGCCCATCGACATCGCCGCGCTCCAGCTGCGCAGCGGACAGGCGGCCGAAGCCTTCGACACCTTGATGGCGTTGGCGGATACGGCACCGATGGCCCTGCCTCTCTACGCGGCGCAGTTGCAGCAGACGGCGGTTGCCGCCCATCGCAGCGGCGAGGCGCTGGCCTTGCTGCAGCGGCGCTACGCCCAGGCGCCATCGATCGACGTGGTCGAGGCCATCGTCGCGCTCGGCGGACAGCTGCGACCCGGCGGCGAGGGCCACGAGGCCACGACGCTGACGCCGCGCGACGGCTATCTGGCACACCTCGCGCAGCAGCCAGGCTCGCTGGTCGCCGCCTCGCGCTGGCTGGCCGGCGAGCAGTTCACCGACGACGCGCTGACCCACCCGCCCGTGCAGCGCGCGCTCGACCAGGCGGCAAGGCCGCTGATGCGCTACCGCTGCGCGGCCTGCGGCTTCGAGGCGCACCAGTACTTCTGGCACTGCCCGGGTTGCCAGGCCTGGGACAGCTACCCACCCCGTCGGGTGGAGGAACTATGACCACCTCGATGGCCTGAGGCATCCGGCGACTGCATGATGGCCCTGCGCGATCGACGCGCATGGTCAACCAACACACAGGGAGTCATCATGTTCAAGAAAGTCCTGGCCTCGCTGGCGCTCGTCGCCCTGTCGATGGCCGCATCCGCTGCCGTCGAAATCAACAAGGGCTCCGTCGCCGACTTCGACGGGCTCCCAGGCGTCGGCCCGGCCCTGTCCAAGCGCATCGTCGACGCGCGCCAGCAAGCCGAATTCAAGGACTGGGCCGACTTCATGGCCCGCGTGAAGGGCGTGAAGCAGAAATCGGCGGCCAAACTCTCCGCCGCGGGGCTCACGGTCAACGGAAAGCCCCTCGACGGAGCAGCCGAAGGGTCGCCGGCAAAGAAATCGCCAACCGCCAGGAAGCCCGCCCACTGATTCCGACCGAGCCATCCAGGAGCCGCCCACGGGCGGCTTTCCTTCTTGTGCGCCAATGCACGGTCGTCCGGGAAATGCCCCAGCCGTGGCCCGATATTTGCACGTATCCTCGCTCTCGCTTTTCACTTCCCTGTTCAGGAGAGAGTCGATGATTCACAAGTTCGGTCTCGCAATGGCCGCGCTCACGGTCGGTGCCAGCGCCTTCGCCCAGACCAAGTGGGACCTGCCCACTGCCTACCCCCCCACCAACTTCCACACCGAGAACATCAGCCAGTTCGCGGCCGATGTGGACAAGGCCACCGGCGGCAAGCTCAAGATCACGGTGCATTCGAACGCCTCGCTGTTCAAGGCGCCCGAGATCAAGCGCGCCGTCCAGGGTGGGCAGGCGCAAATGGGCGAGATCCTGCTGGTGAACTTCCAGAACGAATGGCAGGTCTTCGGCGCAGACGGCATCCCCTTCCTGGCCGACAGCTATGACGCCGCCTGGAAGCTCTACCAGGCCCAGAAGCCGGTGCTGTCCAAGAAGCTGGCCGAGCAGGGCATCATGCTGCTCTACACCGTCGCCTGGCCGCCCCAGGGCATCTTCGTCAACAAGACCATCAACTCGGCCGCCGACCTCAAGGGCATCAAGTGGCGCGCCTACAGCCCGGCCACGGCCCGCATCGGCGAACTGGTGGGCGCGCAGCCCGTCACCGTGCAGCAGGCCGAGCTCTCGCAGGCCATGGCCACCGGCGTCATCGAGTCGTACATGTCCTCGGGTTCGACGGGCTACGACACCAAGACCTACGAGTACATCAAGAACTTCTACGACACCCAGGCCTGGCTGCCCAAGAACGCCGTGCTGGTGAACAAGAAAGCCTTCGACGCGCTCGACAAGCCGACGCAGGACGCACTGCTAAAGGCCGGCGACGAGGCCGAAAAGCGCGGCTGGGAACTGTCGAAGAAGAAGAATCTCGAGTACCTCGAGCTGCTCAAGAAGAACGGCATGACGGTCCACGTGCCTTCGGCCCAGCTCAAGGCCGACATGAAGAAGGTCGGCGACACCATGATCAAGGAGTGGACCGAGAAGGCCGGCCCCGAAGGCCAGGCCGTTCTGGACGCCTACAAGAAGATGTGATCCCCGTGGCCCGGGCATGTGCCCGGGCCTTCTCGATGCGACATGCCCATGCGCAAAGCCCTCGATTTCCTCTACGACAGCGCCGCCGCCCTGGCGGCGCTTTTCATGGTCGGCCTGCTGGCCATGGTGCTGACGTCCATTCTCGGGCGGCAGCTGCATTTCAACGTGCCGGGCATCGACGCCTACGCCGGCTACATGATGGCCGGCACCGGCTTCATGGCGCTGGCCCACACCCTGAAGAAGGGCGAGCACATCCGGGTGACGCTGGTGCTCAACGCGCTGGGCGCGACGCCACGCCGCTGGCTGGAGCGCTGGGCCATGGGCGCGGGCGCCGCGCTGGCCATCCTCTTTGCGGTCTATGCGGTGCGGCTGGTGCTGCAGTCGCACGAGTTCAACGACATGTCCACCTCCAACGACGCCACGCCGCTGTGGATTCCGCAGCTGAGCATGGCCGTGGGCGCGGTGGTCTTCGCCATCGCGGCCATCGACGAGTTCTTCATCGAATGGAACGGCCGCGCGCCGGCGGCCGACGGGGAGATGTTGCGCCATGAGTGACATCGCCATTGCCGGCCTCCTCATCCTCTCGCTGTTCCTGATCCTCGGCAGCGGGGTGTGGATCGGTCTCACGCTTTCGGGCGTCGCCTGGATCGCGATGGAGTTGTTCTCGTCACGGCCCGCGGGCGACGCCATGGCGGTGACGATCTGGGGCTCGGCCTCGGGCTGGACGCTCACGGCTCTGCCGCTGTTCGTGTGGATGGGCGAGATCCTCTTTCGCACGCGGTTGTCGCAGGACATGTTCAGCGGCCTGGCCCCCTGGATGCAGCGCCTGCCCGGCCGGCTGCTGCACACCAATGTGGTCGGCTGCGCCATCTTCGCGGCGGTGTCGGGCTCCAGCGCCGCCACCTGCGCCACCATCGGCAAGATGACGCTGCCCGAGCTGGGCAAGCGCGGCTACCCGCAGGACATGGTCATCGGCACCCTGGCCGGCGCCGGCACGCTGGGCCTGCTGATCCCGCCCTCGATCATCATGATCGTCTACGGCGTCGCGGCCGACGTGTCGATCGCGCGGCTGTTCATCGCAGGCGTGATCCCGGGCATCCTGCTCGCGGTGCTGTTCTCGGGCTACATCGGGTTGTGGGCGCTCATGAACCCCGACAAGGTGCCGCCGGCCGATGCGCGCATGAGCTTCATGCAGAAGCTCGCCGCCTCGCGCAGCCTGATCCCCGTCACGCTGCTCATCCTGGCGGTGCTGGGCTCGATCTACGCCGGCATCGCCACGGCCACCGAGGCAGCGGCCGTCGGCGTGGTGGGCGCGCTGGTCATCTCGGCGGCGCAGGGCTCGCTGAACTGGAAGACCTTCAAGGACTCGCTGCTCGGCGCCACGCGCCTGTACTGCATGATGGCACTGATCCTCGCCGGCGCCGCATTCCTCACGCTCGCCATGGGCTACATCGGCCTGCCGCGCCACCTGGCGGAGTGGATCGGCTCGCTGGGGCTGTCGAAGTTCCAGCTGGTGGCGATGCTCGCCGTGTTCTACGTCGTGCTGGGCTGCTTCCTCGACGGCATCTCGATGGTGGTGCTGACCATGGGCGTCATCATGCCCACGGTGACGGCCGCCGGCATCGACCCCATCTGGTTCGGCATCTTCATCGTGATCGTGGTCGAGATGGCGCAGATCACGCCGCCCGTGGGCTTCAACCTCTTCGTGCTGCAGGGCATGACGGGCAAGGACCTGCTCTACATCGCGCGCGTCACGACGCCGATGTTCCTGCTGATGATCGCCGCCGTGCTGATCATCTACTTCTTCCCGGCGCTCGTGACCTGGCTGCCCAAGCAGATGTAGATTCGCGGCATGCTCCTGCCTGTCGTCGCCATCTGCATCGGTGCCTCCATCGGGGCGCTTTCTCGCTGGTGCCTCGCCCTCTGGCTCGGCGTGGGCGGATTCATGCCCTGGGGCACGCTCGCCGCCAACCTGATCGGCGGCTACCTCATCGGCATCGCGGTGGCGGGCTTCGCGCTGGTGCCGGACATCGATCCGGCCTGGCGGCTGGCCGTCGTCACCGGCTTCCTGGGCGGCCTGACCACCTTTTCCAGCTTCTCCGCCGAGGTGACCACCATGCTGATGGAGGGACGCCTCGGCGTGGCCGCCCTCACCGCTGGCAGCCATCTGGCCGGCTCGTTGCTGCTGACCTGGCTGGGCATGCGCACGGTGCAACTGCTCGCGTCCAGCTGAGCCGAGGTTCGTGACCGCACGGGGCGTGAAGCTGCTCCTGAATTCATAGCTGCTCGCGCCCACCGGACGGGCGTTCCGGGCACTTTTCGCTTGAAAAGCCGGCGGCTCTTCTGCGGTTTTTTCCAATGGGTGCGTGAAGGCCGGTCGATAGAATCGATCGAGATGCCGCTGGTCCTTCTCGTCGCACTTCCCTTCATCGCCAGCGTGCTGGCGGCTTCGCTGCCGTCCGACGCCCGCAACCGGGAATCGACACTGGCCGGCGTGGTGGCCCTGTTCGGCGCGGTGCAGGTGGCGTGGATGTTCCCTCGCCTGGCCGATGGCAACGTGCTGCGCCAGACCTACGAATGGATCCCGGCACTCGGCCTGAACCTGTCCTTCCGCATGGACGGCTTTGCCTGGCTGTTCTGCATGCTGGTGCTGGGCATCGGCACGCTGGTGGTGCTCTATGCGCGCTACTACATGTCGGCGTCCGACCCGGTGCCGCGCTTCTTCGCCTTCTTCCTGGCCTTCATGGGCTCGGTGGTCGGCGTGGTGCTCTCGGGCAACCTGATCCAGATGGTGCTGTTCTGGGAACTCACCAGCCTGTTCTCCTTCCTGCTGATCGGCTACTGGCACCACCGGCGCGATGCGCGGCGCGGCGCCCGCATGGCGCTCACCGTCACCGGCGCCGGCGGGCTGTGCCTGCTGGCCGGCGTGCTGGTGCTGGGCCGCATCGTGGGCAGCTACGACCTCGACGTGGTCCTCGCCTCGGGCGCCGAGATCCGCGCCCATGCGCTCTACCCGGTGGCGCTGGTGCTGATCCTATTGGGCGCCTTCACCAAAAGCGCGCAGTTCCCTTTCCACTTCTGGCTGCCGCGCGCCATGGCGGCACCCACGCCCGTGTCGGCCTACCTGCACTCGGCCACCATGGTGAAGCTGGGCGTGTTCCTCATGGCGCGACTGTGGCCGGCGCTCTCGGGCACGCAGGAATGGTTCTGGCTGGTGGGTGGCGCCGGCGCACTCACGCTGCTGCTGGGCGGGTACGTGGCGATGTACCAGCGCGACCTGAAGGCACTGCTGGCCTACTCCACCATCTCGCACCTGGGCCTCATCACGCTGCTGCTCGGCATGAACAGCCCCCTGGCCGCCGTGGCCGCGGTCTTCCACATCATGAACCACGCGACCTTCAAGGCCTCGCTGTTCATGGCGGCCGGCATCATCGACCACGAGACCGGCACGCGCGATATCCGCAAGCTCAGCGGCCTGCTGCGCGCCATGCCCATCACCGGCACGCTGGCCATCATCGCCAGCGCCTCGATGGCCGGGGTGCCGCTGCTCAACGGCTTCCTCTCCAAGGAGATGTTCTTTGCCGAGACGGTGTTCCTGGATGCCGCACCCTGGGTCGAGTACACGCTCCCCGTCCTGGCGACGCTGGCGGGCGCCTTCAGCGTGGCGTACTCGGCGCGCTTCGTGTTCGACGTCTTCTTCGGCCCGCCCTGCAACAACGAGGTCCCCAAGCCGCCGCACGAACCTCCACACTGGATGCGCGTGCCGGTCGAGTTGCTGGTGCTGGTGTGCCTGGTGGTGGGCGTGGTGCCGGCGTGGTCGGTCGGGGCCTTCCTCGCGGCCGCTGCGGCGCCGGTGGTGGGCGGCACGCTGCCCGAGTACAGCCTCGCGGTGTGGCACGGCTTCAACCTGCCGCTGGTGATGAGCTTCGTCGCGCTGGCCGGCGGCGCGGCGCTCTACCTGCTTCAACGGCGTCGGCGGCAGGCCGGCGGGTTGGAGCACACCCCGCTGCTGCACCGCTTCGACGGCCAGCGCATCTTCGAGAACGTCCTGGCCCGCCTGTCCGAGGCGGGCCGCCGCAGCCGCCGCCTGCTGGGCACGCGCCGCCTGCAGCCGCAGCTCTTCCTGCTCGTGCTGGTCGCCGTGCTGGGCGCTGGCGCTTCGCTGTGGTTCGTGCCGGCCGAACGCGGCACGCGCGAACTGCTGCCCTTTTCGCCCATGTTCGCGATGACCTGGGTCATCGGCTGCATCTGCGCGCTCGCCGCAGCGTGGCAAGCCAAGTTCCATCGCCTGGCCTCGCTCATGCTGGCCTCGGGCGCGGGCCTGGTGAGCTGCATCACCTACATCTGGTTCTCGGCCCCCGACCTCGCGCTCACGCAGCTGGTGGTCGAGGTCGTCACCACCCTGCTCATCCTGCTGGGCCTGCGCTGGCTGCCGATGCGCAAGGCGCAGATCCAGCGGCCGCGCGAGCGCCTGCGCCCCTGGGGCCGCCGCGGACGCGATCTGCTGATCGCCGCACTCGCGGGCGGCGGCATGTCGGCCCTGGCCTGGTTCATGATGACCCGGCCCAACCCGATGAGCATCTCGCCCTTCTTCCTCGAGCGCGCCCTGCCCGAAGGTGGCGGCACCAACGTCGTCAACGTGATGCTGGTGGACTTCCGTGGCTTCGACACCTTCGGCGAGATCACGGTGCTCGGCATCGTGGCGCTCACGGTCTACGCGCTGCTGCGGCGCTTCCGCCCGGCGCCCGAGGCCATGGCCCTGCCCCCCCAACAGCGCGCGCAGCCCGACGACGGCAGCAGCGACCTGGTCAATCCACGCCTGGCCAAGGACACGGCCGTCGGCTACCTGATGGTGCCCGCGGTGCTGGTGCGCCTGCTGCTGCCGCTGTCGGCGCTGGTGTCGGTGTACTTCTTCATGCGCGGCCACAACGCGCCGGGTGGCGGCTTCGTGGCCGGGCTGGTGATGTCGGTGGCGCTGATGCTGCAGTTCATCGTCTCGGGTGCGGCCTGGACCGAGGAGCACCTGCGCATCTATCCGCGCCGCTGGATCGCCATCGGCCTGCTGCTGGCTTTGGCCACGGGCGGTGGTGCCGTGGCACTCGGCTACCCCTTCCTGACCACGCACACCGCCCACCTCACGCTGCCGGTGCTGGGCGAGCTCCACGTGCCCAGCGCCCTGTTCTTCGACACCGGCGTGTTCGCACTGGTGCTGGGCGCCACCATGCTGATCCTCACCGCCCTGGCCCACCAGTCGATCCGCAGCCACCGCTGGGCCGACGAGCAGGCCGAGAAGGAGGCGGAGCGCCGTGCCGCCGAAGAGGCCGCCGTGGGAGCGAACGCCTGATGGAAATCGTGCTGGCCATCGCCATCGGCGTGCTCACGGGCTCGGGCGTGTACCTGCTGCTGCGCCCGCGCACCTTCCAGGTCATCATGGGCCTGACGCTGATCGCCTACGCGGTCAACCTGTTCATGTTCAGCATGGGCCGGCTCAAGGTCGACAGCGAGCCGGTGCTGCTCCCCGGCTTCCAGGCCACGCTGGCCAACACGGCCGACCCGATGCCGCAGGCGCTGGTGCTCACGGCCATCGTGATCGGCTTCGCCATGACGGCGCTCTTCCTCGTCGTGATGCTCGCCTCGCGCGGCATCTCCGACACCGACCACGTCGACGGTGAGGAGAAAGACGAATGAACATGTTCGTCAACGAGCTGTTCTCGCTGCTCGACCGCCTGCTCGACCACACGATGCCGCACCTGATCGCGGTGCCGATCCTCGTGCCCATGCTCACGGCCGCGCTGATGCTGCTGATGGGCGAGCAGCGACGACGCGCCAAGTCCTTCCTGTCGGTGGTGTCGGGCCTGGTCGGCCTGGTGGCGGCGCTGGCACTGCTGCGCTGGGTCAATGCGCCCGACACCGGCGGCGGTCCGGGCTCGATCGGTGTGTACCTGCCGGGCAATTGGCCCGCGCCCTTCGGCATCGTGCTGGTGGCGGACCGGCTGTCGACCATGATGGTCGCGCTGACCGGCGTGGTGGCCTTCGCAGCCTCGATCTACTCGACCTCGCGCTGGGACCGCGCAGGCGTGCATTTCCATCCGCTGCTGCAACTGCAGCTCATGGGCCTGAACGGTGCCTTCCTGACCGGCGATTTGTTCAACCTGTTCGTGTTCTTCGAGGTGATGCTCGCCGCCTCCTACGGGCTGCTGCTGCACGGCTCGGGCCAGCTGCGGGTGCGCGCCGGGCTGCACTACATCGCGATCAACCTCGCAGCCTCGTCGCTCTTCCTCATCGGCGCCGCCATGCTCTACGGTGTGACGGGCACGCTCAACTTCGCCGACCTGGGCGCACGCATCGCCGAGATCGCGCCGGCCGACCGCGGCCTGGTGCACGCCGCAGCGGCCATCCTCGCCACCGCCTTCTTCGCCAAGGCGGGCGCCTGGCCGCTCAACTTCTGGCTGGTGCCGGCGTACAGCGCCGCCGTGTCCCCGGTGAGCGCGGTGTTCGCGCTGCTGACCAAGCTGGGCGTCTACACCCTGCTGCGCACCTGGACGCTGTTCTTCGGTGCCGACACGGGCGCGTCTGCCCAGTTCGGCCAGGTCGCGCTGCTCGGGCTGGGCATGGCGACGCTGGCGGTCGGCGCGATCGGGATCGTGGGCACGCAGCGCCTGTCCAACCTCGCGGGCTACTGCGTGCTGGCCTCGGCCGGCACCCTGATCGCCGCGGTGGGCCTGGGGCAGTCGGCCGTGTGGGCCGGTGCGCTGTACTACCTGCTGAGCTCCACGCTGGCGGCCAGCGCGCTGTTCCTGCTGATCGACATGATCGAGCGCTGGCGCAACGCCGGGCAAAGCATCGCGCCGCACGAGTCGGCCGGCAATGCGCCCTTCCTGTCCGAGGACCTGCAGTCCTTCGACGACGTCAATCTCGACGACGAGGCGCAGGCCTTGTACGGCCGCGCCATTCCGGCCGGCGTGGCCTTCCTCGGCCTGAGCTTCGTGGGCTGCACCCTGCTCATGGCCGGGCTGCCGCCGCTGTCGGGCTTCGTCGGCAAGTTCGCGATGCTGTCGGGGCTGCTCGAGCACCGGCCGACGTCCAGCGGCTGGCTGTTCCTGGGGCTGCTGCTGGCCTCGGGCTTCCTCACCCTCGTGGCACTCAGCCGCAGCGGCATCCGCCATTTCTGGACGCAGACGCAGGCCAGCGTGCCTGCCCTTCGTGCATTGGAGGTGCTGCCCGTGGCGGTGCTGCTGGCCGCCTGCGTGGCGCTCACCGTCGGCGCCGGGCCGGTGATGATGCATGCGCAGGCCACGGCCGAGGGCCTCGCGCATCCCGCCGACTACCGCACGGCCGTGATGGCGGCACGCCAGCGCCCGGGCCCCACGCAGAAGACGGGAGGCGAGTGACATGTTCCGCGCCCTGATTCCCTCGCCGCCGCTGTCGATCGCGCTGCTCGTGGTCTGGCTGGTGCTGAACCAGTCGGTGCATCCGGCCACCGTGCTCTTCGGCGCGTTGCTGGCCATCGTGGTCCCGCTGATCACCAAGGGGCTGCGGCCTGCCACGGTGCGCATGCGGCACCCGCGCACGGCGCTGCGGCTGCTGGGCATCGCGCTGCACGACCTCGTGGCCTCGGCGCTCACGATCGCGCACCGGCTGCTCCTGCGTCGCACGGCCGACCTGCGCCCGACCTTCGTCCAGGTTCCGCTGAGGATGCGCGATCCCAACGGGCTGGCCGTGCTTTCGATGATGCTGACGCTGGCGCCCGGCACCGCCTGGGGAGAACTGTCGCTCGACGGTTCCGTGCTGCTGGTGCACGTGTTCGACCTCGCGGACGAGGCCGCCTTCATCGCGATGGTGCACAAGCGCTACGAGCAACCCTTGATGGAGATCTTCGAATCGTCATGACGCCTGTGCTCTTCTGGGCCCTCAAGGGCGCCCTGTTCCTCCTCGCCGTCGCGATGCTTTGCGCACTGGCACGCCTGCTGCTCGGCCCCTCGGCCCAGGACCGCGTGATGGCGCTGGACTGCCTCTACATCAACGGCATGCTGATGATGCTGGTGCTGGGCATCGTGTACGCCAGCAGCGTGTACTTCGAGCCTGCGATGCTGATCGCGTTGTTCGGCTTCGTGGGCACGGCGGCGCTGGCCAAGTTCCTGCTGCGCGGCGAGGTGATCGAATGATGGCGCGCACCGGGGGCTGCCGATGAGCGGCGGGTCGATGCCCTGGTGGGCCGAATGGCTCACGGCCGTGCTCGTCGTCGTCGGCGCGGCGTTCGCGGCGATCGGCTCGTTCGGCCTGGTGCGCCTGCCCACCTTCTTTCATCGCATCCATGCGCCGACGCTCGGTGCCACGCTGGGCGTGTGGGCGATTTCGCTGGCGACCATCGTGTACTTCTCGGTGCAGGGTTTCCAGCTCTTTCTGCACGCGGTGCTGATCGCATTCTTCGTCGCGCTCACGGCGCCGGTCACCACCATCTTCCTGATGCGCGCGGCGCTGTTCCGCGAGCGACAGAAAGGCGGTGACGTGCCGCCGCCGGCCCATGGCCCGCACCGCCCACCCCAGGTGGTCAGCGAAGACACCGAGGCGCTATCGAATCGATAGCTGTCCGCGCCCGTCCAGTGGGCGTTTAGGCCACTTTTCCTTCGAATTCCCGGGGCCGGAAGGCATGGCGCGCGGCCATGCGCCAACGTTTCCTACCTGGCGGTAGATACCTTTGCCTTATGTTGCAGTGCAGCGCGTAGTTCGTTAACGTCTTGTAACTTCTACGCCTGACCTTGCCATGATCGACAAACGCCGCCTGCTCCAATCCGCCGCTGCCGCCACGGCCGCACTGTGCCTGCCCGCCTGGGCGCAGGACGCGGCCCGTGCCAACGCCCGTGGGCCGGGAGCCAGCAACGCATGGCCAACCAAGCCGCTGCGCATCCTCGTGGGATTTCCTACCGGCTCGTCGCCCGACCTGGCGGCACGCGCCATCGCCGAGCCGCTGGCCAAATTGCTGGGCCACCCGGTCACGGTGGAGAACAAGCCCGGCGCCAGCGGCAACGCGGCGGCGGACCTGGTGGCCAAGTCACGCGACGACCACACGATCGGTGCGCTCATCAACGGCAACCTCACCATCGCGAAGCTGCTGAACAGCAAGACGCCCTTCGACCCGGAGAAGGACTTCGCGCCCGTGGGCCTGATCGGCACGGCGCCGCTGGTGCTCACCGTGTCCGACCGGGCGGTGGGCAGCACGCCGGCCGAACTGCTCCTGTGGGCACGCAACCTGGGCGCCGAGGCGAAATACGGCACGCCCGGCAACGGCACCGTCGGCCACCTGGGCATGGAGTTGCTCAAGATGCGTACCAGCATCCGCGCCACGCACGTGCCCTTCAACGGCAACCCGCAGGTGATCGCCGCGATGCTGAAGAACGAGGTGCAGATCGCCCTGCTGCCGCCGGCCCTGGCGATGGCGCAGGTCAAGGCCGGCAAGCTCAAGGCCATCGGCGTCACCTCGCCCGACCGCAGCCCGCTGGTGAACGAACTGCCTACGCTGCGCGAGGCCGACGTGCGCGGTGCCGACCTGGAGATCTGGACCGCGCTCGCGGCCCCGGCCACGATGCCGGACGCGGCAGTGGACAGGCTCAACGCAGCGCTCGACCAGGTGCTGCGCGCCCCCGACGTGAGCCAGGCCCTGCTCAAGGCTGGCTGGCAACCGCGCGCGGGCTCGGCCGCCGCGCTGGCCAAACGCATGCGCAGCGACACCACGACCTTGGGCGGGGTGATCCTGATGCGAGGCATCAAGGAAGCGGCCTGACGCGCTACCGCGGCCGGCGCGACGAAGCGCGTCAGTCGGCCGTCTGAAGTTGGCGGTCCTTGGCCGCGGCCACGTCCATCTCGCGCGGCAGGCGCACCGCGTTCTTCACCGCCAGGATCTCGGCCATGACGCTCACCGCGATCTCGGGTGGCGTCTTGCTGCCGATGTAGATGCCGATCGGGCCGCGCAGGCGAGCGAGCGAGGCTTCGGTCTGCTCGAAGTGCTCGATCATGCGTTCACGGCGCGCCTGCGCGTTGCGCCGCGAACCGATGGCGCCGACGTAGAAGGCCGGCGTCTGCAAGGCCTCCAGCAAGGCCAGGTCATCCAGCTTGGGGTCGTGCGTGAGCGCCACCACACAGCTGCGGCTGTCGGGCCGGAAGGCGACCACGGCATCGTCGGGCATCTCGGTGCTGATCGCGACGCCGGGCACCTGCCAGCTGCCGCGGTACTCCGCGCGCGGGTCGCACAGCGTGACGGCGAAACCGCTGAAGCTGGCCATGGTTGCGAGGTACTCTGCCAGCTGGCCGGCGCCGATCAGCAGCATGCGGTACTCGGGGCCGAAGGTGTTGACCAGGTGGTGCTCGTCGATCACCAGTTCGGCGGGTGCATGCGCAGGCGCCAGGGCCACGGCGCCGTCGGCCAGGGCCACGGTGCGCTGCATCAGCTGGCCCGCCTCCAGGCGCTGGACGAGTTCGGCCAGCGACGCGGGATCGGGATCGAACTCCAGCAGCAGCTCCAGCGTGCCGCCGCAGGGCAGCCCGAAGCGGTGCGCCTCGTCGGCGGTGATGCCGTACTTGACCTGGGCCGGCGCGCCGCGTGGCATCTCCGATGCCCCGACGCGGCTGTGGCGCGCGATCAAGTCGTCCTCGATGCAGCCGCCGGACACCGAACCGACCACGGCGCCGTCTTCTGCCAGCGCAAGGATGGAGCCGATCGGCCGCGGCGACGAGCCCCAGGTGCGCACCACGGTGGCCAGCAGCGCACGGCGCCCCGCCTGGCGCCAGTCGCGCAACTGGCGCAGCACCATGACGTCGAGGTTCTCCATGGCGCTCAACCTTCGTCCTGCGCGCCCTCGGCCTTGTCCTTCTTGCCGAAGCCGAGTTTCTGCATGAATCCGGCCACGGCGCCCGTCTTCTCCGCGGGAGCCGCTCCCATTTCGATAGCATCTGCCTCGGCCGGCGGCGGGCCGTGGCGGCGCTGCATCTCGGCGTCGAAGCGCTTGAAGAAGTCGTCGGCCATCGACTTGGCCGCGCCATCGATCAGGCGCTGGCCCAGCTGCGCGATCTTGCCGCCGACCTGCGCCTGCACGGTGTAGGCGAGCTCGCAGCCGGCGTCGTTGGGCGTGAGCGAGACGGCCGACGCGCCCTTGCCGAAGCCGGCCACGCCACCCTGCCCCTCGAAGGCCAGCTTGTAGCTCGCGGGCGGCTGGATGTCGCTGAGCGTGACCTTGCCGTTGAACTTGGCCGACACCGGGCCGACCTTCACGGCCATCGTCACGGCGTACTGGTTCTCGCCGGTCGATTCGAACTTGTCGCAGCCCGGCAGGCAGCCCTTGAGCGTCTCCGGGTCGTTGAGGGCTTCCCAGGCCTGTTCCTGGGTGACGCCGAGCTGGCGGGTGCCTTGCATGTCCATGGGGTGTTCCTTCGTGGAGTGTGTCGTTATCGGTTGCGCAGCAGCGCGGCGATGCTGCGCGCCAGGTCTTCCAGGGCCTGCAGGTTGTGCACGGCCAGCATGGCATCGGCCGCGCGATGCAGTTCGTTCGCGCCGCGCGCCAGCGGCGCATAGCCGGAGAAGCGCAGCAGCGGGTTGAGCCACAGCAGGCGGCGGCTGTGCCGGCGCAGCCATTGCAGCTCGGCGCGCAGTACGTCCGGCTCGCCGGTGTCGAGGCCATCGCTGACCAGCAGCACCAGCGTGCGCCGGCCGATGAGGCGCCGCGCATGGGCGCGCCGCAACTGCGCCAGCGACTCGCCCAGCCGCGTGCCACCGGCGAAGTCGTCGATGGCCTGGCCGGCCTGCGCGAGCATCGCGTCGGTGTCGGCGATGCGGAAGGCCGGCGTGAGGTCGGTCAGCCCCGTGCCGAAGGCGAAGACGTCGCGCCGCCCGCCCTGGCTGGCCAGCGTGCGCGTCGCTGCATGCAGGAAGGCCAGCAGCAGGCGCGCATAGCGTTCCATCGAGCCCGACACGTCGACCAGCACCAGCAGCGGCAGCGGCTGCTCGCGCCGCACGAGACGCGGCAGGCGCAGCATCTCGCCGCCGGTGCGCGCCGCTTCGTGCCACACGCCCGGCCAGTGCATGCGCGACTGCGTGCCGCTGTGGCCCGCCACGCGCAGGCGCCGGCCCGGCACGTGGGGCACGGGCAGGGGAAGGTCGCGCGCCAGGCGTTCGACGAGGCGGTACTCGGCCGCCCCGAGGGCGTTGAAGTCGGCATGCTGCAGTTGCCGCCGGTCGCCGGCCGTCATGGCGGCGTCGAAGTCGACCTCCCGCTCGTTCTGCGGTGCGGCCTGCGGTGGCCGCGGCGCAGCCAAGGCCTCGCGCACGCGCGGGCGGCGCTTGACCGGCTCGGCGCGGCCTTCGGCCGTGGGGAGCATCTGCGCGAGCATCTTGTTGGCGAGCTCGGGATCGCGGAACCAGGCATCGAACAGCTCGCGGAACACGCCGCGGTCCTGCTCGCGGCTGACCATCACCGACTCCATCGCGGCCGCCAGGTCGTGCCGGCTGCCCACGCCGACGAGCTGCGCCGCCTCGGCGGCGAGTGCGATGCGCGACGCATCGAGGCGCACGCCCGCGCGCCGAAGCGCCCGGCCGAAACCGACGAGGTTGCCCGCCAGCTTGCCGCGCCGGGCATCGCCGAGTTGCTGCACGCGCTCCATGGTCGAAAAAGAAAGGACGATCAGGCGTCGGCCGGCGCCAGCAGCTCGGTCGCAAGCTGGTGGTTCAGCGCCGCCACGTCGTCGCGCTGCTTGAAGAGGATGCCGGCGGTGTCGACCACCACTTCGGGGTCGAGCTCCACGGTGTCCATCGCAACCAGCGCGCGCGCCCATTCCACGCTCTCGGCGATGCCGGGTGCGCGCTGGAAGGCATCGGCGAAGGGCTGGCTGCGCAGGCGCTGCACGAAATCGGCCACCTGCACGGACAGCCGTTCGCCGGCACCAGGCACCTGCGCGCGCACGATGGCGAGCTCGCGCTCGCGCTCCGGGTAATCGAGCCAGTGGTAGAGGCAACGCCGCTTGACCGCATCGTTGAGCTCGCGCGTGCGATTGCTGGTGAGCAGCGTGACCGGCGGCACCACCGCGCGCACCGTGCCCAGCTCGGGAATGCTGACCTGGTACTCGCCCAGGTATTCGAGCAGGAAGGCCTCGAAGGGCTCGTCCGCGCGGTCCACCTCGTCGATCAGCAACACCGCGCCGGGCGGCGGCGCCTGCAGGGCCTGCAGCAGCGGTCGGCGGATCAGGTAGTGCGGCTGGTAGACCTCGGCTTCGACGTCGTCAGCGCTGCCTTTCGCCTCGGCCGCGCGCATGTGCAGCAGCTGCGCGGCGTAGTTCCACTCGTAGAGCGCCTCGCGCTGCTCCAGGCCGTCGTAGCACTGCAGGCGCAGCAGTTCGCGCTGCAGCGCTGCCGAGAGGGCCTTGGCCAGCTCGGTCTTGCCGACGCCGGGCTCGCCCTCGAGCAGCAGCGGTCGCTGCAGCTTGAGGGCCAGGAACACCGCCGTCGCCAGCCGCCGGTCGGCGAGGTAGCCGACGGCCGCCAGCCCCTGCACCACGGCGTCGATCGAGGCGAAGGGTGCGGCGGGATCGGGCGTGGCGGCAGGTGCGGTCATCGGCTCAGCTTAGCCCAGGGCCTTTGCCACCGCGCGCTGTGCGAGTACCGAGATCAGGTTGGCCCGGTAGGCCGCAGTGGCGTGCAGGTCACTGTTGAGTTCGCTGTCGTCGATGGCCACGCCGGCCGCCGATTCGGGCGTGAAGCTCTTCGACAGCGCCGCCTCGAGCCCCGCATGGCGGAAGACGCCGTTGCCCGCACCCGTCACCGCCACGCGCACGCCGCCGTCGAACTGCGCCACGAAGACGCCCACCAGCGGGAAGTGCGACGCCTTCTGGCGCAGCTTCTCGTAGGCCGCCCTCTTCGGCAGCGGGAAGCGGATCGCCTTGATCAGCTCGCCGTCTTCGAGGGCGGTGGTGAACAGGCCCTGGAAGAAATCGTCGGCGGCGATCTCGCGCTTGGTGGTGATCACGGTGGCGCCCGAGGCCAGCACCGCGCTCGGGTAGCAGGCGGCCGGGTCGTTGTTCGCGACCGAGCCGCCCATCGTGCCCATGGCTCGCACCTGCCGGTCGCCGATGCGCGAGGCCAGGTCGGCCAGCGCCGGGTAGGCCGACTTGACCTCGGCGCTGTTGGCCACTTCGAGGTGGCGCGACATGGCACCGATGACCAGCGCGTCGCCCTCCTTGCGGATGCCGGTCAGGTCCTTGCAGGCACCGAGGTCGGCGAGCTGCTCGGGCGCCGACAACCGCAGCTTCATCGAGGCCAGCAGGGTCTGTCCGCCCGCCAGGGGCTTGGCGCCGCCGGCGACGAGCTTCAGTGCGTTGTCCAGGGTGTCGGGACGTTCAAAGGTGAATGCGTACATGGTGGGGTCTCCTCAGGCGGCCGGGCGGCCCTGGGTGCTGGCGGTCAGCGAGGGTTCCTGCGGTTGCTGCGTCGGCGTGGTGGCGCCCTTCTTCATGGCCTCCCACACCCGGGCCGGCGAGGCCGGCATGTCGAAGTCCTTCACGCCCAGCGGCGCCAGTGCATCGAGCACGGCATTGATGACGGCCGGCGGCGAGCCAATGGCGCCCGCCTCGCCGCAACCCTTGGTGCCCAGCGGATTGTGGGTGCAGGGCGTGCACACGGTGTCGAGCTTGAAGTTGGGGAAGTCCTCGGCGCGCGGCATGGCGTAGTCCATGAAGCTGCCGGTGAGCAGCTGACCGGTCTCGTTGTCGTAAACGCAGTTCTCCATCAGCGCCTGGCCGATGCCCTGCACGATGCCGCCGTGCACCTGCCCCTCCACGATCATCGGGTTGATGATGGTGCCGAAGTCGTCGACTGCGGTGAAGCGGTCGATCTTGACTTCGCCCGTGCCCTTGTCGATCTCGACCTCGCAGATGTAGGTGCCCGAGGGGTAGGTGAAGTTGGTCGGGTCGTAGAAGGCCGTCTCGTTCAGGCCCGGCTCCAGCTTGTCGAGCGGGTAGTTGTGCGGGACGTAGGCCGTGAGTGCCACCTGGCCGAAGGGGATCTTCTTGTCGGTGCCCTTGACGGTGAACTCGCCGCCGGCGAACTCGATGTCGGCGTCGCTCGCCTCCATCAGGTGCGCGGCGATCTTCTTGGCCTTGGCCTCGATCTTGTCCAGCGCGCGCATGATGGCCGCGCCACCCACGCTGATCGATCGCGAGCCGTAGGTGCCCATGCCGAAGGGGATGCGCCCGGTGTCGCCGTGCACGATGTCGACGTTCTCGACCGGGATGCCCAGGCGGGCCGCCACCACCTGCGCGAAGGTGGTCTCGTGGCCCTGGCCATGGCTGTGCGAACCGGTGAACACCGTCACACTGCCGGTCGGATGCACGCGCACCTCGCCCGCCTCGAACAGGCCGGCCCGCGCACCCAGCGCGCCCGCGATGTTCGACGGCGCCAGCCCGCAGGCCTCGATGTAGCTCGAGTAGCCGATGCCGCGCAGCTTGCCCTTCTTCTCGCTCTCGGCCTTGCGGGCCGCGAAGCCGCCCACCTCGGCCAGTTCCTGCGCGCGCGTCATGCACGCTTCGTAGTCGCCGATGTCGTACTGCAGGGCCACTGGCGTCTGGTACGGCCACTCGCGGATGAAGTTGCGCTTGCGGATCTCGTCCTGCGAGAGGCCCAGCTCCCAGCCGCAGCGCGTGACCAGGCGCTCGAGCAGGTAGGTCGCCTCGGGCCGCCCCGCGCCGCGGTAGGCATCGACCGGTGCCGTGTTGGTGAACCAGGCATCGACTTCGACGTAGATCTGCGGCGTGGTGTACTGGCCCGCCAGCAGCGTGGCGTAGAGGATGGTGGGGATGGCCGTCGAGAAGGTCGACAGGTACGCGCCCAGGTTGGCGTCGGTGTGCACCCGCATGGCCAGGAACTTGCCGTCCTTGTCCATCGCCATCTCGGCGTGGCTCACATGGTCCCGCCCGTGCGCGTCGCTGAGGAAGGCCTCGGACCGGTCCGAGGTCCACTTGATGGCGCGGTTGAGCTGCTTGGAGCCCCAGGTGAGCGCCACATCTTCCGCGTAGAGGTAGATCTTGGAGCCGAAGCCGCCGCCGACGTCGGGCGCGATGACGCGCACCTTGTGCTCGGGCAGGCCGAGCACGAAGGCCGTCATCAGCAGCCGCTCGACGTGCGGGTTCTGATTGGCGACGTACAGCGTGTATTCGTCGCCGGCGCGGTTGTAGCCGGCCACCGCCACGCGCGGCTCGATGGGGTTGGGGATCAGCCGGTTGTTGACGAGGTCCAGCTTCGTCACGTGCGCTGCGTTGGCGAAGGCCGCGTCGACCGCCGCCTTGTCGCCCAGCGTCCACTTGTAGCACTGGTTGTCGGGGGCGGCCTCGTGGATGGTGACGCCGCTGGCCTTCTTTGCCGCGTCGGCCACGCTCACCAGCGCCGGCAGCACCTCGTAGTCGACCACGATGGCCTCGGCCGCGTTCTTCGCCTGCTCGACCGTTTCGGCGACCACCATGGCCACGTGGTCGCCCACGTAGCGCACCTTGCCGATCGCGAGGATCGGGTGCGGCGGCTCCTTCATGGGCGTGCCGTCGGGGTTGTTGATGAGCCAGCCGCAGGGCAGCCCGCCCATCTTGCCGTCGATGTCCTTGCCGCTGAAGATGCGGACCACGCCGGGCATCTTCTCGGCCGCCGAGATGTCGATCGACTTGATGGCCGCATGCGCATGCGGCGAGCGCAGGAAGACCGCGTGCGCCTGGTTCGGCAGCACGACGTCATCGGTGTAGTTGCCCGCGCCGGTCAGGAAGCGCGCGTCCTCCTTGCGGCGGATGGCCTCGCCGATGTGCGGCAGCTTGGCGAAATCGGAAGCACCCATGTCAGCCTCCGTTCAGGCCGCGGCCGAAGTGGCCGGTTGCGACGCCATCGCCTCGCCGCCCTGCTTCACGGCCTTGACGATGTTCTGGTAGCCCGTGCAGCGGCACAGGTTGCCGTCGAGCAGCGAGCGGATCTGCTGCTCGTCGGACTTGGGGTGGTGCGTGCACAGGTCGATGGCGCTCATCACCATGCCGGGCGTGCAGAAACCGCATTGCAGCCCGTGGCACTCCTTGAAAGCGGCCTGCATCGGGTGCATGGTGCCGTCGGCCTGGGCGATGCCCTCGATGGTGGTGATGTTGCCGCCGGCCACCTGCGCCACGAGCACGTTGCACGACTTGATGGCGCGGCCGTTCAGGTGCACGGTGCACGCGCCGCACTGCGCCGTGTCGCAACCCACGTGGGTGCCGGTGAGCCGCAGGTGCTCGCGGATGGCCTGGACGAGGAGCGTGTTGGGCGGCGCGTCGATCGTGACCTCGCGCCCGTTGACGGTGAGGGATACCTGCATGTGGCTGTCTCCGTGGTGGTGATGGCTGAGCCGACGCCGCGAAGGCGTGACCGTGCGATCTTGTTCGCCGTGCCCGGCCCCCTCCCTAGGCAAAACCCTAGGCGGTTGCGTGGCCTGCGCGAAATTCTCAAAATGGAACAGCTTGCCCGCCCACCCCACGATGACCTTCCCCGCACGCACGCTTGCGCTGCCCGACCGCGGCGCCCTCATCGCGCAGGCGCGCCACGCCTGGCTGCACGGGACCGCACCGGCCGCTGCCGCGGCGGCGCCGCTCGCGCCCTGGATCGCCCGCTCCTGGCAACGCTGCCTGGCCGCTGGCCGCACACCCGACCAGCGCGTGGTCTTCGATGCCGTCGACCGCTCGGCGCAGCGGCAGGCCAAGGAGCGCCACGCGCCCTTGCTTGGCGCGGCACGGCCGGTGATCGAGCGCCTGTCGCGCGCGATCGCAGGTACCCGTTATTTCGCGATGTTGACCGACGCCCGCGGCAGGGTCATCGACGTCGGGCCGGTGTCGGGCCAGGACGACCGCGCTACGCGCGACATCGCACGCGTCGGCGTCGACCTGTCCGAGCGTGCCGTGGGCACGACCGCCATCGGTGCCGCGCTGGCCGAGCAGAGCGCCGTCTGGCTGCACCGCGGCGAACATTTCTTCGACGACACCAGCGTCTACACCTGCGCCGGCGCGCCGCTGTTCGACCCACAGGGCCGTTGCGCCGGCATGCTCGACCTCACGGGCGTGAACGTGGTCGAGCGGCCCGAGCTCCAGCACCTGGCCGAGCATTCGGCACGTGCGATCCAGAACGCCTGGCTGCGCAGCCTGCCCTGCGCGCTGCTGCTGCAATTCAACTGGCCCGGCAGCCTGGCGGCGCTGGAAGCCGGCGTGGACGGCGATGGCCTGCTCTGCCTCGATGCCGACGGCCAGGTGCTCGGTGCCAACACCATCGCCCGGCAGCTGCTGCCGCTGCCGCCGCACGGCCGGGCGGCGGCGCCCGACCTGTTCGCGGTACCCACCTCGCTGCTCTTCGACGCAGCCGCGCGCCACCCCACCCCGGCGGAGGTGCCGCTGTGGTCGGGCCTGCGGCTGCACGTGCGCGCGCTGCGGCGCGACGGCCGTGCCACCGCCGGCACCGCGCCGCTCGCACGCCTGCGCGACGTGCAGGCCTCGCTCATCGAGCAGGCCGTTCGAGAGGCGCGCGGCAACGTCGCCGAGGCGGCGCGGGCGCTGGGTGTCAGCCGGGCCACCGTCTACAGAAAGCTTTCGGCCGGCACGGGCAAGCGCTGAGCGCCCGTGCGGCGGCGCCAGCGGCAGACCACAATGGCCCGATGACCCAGCCCTACGAACCCGAGCAGACCACCCGCGCCGAGGTCGACGCCCTGCGCGGCCCCGCCTTGATCGAATTCGGCACCAACTGGTGCGGCATCTGCAAGGGCGCGCAGCCCGCCATCGCCGAAGCGCTGGCCGACGCCCCGGCCGGCCTGCGGCACCTGAAGGTCGAGGACGGCAGCGGCCGCCCGTTGGGCCGCAGCTTCGGCGTGAAGCTCTGGCCCACGCTGGTCTTCCTGCGCGACGGGCTGGAGGTGGCCCGCGTCGTACGCCCCGCGAATGCCGGCGCGGTGCGCGAGGCGATGGCCGAACTCGGCTGAAGCCGAACGGGCGGCGCTCCTCAGGCCGGCAGCGCCAGCACCAGCGCCACGGGATCGACCCGGGCGGTCACACGTTGCCGACGCCGCAGCCCGCTGCCGGCCGCCGCAAATCCCACCACCTCGATCGCTGCGCCGTCCAGCTGCAGCGCCACCTCGTCGCCCTCCGGGCCGCGGACGACCTCCGAGATGGCGCCCTGGAGCCGATTGGTGGCTTGCGGCCGCCCCGCCGCCTCCACGCGCACTGCCGTGGCCTTGCACAAAGCCAGCGCCTGCATGCCCTGCACCAAGCCGAGCAGTTCCGCGCTTTCGCGCGTGATGCGTGCCTGCAGGTGCTGCGCCGATTCGCCGAGTGCCAGCGCGACGTGCAGCGTGGGCCCGGCGCCTTCCAGCGCCTCGACCCGCACCGGCCACTGGTTGCGCATGCTGGTGCGGATCGCCAGCCCCGCCACCGCCGCACCGGCGCCCGGTGCGGGCCACAGCGTACTGCGCGCCGCGAGCAGTTCGTCGGCCATGGTCAGCAGCCGCAAGCCCTCGGCGGTGAGCACCGCACCGCCGCCGCCGGCGCCGCCCACGGCCTTGTCCACCAGCGGCACGCCCGCGAGGTTGGTGAGGGTCGCCACCGCCTGCCAGGCGGCCTTGTAGCTCACGCCGGCGTCGCGCGCGGCTTGCGAGATGCTGCCGCTGCGGCCGATGGCGCGCAGGATGTCGATGCGCTTGTCGGCCGCCCTGTGGCCGAGCGCATCCATGAAGCCCGGCGGCGGCCGGCGGCGTGTTGCGGATGCAGTCATGGCGGCATTGTGCGGCTGGCACCACCCTTCGGGCGACCCGCATCGCTGTTCCAACATTGAATCGCGACGATGACGCGCAGGTCCCATGACCGCGGAGGACGAGACGCCCACCGGCCCGACCCCCAGCGCGTTGCTATGATTTCGCTATTCCACTTTTGAATAGCGAGAGGATGAGCATGCAGACACGCCCTTGGTTGCGAACGAGTGCGCTGGTGCTGGCCCTGGCCGCGGCCAGCCCCGCCCTGTGGGCGCAGGAGATCGTCGTGTCGGCCGCAGCGAGCCTCACGAATGCGTTCCAGGCCATCGGCCAGGCCTGGGAGAAGGCCAACCCCGGGCACAAGGCCACCCTCAACTTCGCCGCATCGGGCGCACTGCTGGCGCAGATGCAGCAGGGCGCACCGGTCGACGTGTTCGCATCGGCGGACCAGCCCACGATGGACAAGGCCGCCGCCGCCCAGCTCATCGTCCCCGGCTCGCGCGCCGACTTCGTGAAGAACGAACTGGTTCTCGTCGTCCCGGCGAAATCTGCGCTCGCGCCGAGGGCGCTGGGTGACCTGGCCGCCCCCGACTACAAGCGCATCGCCGCCGGCACGCCCGCCTCGGTGCCCGTGGGCCGCTACACCATGAGCGTGGTCGAGCAGGCCGGCCTCGCGGCGCCGCTGCAGTCCAGGTGGATCTACGGCGAGAGCGTGCGCCAGGTGCTCGACTACGTGGCGCGCGGCGAGGTCGACGCCGGCTTCGTCTACCGCACCGATGCGCTGCTGAAAAAGGACGAGACGCGCGTGGCGCTGGTCGTGCCGACGACCTCGCCCGTGACCTATCCCATCGCCCAGTTGGCCGCCAGCAAGCAGCCGGCCGCCGCGCAGTCCTTCATCGCGTTCGTGAAAAGCCCGCAAGGCCAGCAGATCCTGGGCAGCTTCGGCTTTTCCAGGCCCTGACCCGCAACGCCCTGCGCCGCCACCCGCGAGACGCCCCCGCCCGTGTTCACCCCGCTCTGGCTGACCCTGAAGGTCGCCCTCCTCGCCACGCTCTTCGCCGGTGCCGCGGGCGTTGCCCTGGGCTGGTGGATGGCGCGCAAGCGATTTGCCGGCCACTCCTTCGTCGACGCCGCGCTGGTGCTGCCCATGGTGCTGCCGCCCACGGTGCTGGGCTACTACCTCATCGTGCTGGTGGGCCGCAACGGCGTCATCGGCCAATGGCTGGACCGGTGGTTCGGCATCACCCTGCTCTTCACCTGGCAGGGCGCGGTGCTGGCCGCCGCGGTGGTGTCGCTGCCGCTGATCTACAAGGCCGCGCGCGCCGCCTTCGAGGAGACGGACGGCCGCTTCGCCCAGGCCGCGCGCACCCTGGGCGCCGGCGAGTGGGAGGTGTTCTGGCGCATCTCGCTGCCGCTGGCGCTGCGCGGCATCGGCGCCGGGCTGGCGCTGACCTTCGCGCGCGCGATGGGCGAGTTCGGCGCCACGCTGATGATCGCGGGCAACCTGCCGGGCCGCACGCAGACGCTGTCGGTGGCGGTCTACGCAGCCGTGCAGGCGGGCGACGACCGGCTGGCGCTGACACTCACGCTCGTGATCTCGGCCGTGTGCATCGTGCTGCTGGTGCTGGCGAACCGGCTGCTGCAGGCGAGGCACTGAGCATGATCGACGTCCACATCCGCCTCACCCTGCAATCGCCCGAGCGCAGCTTCGCGGTCGACGCGGCCTTTCGCTCCACGGCGCACCGCACGGCGCTGCTGGGCCCCTCGGGCTCGGGCAAGTCGACCGTCCTGCAGGCCATCGCCGGCCTGCTGCCGGGGGTGCAGGGGTACGTGCGCGTCGATGGGCAGACCCTGCTCGACAGCGCGCAGGGCGTCGACCGGCCGGCGCGCGAGCGCGGCGTGGGATTCGTGTTCCAGGACTACGCGCTGTTCCCGCACATAACGGTGCACCAGAACCTGTGCTTCGGCGTGCGGCGGCTGGGCCGAGCGCCAGCGCCCGAGGCGATGGAGCGGGTCGAGGCGCTGATGGCGCAGTTCGACATCGAGCCGCTGCGCCGCGCCTACCCACGCCACCTCTCGGGCGGCCAGCGCCAGCGCGTGGCGCTGGCGCGCGCACTGGCGACCGCCCCGCGCCTGCTGCTGCTGGACGAGCCGCTGTCGGCCCTCGACACCGAACTGCGCACCCGCCTGCGCGCCGAGCTGGCGCAGATGCTGGCGCGCGTGCAGGTGCCGACCTTGCTGGTCACGCACGACCCGCAGGATGTCGAGGCGTTGGCGCAGTCGGTGGTGCGGCTGGATGCCGGCCGCGTCTTGGACGCATGAAGGGGGCTCAGGCCCCGACCGGCACCTTGTCCAGGAAGCCAGTCACGCGGGCCAGCTTGCCATCCACGAGTTCGATGAAGTCGGTGCCCTGGATCAGGTCTCTGGCGTCGGCCGGGCCGAGCGTCCACGAGAAGCGCAGATGCTCGCCATGCGCGTCCGGGCGGCCCAGGAGCGCGAAGCGAAAGCCCGGGTAGCGCTGGTGCACGGCGCCGACCAGGTCGCTGATCGGGCCGTGGCCGCGGCCCTGCATGAGCGGGTCGACGTAGTGCGCGTCGTCGCGCCAGCCTGCGCGCAGCAGTTCGGCACGACGCTCGGCGTCGGTCTCGTTCCACAGCGCGATGTAGTCGAGTGCGACGGATTCGGCGGCGATGGGGGCGGTGTTCATGGCGATCTCCTGAAGAAGGGATGGGCCGCTTGCGGCGGGGTGAGCGAATGCTCGCTGCGTGGGCGCCGCCGGTCGATGACGTGCCAGGTCATGGCCGGCACATCCACGTTCCAAGGAAAAAACAGCCGCAACGCGCGTCCAGCCTATGTGAGCAGCTATGGTTTCGATAGCGTCCGCCGCCCATGCGATTGCGGGCTCCGCTGACACGCCGGCAGCCGGCCTGCTGCCCATAATCCGCCGCGACCTCCGCGTGCCACGCCAACCTTCCGTTCACCTGCCATGTCCGCCGCCCCTGCCCCCGACCGCTGGCCTTACGCGCCCGGGGAAGCGGCTGCGTGCATCCGTGCGCTGTCAGACACGGACACCCCGCTGGGCCCGTCCCCGCAGTGGTCTGCCGCGCTGCGCACCACCATCGACCTGATCCTGCCTTCGCAGGCCGAGATCGTGGTCTTCTGGGGCCCGCAGTTTGTCGCCTTCTACAACGACACCTACGCCCCCACCATCGGCGCCAAGCATCCGGCCGCGATGGGCCGACCCGCGCACGAGCACTGGAGCGAGTTGTGGGACGACCTGCACCCTCTGCTGGAACGCGTGCTTGTGCTGGGCGAGACGGTGTCGGCCAAGGATCGTCCCTTCCAGATCAACCGGCACGGCCACATGGAGGAGGTGTTCTTCGACATCTCCTATTCGCCCGTGCGCGAGCACGACGGCAGCGTGGGCGGGGTGCTGTGCATCGTGAGCGAGACCACGCCACGCGTGAACGCGACGCGGCAGCTCGCCGCCAGCGAGGAACACCTGCGCGAACTGCACGAGCAGTGGCGGCTGGCGCAGGCCGCGGGCGGCGTGGGCGTGTTCGTGCTCGACATCGCGCGCAACACGCTCGCGGCCTCGCCGGGCTTCTGCCGCATCTTCGGCCTGGCGGAGCGTGAAGTGCATGCGCCGGAGGATGTGCAGCGCCTGCGCACCGACAGCGCCGACGGCGACCCGGTGTCCACGCGCGAATCGCGCAGCCGCGGCACGGCGCCACTGGATGTCGAATACCCGATCCGCCGCGCCGACGACAACGCGCTGCGCTGGATCTGGCGCCGCGCCGAGATCGTCCGAGACGCTCACGGCCAGCCGCTGCTGATGCGCGGTGTGGTGCAGGACGTGACCGAGCGCCACGAGGCACGCCTTGCCCTCGCGCAGCTCAACGCCTCGTTGGAGCAGCGCGTGCAGGAGCGCACGCGCGAGCTCAACCGCATCTGGTCGCTCTCGGCCGACCTGATGATCTCGGTGGATGTCGACGGAAGGATCGTGTCGGTCAATCCGGCGTGGACGAGCGTGCTCGGCTGGCCCGAGGAGGCGCTCGTCGGTACCGACTCGCTGGCGTTGCTCCATCCCGAGGACGTGGAGCCGTCGCGCCATGCGCTGGGCCAGCTGGGCCAGGGACAGCGCCTGCTGCGCTACGAAAGCCGCCTGCGCCACCGCGACGGCAGCCATCGCACCTTCTCCTGGACCGCCGTGCCCGACACCTCCGGGCAGATCCACGCGGTGGGCCGCGACGTCACGGCCCTGCGCGAATCGGAGCAGCGGCTGCGCCACAGCCAGAAGATGGAGGCCATCGGCCAGCTCACGGGCGGCATCGCGCACGACTTCAACAACATGCTTCAGGGCATCACCGGCGCCATCGAGGTGATGCGCCGGCGCGTGGCGGCGGGACGCACCACCGACCTGGACCGCTTCATGGACAGCGCCACCCAGTCGGCGCAGCGCGCGGCTTCGCTGGTGCAGCGGCTGCTGGCCTTCTCGCGCCGCCAGTCGCTGGACTTGAAGCCGGTCGACGTGAACGCGCTCATCGGGTCGATGGAGGAGCTCATGCGGCGCTCGCTCGGCGAGCAGGTGCGCCTGGCGGTGCAACTGGCGCCCGACGCCCGCCACGCGCTGGGCGACGAGAGCCAGCTCGAGAGCGCGATCCTCAACCTCGCCATCAACGCGCGCGACGCCATGCCGGACGGTGGCGAGCTGCGCATCTCCACCACCAACGTTCAGCTGGGCGAAGCCGAGGTGCGTGCCTTCGAGGGCGTGCCACCGGGCGACTACCTCGCCATCGCCGTGGCCGACAGCGGCACAGGCATGTCGCCCGATGTGCTGGCGCGCGCCTTCGACCCCTTCTTCACCACCAAGCCCATCGGCCAGGGCACGGGGCTGGGCCTGTCGATGGTCTACGGCTTCGCGCGCCAGTCGCGCGGGCTGGTGCAGATCGACAGCACGCCGGGCCGCGGCACCACCGTCACACTGTGCCTGCCCCATGCCCCGCGGGCCGCGGTGCCGGCGACCGCGCGCGACGTGGCCGCGCTGCCCCAGGGCGACGGCGAGGTGGTGCTCGTGGTGGAGGACGACCCGGGCGTTCGCCTGCTGGTGCGCGAGGTGCTGGCCGAACTGGGCTACCACGCGCTGGAGGCCGCCGACGGGCAGGCCGCGCTGCCGATCCTGCAGTCGCAGGCGCGCATCGACCTGCTGGTGAGCGACGTCGGGCTGCCGGGGCTCAACGGCCGTCAGGTGGCCGAGATCGCGCGCCAGCACCGCGAGCGCCTGCCGGTGCTGTTCATGACCGGCTACGCCGAATACGCCACCAACCGCGCCGAGTTCCTCGCGCCCGGCATGCACATGATCGGCAAGCCCTTCGCGGTCGACCAGTTGGCGCATCGCATCCGCGCGCTCATGCGCGGGATGGAGCCCTGAAAAAGTGCCCGCGCCGACCTTGGGCGCGATTTAGAAGAAAACGGGCTGCAGCGCCCGCCCTGCTTGCGCGAGCAGCTATCGATTTAATAGCAGATCGGTCACAGCGCACACGTGCGGAAGCCGAAGAAGCCGTCGTCGCGACCGGGCGCCGCGAAGCCGCGCCAGCGCGGCGAGCGCATGCGCGCACGCGTCGCGAAGGAAGCCCCACGCAGCACGCGCGCCTGGCCCCACGCCGGGTCGGGGTCGAAGGCGGTGCCGGCGCTCCACGGGTCGGCGCGTTGGCCGGGCCATGGGCGCAGGGTGCCGGCCGTCCATTCCTGCACCTCGCCCCAGCGGAAGCCACGCCGTGCCGCGCTGTGGGCCGCGATCTCCCATTCGACCTCGGTGGCCAGGCGCCGGCCCGCCCAGCGCGCCCATGCATCGGCCTCCCACCAGCTCACATGCATCGCGCTCTGCTGCCCGGCGGCGCGCACGGTGGCGCCGAAGCGCTGCTGAAGCACCGAGCCTCCGCCCCCACCGTGGCCCAGGCCGATCTGCTCCACATGCCGCGGCGCCCGGCGGCCCGCGGCCTGCGCCCATGGCCAGCCGGCGGGTGCCCAGAGTTCCTCCCGGTCGTAGCCGCCGTCGTCCACGAATTCGCAGAACTGCTGCCAGGTGACTGGCTGCGCGTCGATCTCGAACTCGGGGACCTCCACCGGCTGCGCACCGGTCTCCTGTGACAGGTGCAGACCCGGCGCATCGCCCGCCCCGAGCGTCCGGCGCGTGCCGGGCACGATCAGCGGCGCCAGGGTGGTGCCAGGCGGCGGCAGTTCGGCGCCGATGGCCAGGCCCAGGCTTTGCGCCATCACGACCAACTGCTCGCCACGCAGGTCCTCGTGCAGCAATGCGAGGCGGTAGAAGTACAGCCCGGCGTCGGTCTCGGCAGCGTGCTCGAGCAATTCGAGGGTGCCCTCCAGCGTCTCGAGCAGGTAGGCGCGCGTGTCGGCCATGCCCGGCAGCGCGTGCCCTTCGTCGGCCGGGGGTTGCTCCCAGGCCGCATCGGCGCCGGGATCGATGGCGGCCAGGCGCGTCGGCCGCGCGGGGCAATCCACGCCCAGCGCGCGCTGCGTGTTGCGGGCGATCCAGTATTCCGAGAACCAGCCGACGTGCCCGGCCAGCCAGCGCGGCGGCACTGTGTCGGCCGGCAAAGGCGATGGCAGGTCGAGTTCGGGCGATGCGAGCGCGGCCTCGTAAAGCGAGAGCAGGTGCAGCGTGTGGTTGCGGGCATCGATGAGCGCGAGCGACAGCAACTCGCGCCCGGCGCGGCGCATGTCAGGCGAGTCGATCGACGCCGGCAGGCGTGAGGCGGTGGGCAGCGGGGTGCCGGGGATCTCGGCCATCGATCGATTATGGCGGCGCGACCCGCCCGCATGGCCTCTCTTGGCTCCGGGTACACCCCGTCGGGAGCGCAGTCGTGCGCCCGTAAAATCCGCGGCGCCTCACGCACCCGACCAGTTGGCGCACAACGCCGGCATGTCGGGTGTGTTCGTATCCGGAGGCCCAATTCAAAAATGGAGTAGACATGCAGGGCTTGCTCAAGCTTTCGCGGGCCATCGACTGGCTCAACGCCCAGGTGGGCAAATGGGTGATCTGGCTGATCCTGGCGTCCACGGCCATCAGCGCCATCAACGCCGTGGTGCGCAAGGTGTTCCACACCAGTTCCAACGCCTACCTCGAAGTCCAGTGGTACCTCTTCGCCTGGTCCTTCCTGGTGGCGGCGGGCTTCACGCTGCTCAACCGCGAGCATGTGCGCATCGACGTGCTGAACAGCCGGCTGCCCAAGAAGGCGCAGATCTGGATCGACATCGTCGGCTTCGCGCTGTTTCTCACGCCGCTGTGCCTGCTGGTGCTGTACTACACCATCCCCATGACCCAGCAGATGTACGCCACGGGCGAGATGTCGGGCAACCCGGGCGGGCTGATCCGCTGGCCGGTGTGGCTGGCACTGCCGGTGGGCTTCACGTTGCTCATGATCCAGGGCTGGTCGGAACTGATCAAGCGCGTCGCCTTCCTGACCGGCGACGGCCCTGACCCGAACGTCAAGGCGGGCGAGAAGAGCGCCGAGGAAGAGCTGGCCGAGATCCTGCGCGAACGCGAAGCCGCCAAGGCAGCCGGCGCTGCCCCTGCACCCTGACAGCCGGAGCACCGTTCGATGGAATTCATCACCGCCAACTTCGCCCCGATCATGTTCGCGGGGCTGATCTGCTTTCTGCTGCTCGGCTTTCCGGTGGCCTTCAGCCTGGGCGCCTGCGGCCTCACCTTCGGCATCATCGGCATCGAGCTCGGCGTGTTCCCGGCCTCGGTCATGGCGTGGCTGCCGCAGCGCCTGATCGGCATCATGGCCAACGACACACTGCTGGCCGTGCCCTTCTTCACGCTGATGGGACTGATCCTGGAGCGCAGCGGCATGGCCGAGGATCTGCTCGACACCGTGGGCCAGGTGTTCGGCCCCATGCGCGGGGGCCTGGCCCTGGCCGTGGTCTTCGTGGGCGCGCTGCTGGCGGCCACCACCGGCGTGGTCGCGGCATCCGTGATCTCGATGGGCCTGATCTCGCTGCCGATCATGCTGCGCTACGGCTACGACCGGAAGTTCGCCAGCGGGGTGATCGCGGCTTCCGGCACGCTGGCCCAGATCATTCCGCCCTCGCTGGTGCTGATCATCATGGCCGACCAGCTCGGCCGCAGCGTCGGCGACATGTACAAGGGCGCCTTCGTGCCGGCCTTCATGCTGGTCGGCTGCTATGTGGTCTACATCGCCATCCTGGCCATCTTCCGGCCCAAGAGCCTGCCAGCCCTGCCGCCGGAAGCGCGGATCTACCGCGAGGCCAACGGCAGCGGCGGCTATCCATCGCTGCTGGTGCTGACCGTCATCTCCTTCCTCGTTTCGGTCGTGCTGGCTCGCCACATGGCCGAGGTGCACACCTGGTGGCTGGGCGAGCAAGTCACCACTGTCGCCACCGACGAGAAGGTGGTGGTCGCCATGTGCGGCGGCGCCACCGTGGCGCTGCTGATCGCGCTGGCCAACAAGTTGACCGGCCTGGGCCTGCTGTCGCGGCTGGCCGAGCGCGTGACCTTCGTGCTGATTCCCCCGCTGCTGCTGATCTTCCTGGTGCTGGGCACCATCTTCCTGGGCGTGGCCACGCCGACAGAAGGCGGCGCCATGGGCGCCATCGGCGCGCTGGTCATGGCCTTCGCGCGTCGCCGCCTGAACATGGCGCTGCTCAAGCAGGCCCTGGCCACGACGACCAAGCTGGGCAGCTTCGTGATGTTCATCCTGATCGGCGCGACCGTCTTCGGCCTGGTGTTCCAGGCCGCAGACGGCCCGATCTGGGTCGAACACCTGCTGTCCAGCCTGCCCGGCGGTCAGGTCGGCTTCCTGATCTTCGTGAACCTGCTGGTGTTCCTGCTGGCGTTCTTCCTGGACTACTTCGAACTGTCGTTCATCGTCGTGCCGCTGCTTGCACCCGTTGCACACAAGCTGGGCATCGACCTGATCTGGTTCGGCGTGCTGCTGGCCATGACCATGCAGACCTCGTTCATGCATCCGCCCTTCGGCTTCGCGCTGTTCTTCCTGCGATCGGTGGCGCCCAGCAAGCCTTACGTGGACCGCGTGACCAACAAGGTGATGGACCCGGTCACCACCATGCAGATCTACAAGGGCGCCATCCCGTTCCTGTTGATCCAGCTGTTCATGGTCGGCGTCATGATCGCGTTCCCCAACCTGGTGACGGGCAACCTGGACAAGGCACAGGCTTACGACCTCAAGGCCGTCGGCGAGCAGATGCGCGAGGGCCTGCAACCCGAGAGCAGCAGCGAAGGCTACGGCTCGGATGGCGGCTACGGCGCCGACGAGAAGCCCGCCGAGCCCGCCAGCGGCGCGGCGCCGTCGTCCGCTGCGCCCGCCCCGGCGCCCGACGCGCCTGCTGCAACGCCCGACGCGCCTGCCGCGGCCGACGACGACCCCATGAAGGCGATGCAGGACGCGCTCAAGGAGAAGAAGCCTTGAACAACGCGCCCTGATGAAAGCGGCCCCCGCAGGAGGCGCTTTCAGCAACGAGCGGCCCGGCAATGAAAAAAAGCCCCGCGGCGCAGGCCGCGGGGCTTTTTTTTCGGGTACCTGAAGATCAGATCTTCACGCCGTTCATGTACTGGTTGAACGGGAACTCCGAGAAGCGGTTCCACAGGATCTGGTCGCGCTGGAAGGCGCGCATGTCCTGGTTGATCTTCTTGAACTCGGGCGACTTGGCGTCGTGCTCGGCAAACACTTCCATGCACGACTTGAAGCCCGCGTCGATCACGGCCTTGGGGAAGGCCACCAGCTTCGTGCCTTCGGCCACCAGCTTTTTCAACGCGATGGGGTTGTAGGCGTCGTACTTGGCGGTCATGTCGGTGGCGGCCACGGCCATCGCGGCGTTCAGGATGGCCTTGTTCTCGTCCGACAGCGCGTTGAACTTCTTCAGGTTGATGAAGAACTCCAGGTCGGCGCAGCCTTCCCACCAGCCGGGGTAGTAGTAGTACGGCGCGACCTTGTTGAAGCCCAGCTTGGCATCGTCGTAGGGGCCGACGAACTCGGCCGCATCCAGCGTGCCCTTTTCCAGCGCCTGGTAGACGTCACCGGCCGGCATGTTCTGCGACACCACGCCCAGCTTGGCCATGCCTTCGCCGAACACACCGCCGCCCATGCGCATCTTCAGGCCCTTGAGGTCGGCAACGGTCTTGATTTCCTTGCGGTACCAGCCGCCCATCTGCGTGCCGGTGTTGCCGGCGCTGGCGGTGCGGAAGTTGTACTGCGCGAAGAACGCGTCGAGCAGCTTGCGGCCGTTGCCGTAGTCCTTCCAGGCGGTGTTCTGGCGCGCGGTGAGACCGAAGGGCACGGCGCAGCTGAACGCGAAGACCGGGTCCTTGCCGGTGAAGTAATACGCGGCCGTTTGGGCCATCTCGATGTTGTCGCCCTGCAGCGCATCGACCACGCCGAACGCCGGCATCAGCTCGCCGGCCGGGTGGACGGTGATCTCGAATTTGCCACCGGACAGCGCCTTGACGGTCTTCGACAGCATCTCGGCACTGCCGAAGATCGTGTCCAGCGAGCGCGGGAAACTGGACGCCAGGCGCCAACGCACGGCGGCCTGCGCATGCACGGCGGGTGCTATGCCGGCAGCCAGCACACCGGCCATGCCGGCATTCTTGATAAGGGAACGACGATCCATTGATAACTCCGAGAGCAGATGAAAAGAACGAACGCGGCTCGTGGCCGCGTTGTCGACGAAAGCCGGGCGATTGTAAGAAGGCGTTTTCAGGGGTCCGTCTCGGGTTTTCCCTGCGGAAAACCCGCGCCCGCGCCCGCGCGCATGCACCCTACGCTCAAGACTTGCTTCAGGCATTTTCGGGGTGACTCTCATGACCTTGCGAACCCGTGCGCTGGTGGCTTTTTCCTGCATGGTGGGTGCCGTGGCAGCGCAGGGCCAGTCGATAGCGCCGACCGCCGGCGCGCCGATCCGCATTGGCGTGGTGGGACCGTTCACCGGCCCGTCCGCCGACTTCGGGCGGCCCATGCTCAACGGCGTGCGCCTCGCCATCGATGAGATCAACTCCTTCGGGGGCTACCTGGGCCGGCCTTTCGAGCTGGTCGTGAAGGACGACCAGGCGACCCCCGAGACCGGCAAGAAGATGTCGGCCGAACTCATCGGCACCGACAAGGTGGTCGCCGCCATCGGCTTCTGCAACACGGGCGTGGCGATGGCCGCGATCGACAGCTTCCAGGCGGCCAAAGTCCCGCTGATCGTGCCTTGCGCCACCGGCTCGCCGATCACCACGAAGTTCCCGCCGGCCGAGAGCTACATCTTCCGCAACTCGCCCAAGGACGCGATCCAGGCGCCCTTCGTGGTCGACGATCTGGTCGCGCGCGGCTGGACCCGTGTGGCCGTGCTGGCCGACACCACCGGCTACGGCGCAGCGGGCCTGAAGGACGTCGAGCAGGCCTTGGCGAAGAAGAACCTCAAGGCCGTCTACGTCGGCCGCTTCCCGACCGGCGTGAAGGACCTCGGCAAGGAGCTCGCCGAGGCGCGCGCCGCGGGCGCCAACGTCGTGTTCAGCTATACCGTCGGCCCCGAGAACGCCGTGATCGCCCGCGGCCGCCAGGCGCTGGGCTGGAAAGTGCCGCAGGTGGGTGCATGGCCGCTGTCTTTTCCGTTCTTCATCGATGGCGGAAAAGAAGCGGCCGAAGGCGCACTCATGGCGCAGAGCTTCATCGCCGAGCCGAGCAACGAGCGCCGCAGCACCTTCCTCGCCGCGTACCTGCGCAAATTCGACACCAAGAAGATCGCGGTGCCGATGGCGGCGGCCCAGGCCTACGACGCCACCTACCTGCTGGTGCAGGCGATGCTGAGCATCCCGGGCGGCAAGCTCGACGGGCCAGCGATCAAGGCCTCGCTGGAGAACCCGAAGCGCACGCACTACGGCGTGGTGACCAGCTACGAGCGCCCCTTCAGCAGCGCCGACCACGACGCGCTGACGCAGAACATGCTGGTGATGGGCACGGTGCGCAACGGCAGCGTGACCTTCGCCTACCCCGAGGACGCGAAGCGCAACCTCTTCGTGCAGCGCAAGCAGTAGCGGCTGCGCGGGTCAGCCGGCCGCGCCGAAGCGCGCTTCGATCGACGCCCGGATGCCCGCTGCGTCGAGCCCCGCACCCGCCAGCAGTTTGGCCGGATCGCCATGCTCGATGAAGCGATCGGGCAGGCCCAGTTGCAGCAGCGGCTTGACGATGCCCATCTGCTGCAGTGCCTCGGCCACCGCGCTGCCCGCGCCGCCCATGACGGCGCCCTCCTCCACCGTGACCAGCGCGTCGTGCGTGGCCGCGATCTCGCGCAGCAGGTCTGAGTCGAGCGGCTTGGCCCAGCGCATGTTGGCCACCGTGGCGCCGAGCGCCTCGCCGGCTTCCAACGCCGGATACAGCAGCGTGCCGAAGGCGAGGATGGCGATGCGCTGGCCCTGCCGACGCACCTCACCCTTGCCGAAAGGCAGGGCATCGAGCGCGAGCGGCGGTGTGACGCCGGCGCCCGCACCGCGCGGATAGCGCACGGCCACCGGATGGCTCTGCGCATAGGCGCTGGAGAGCAGTTGCCGGCATTCGGCCTCGTCCGCAGGGCAGGCGATGCCCATGTTCGGGATGCAGCGCAGGAAGGCGATGTCGTAGGCGCCCGCATGGGTGGCGCCATCGGCGCCCACCAGGCCCGCGCGGTCGAGGGCGAAGACCACCGGCAGGTTCTGGATCGCCACGTCGTGGATCAGCTGGTCGTAGGCGCGTTGAAGGAAGGTGGAGTAGATCGCCACCACCGGCTTCAGGCCCTCGCAGGCCAGGCCCGCAGCGAAGGTGACGGCGTGCTGCTCGGCAATGCCGACGTCGTAGTAGCGGCCGGGGAAGCGCTGCTGGAATTCGACCATGCCCGAGCCTTCGCGCATCGCTGGCGTGATGCCGACCAGCCGCCCGTCCTGCGCCGCCATGTCGCACAGCCACTGGCCGAAGACCTGGGTGAAGGTCTGCTTGGGCGCGGTGGCGGGCTTGACCAGGCCCACCGACGGATCGAACTTGCCCGGGCCGTGGTAGGCCACCGGGTCGGCCTCGGCCAGCTTGTAGCCCTGGCCCTTCTTCGTCACCACGTGCAGGAACTGCGGGCCCTTGAGCTGCTTGATGTTCTCGAGTGTGGGGATCAGCGAATCGAGGTCGTGCCCGTCGATCGGGCCGATGTAGTTGAAGCCGAACTTCTCGAACAGCGTGGCCGGCACGACCATGCCCTTGGCCTGCTGCTCGAAGCGCTTGGCCAGCTCGAACAGCGGCGGCGCGGCCTTGAGCACGCTCTTGCCCACGTTCTTGGCCGCGGCATAGAACTGGCCGCTCATGAGTTGCGCGAGGTAGCGGTTCAACGCGCCGACCGGCGGGCTGATCGACATGTCGTTGTCGTTGAGGATGACCAGCAGCTTGCAGTCGTCGCTCACGCCCGCGTTGTTCATGGCCTCGAAGGCCATGCCGGCGGTCATGGCGCCGTCGCCGATCACGGCGATCGCGTGGCGGTCCTCGCCCTTCTGGTGCGCGGCCATCGCCATGCCCAGCGCCGCCGAGATGCTGGTCGATGAATGCGCCGTGCCGAAGGTGTCGTAGACGCTCTCGGCGCGCTGCGGGAAGCCCGAGATGCCGCCGAGCTGGCGCAGCGTGGGCATGCGCTCGCGGCGGCCGGTGAGGATCTTGTGCGGGTAGGTCTGGTGGCCCACGTCCCACACGATGCGGTCTTCGGGCGTGTTGAAGACGTAGTGCAGCGCCACCGTGAGTTCCACCGTGCCGAGGTTGGAGCTCAGGTGGCCGCCGGTGCGCGAGACGTTGTCGAGTACGCAGGCACGGACCTCGTCGGCCACCTGCTTGAGTTGTTCGCGGTCGAGCTGGCGCAGGTCCGCGGGGTCGTTGATCTCGGGATGCAGTGGAGCCATCGGGGTATTTTTATCGGTCGCGGTCCACGACCATGTGGGCAAAGGCGCGCAATGCGGCCGTGTCTGACAGCGCCGAACGATCGAGCGCGGCCAGCGCCTGCGCCAGCAGCTGCTGCGCACTGGCGCGTGCGCCTTCGAGACCGAGCAGCGACACGTAGGTGGGCTTGTCGGCCGCGGCGTCCTTGCCGGCGGTCTTGCCCAGCGTCTGGGAATCGGCGACGACGTCGAGGATGTCGTCCACCACCTGGAAGGCCAGCCCGATGGCTGCGCCGTACTCGCGCAGGCCGGCCAGCGCGACCGCGGGCAGCTCGCCGGCACAGGCCGCGCCCATCTCGACGCTGCCTTGCAGCAGCGCACCGGTCTTGAGGCGGTGCATCTCGCGCAGCTCGGCTTCGCTCAGGCGGCGGCCAACGCTGGCGAGGTCGATGGCCTGGCCGCCGGCCATGCCCTGGCTGCCGGCCGCCCGCGTGAGCAGGCGCACCAGCCGCGCCTGCACGGCCGCGGGGATGTCGGCGTCGTCAGGCACCAGCAGCTCGAAGGCCAGCGCCTGCAGCGCGTCGCCGGCCAGCAGCGCGTCGGCTTCGCCGAACTTCACGTGGACGGTGGGCTTGCCACGGCGCAGCACGTCGTTGTCCATGCACGGGAGGTCGTCGTGCACGAGCGAATAGGCATGGATCAGTTCGACGGCACAGGCCGCGCGCAGCGCCGCGTCGCCAATGGCGGTGCCGGCAGGCGCCAGCGGCGCCACCGCCTCGCTCGCGGCCAGCACCAGCAACGGCCGCAAACGCTTGCCGCCGTCGAGCACCGCATAGCGCATGGCCTCGCCGAGCAGCACCGGCGCATTGATGCCCACCCAGCGCGACAGCGCGGCCTCGACACGCGCAAGCTGCGGCTCGGCCCAGTCGGCGAGCTGGCGCTCGCTCCAGCGCGGCGACGCGTCCATCACTGCGCCGACCATGTCTTGAGGCTGCCGGCGTCCAGCACCTTGATCTGGTCTTCCACGGCCTGCAGCTTGTCGCGGCAGAAGGCCAGCAGCGCGGCGCCGCGCTGGTAGCTCACCAGCAACTGGTCCAGAGGGAGCTGCCCGGACTCGAGCGCGGCGACGAGTTGTTCGAGTTCCTGCAGGCCCGCCTCGTAGCTGGCGGGCAGCGCCGCGGCATCGGAGGCAGGGGACGAGGAAGGCGCCTTGGGCATGCAAAGACCGTGGGTGAAAACCGGCCATTCTAGAAGGCCAGGCTGGGTCTGGCGGATATCTCCGGGGTACAATCCCGCTTCATCCCCGCGCCGGCCTCCGCCGGCGCAACTTTTTCCGCGGAGATGCCGACAACGTTCGCTTCATGAACGTGCTGCCGTCGGCTCAGTCGCAGGAGTGAGGCGGGGCATTTTGGTTTTTCCCTCCCTGTGGGGGGGCTTGGTCAGGTCACCCATGTCTGATTTAAGTCTTCAACTGCAGCAGGCCTCGAGCCAACTCCCGGTTTCCGCGTATTTCGATCCGGCGCTGTATGCGCTCGAGATGGAGACCTTCTTCGCCAAGGGTCCCCGCTACGTCGGCCATCGCCTGGCCGTGCCCGAACCGGGCGACTTCTACGCCCTGCCCCAGGAGCACGAAGGGCGCGCGCTGCTGCACACGCCGCGCGGCGTGGAACTCGTGTCCAACGTGTGCCGCCACCGGCAGGCCGTGATCATGAAAGGCCGCGGCGCGCTCGATGCCCGCGGCAGTGGCCACATCGTGTGCCCGCTGCACCGCTGGACCTACAACGCTGCCGGGCCACAACCGACCGGGACACTGCTCGGTGCCCCCCACTTCGCCGAAGACCCCTGCCTGAACCTGCGCACCTGGGAGCTGCAGGAATGGAACGGCCTGCTGTTCGAGAAGAACGGCCGGGACGTGGCCGCCGACCTCGCGCACATGGGCCCGCGCAGCACGCTCGACTTCAGCGGCTACCAGCTCGACCGGGTGGAGATGCACGAATGCAACTACAACTGGAAGACCTTCATCGAGGTCTACCTCGAGGACTACCACGTCGGCCCCTTCCACCCGGGGCTGGGCAACTTCGTGACCTGCGACGACCTGCGGTGGGAATTCAAGCCGCGCTACTCGGTGCAGACCGTGGGCGTGGCCAACCGCCTCGGCCGCGCGGGCAGCCCGGTGTACCAGCGCTGGCACGAGCAGTTGCTCAAATACCGCGAAGGCAAGCCGCCGGAGTACGGCGCCATCTGGCTGACCTACTACCCGCACATCATGGTCGAGTGGTACCCGCACGTGCTCACCGTCTCGACCCTGCACCCGATGGGGCCGGACAAGACCATGAACATGGTCGAGTTCTACTACCCCGAGGAGATCGTCGCCTTCGAGCGCGAATTCGTCGAGGCGCAACAGGCCGCCTACATGGAGACCTGCATCGAGGACGACGAGATCGCCGAGCGCATGGACGCCGGCCGCAAGGCATTGCTGCAGCGCGGTGACAACGAGGTCGGCCCCTACCAGAGCCCGATGGAAGACGGCATGCAGCACTTCCACGAGTGGTACCGCCGCGAACTGCAGGCCTCGCCCGACGCGCTGGCGCGGCTGGCGGCGGTGCGGCGGTGAGGCCGATTGCTATCGAATTCATAGCTGCTTGCGCACGGCCGGCGGGCGTTGCAGGCCGATTTGGCTTGCAACGCCTTTTTTCCGGCCGTCATTGAGAGCGCACCATGCAAAGCCTCTGGATGGTGCTGTCGGCCCTGCTCTTCGCGAGCATGGGCGTGTGCGTGAAGATCGCTTCGGCCTGGTTCACCAGCGCCGAGCTCGTGTTCTGGCGCGGCGTGATCGGCATGCTGTTCCTCGCGGCGCTGGCCCGTCGGCAAGGCGTAACGCTGAAGACCCGATACCCCGGCATGCATGCCTGGCGCAGCATCATCGGCACCGCGTCGCTGGGCGCGTGGTTCTATGCCATCGCCCACATGCCGCTGGCCACGGCCATGACGCTCAACTACATGAGCAGCATCTGGATCGCGGCTTTTCTGGTCGGCGGCGCCCTGCTGGCCTGGGCGCCAGTGCCCGGACGCAACGGCCGCGTGCCGCTGCCGCCGCTGCAGGGGCCGCTCACGCTCACGGTGGTGGCCGGCTTTGCGGGCGTGATCCTGTTGCTCAAGCCCAGCACGCAGGGCACCGAGGCGTTCGCGGGACTGGTGGGGCTGCTCTCGGGCATGGCCGCCGCCTTTGCCTACATGCAGGTGATCGCGCTGTCGCGGATCGGCGAACCCGAGACGCGCACCGTCTTCTATTTCGCCGTGGGTTCGACGGTCACCGGCGCACTGTGGATGCTCTTCACCGGCGTGTCGGCCTGGTCGTGGACGCACGCGCTGTGGCTGCTGCCGGTCGGCGTGCTGGCCGCCCTGGGCCAGTTGTGCCTGACGCGGGCCTACGCCAGCGCAAAGACGCAGGCCGCCACGCTGGTGGTCGCCAACCTGCAGTATTCCGGCATCGTGTTCGGCGCGCTCTACAGCGTGCTGCTGTTCGGTGACCGCATCGACCTGGCGGGCTGGGGCGGCATCGCGCTGATCATCGGCAGCGGCATCCTGGCCACGGTGCTGCGCCAGCGCGCAGTGCCCAAGGCGCCGGCCGAAGAGCACTGAGCGGCCGAACCGCCACGGGTGGGCAAGAAAACCCGGACGGTCCGGCGTTTCTTGAGAGTCAGGTCGGCCAAAGCCCTGTTGCCCAGAATGGCCCCGGGTGCCCGCACAATGGTTGCCGCGCGCCGGGCGCGCGCCTCCAGCCCACCTGCCATGACCTATTCGACGCTCATCTCCGTTTCGCAACTGCAGGCACTGATCGATGCCAAGGCGCCGTTGCGCATCTTCGACTGCACCTTCGACCTCATGAAGCCGGAGGCCGGGGCGGCGCAGTACCTCGACGCCCACCTTCCCGGCGCGGTGTACGCCAACCTCGACACCGACCTCAGTGCCAGGCACGGCCACCCAGGACCTCACGGGCAGGTGCTGGTGGCGCAGGAGGCCGACAAACCCGCGTCAGGCGGCCGCCACCCCTTGCCCAGCCGGGAGAAATTCGCGGCCTGGCTGTCCTCGGTGGGCCTGGCCAACGGCATGCAGGCGGTGGTCTACGACCGCAACGGCGCCAACTACTGCGGGCGCCTGTGGTGGATGCTGCAGTGGATGGGTCACGACGCGGTGGCCGTGCTCGACGGCGGGCTGCAGGCCTGGCAGGCGGCCGACCTGCCCGTGAAGGCGGGCGAGGAGCCGGCGCACTTCCAGACCAACTTCGTGCCGGGCACGCCGCTGGTGCGCCTGGTCGACACCCAGACCGTGGCCGCGCGCCTCGACGATCCCGCACAGACCCTCATCGATGCCCGTGCAGCACCTCGTTACCGCGGCGAGGTGGAACCTCTGGACCCGATCGCCGGTCACATCCCCGGGGCGCTGAACCGCCCCTTCGCCGACAACCTGGCGGCCGATGGCCGCTTCAAGCCAGCCGAGCAGCTGCGTGCCGAATTCGAGGCGCTGCTGGCCGGGCGCGATCCCGCCACCGTGGTGCACCACTGCGGCAGCGGCGTGAGCGCCGTGCCCAACGTGCTGGCGATGCAGATCGCCGGCCTGGGCACCCCGGCCCTGTATGCCGGCAGCTGGAGCGAATGGAGCAACACGCCGGGCCTGCCGACCCGCCAAGGGCCGCAGCCCTAACCTCTGATGCAGATGACACGATCCTTCTTCCGCACACTCACCCTCCCGCTGCTCGCGGCCGGCGCCGTGCTGCTGTCCTTCCCGGCCCTGGCGCAGCGCGCCCAGCATGCGCATGTGCACGGCAAGGTCGAGCTCGGCATCGCCGTCGACGGTCCGTCGATCACGATCGAGATGGAATCGCCGCTGGACAACCTGCTGGGCTTCGAGCGGGCGCCGCGCACCGACGTCGAGAAGAACGCGGTCGAGCAGATGGTCGCGCGCCTGCGTGCGGCCGACCACCTGTTCCAGATCGACCCGGCCGCGGGCTGCA
>JAFEEH010000024.1 GCA_018241185.1 Pseudomonadota bacterium | reverse complement strand
GACGTTGTGCCGGCAGCTGCTCCTGCGCTGACGGCCCCTTCGGCGCCCGCGCGGTCAAGGGGATTCGGGGTCGGCTCGAAGCGCATAGACACTCCTGAAATCGACGTCGCGCGCCACGAGGATCTGGATGCGCTCGCCCTGGTTCTTGATGACAGTCGGCGGGCTGGCGATGGTGTTGCGCAGGACCTCGGTCATCACCTCGCGGCTGCCCTGGGCCCCGAAGCTCACACCGCCGCCGCTGCCCACGCTCGTGCTGCTCTGCTGGTTGGCCGCGATCGCCTGCATTGCCCCGTCAACGACCGAAATCAGGAGCGCTGCGCCAAAGCGGTCCCAGAAATGGTTGTCGACATAGCCGGGCAGCCCGTTGCGGCCGAGCTCGTCGGTGCCGGGGGACGCGAGTTGCACGACGACGCCCGTGGGCGTCCGGGCCTCGTTCCAGGCGACGAACACCCGGCCCTGGCCCTGCCGCGGGGAGCCCTTCTGTTCGCCGACGTACTTGGTCCCGCGCTCCAGGAGCACCACCTTGCCGTCGGCGCCGTAGATGTCGCTCGCACCGATGCAGGTCGTCATGCCCTCGTAGGTCGAGTCGATGGCGGTCTCCAGCGTGCAGTCGATGAAGGCGCCCTTGGGCAGAAGCATGCGACGGGTGGGCAGCTTCTGGGCCATGACGGCCGGCGTGGGCGTCGGCTTGAGGTTCGCAGCCAGGGTGCTGGCGCCCGAGGTGGCGCCGGCAGGCGTGCCCTGCATGGCACCAATCAGCTGCGCGACGTTGGGTATCCCCGGCTGGCCGGGGCCGCCAACGCCGCCGATCCCGCCTGGCATGGCATCTGCGCCACCGAAAGGTGCGGCGCCGCCGGCGAGCGACTGACCTCGTCGCAGGACCGGCGTACCGAGCTGCCGCTCCAGCGCCAGCTGTTCGGGTGTCTTCTGTGGCGGCCCGCCTGGCGATGCGGCTGTGGGCGCGGGTGGTGCGGGCGGGGCGCCCGCTGCCGCGGCGGTTGGTGGCTCTGGAGGTTTGGGTGGGTCGATCCGTCCCAGGGGCGGAACTTTCATCTCGCCGCCGGCGCGGGCTGCGGCCGCCTTGCGCGCAGCTTCCTCGGCATCCCGGGTCTTGCCGTATTGGGTGTTGTAGTACCAAAAGAGGAACCCAGCGCCGAGCAGGACCATGGTGGCCAGCGCCAGGCCGCCGCTCACGCGGGACTGGATCGAGCGTTCGCGGTTGACGGAGGGGATGGCACGCTCGCCCTGTACCGTTGCCGCCCCGGAGTCACGGGCCGGGCCGCGGCTGGTCGACTCGGCACGGGCCTGCTGGCCGGATGGGAGGATCTCCCCCGTGTCCAGGTCCACGCGCCCGTCCGCATCAGCGCCGCGAGCTTGATCGTCGGCCGATGTCCCAGTCAGGCGGTCGTCCTGTTCGAGCCGGCCGCGGTCGAACCCCGTCATGGTGCTTCTTCCGCCGTCGTGCGGTGCACGCCGGGCGCGTTGGTGTTGGTCGGCGTGCGAGCGCCGCCACCGGCAAACGACTGGTTGACGACGCACCCGACCAGTTGGCCGCGGCGAAGCACGAGGCGACGCGCGACGCGATGAATCACGACCTCGTCGGCCTCGACGTTGAAGTTGAGCAGCGACTCGGAGCCGTCGTCGTTCTGGACGAACATTGCCGGGAACTCCGAGCGCGCCTGAAAGCGAAGCCGGGTCTGCACTCCATCGTCGTACGCGCTCATGGGCTTGAGCGAGTCGCTGCCGCAGAACCAGTAGTTGGTGTTGCGCGGGCGATCCGACGCCTGGCTCATCCGCGACTCGGCGCGACGCCGCTCGGCTTCCACTGCCAGGGCCTTCGCTTCCTCTTCGGGATAGGCGAACCGGATCGAATAGACCATCCGCCTGGCCGCGGCTCCTCTGGGCGCGTTGGCGGACACCGTGTAGTCGAAGTGGTAGGCGCGCCGGTTGGTGAGTACCGTGAGGTTGGTGGAGGCGCGGGCCTCCTTCGGCTTGATGAAGAAATGGTTGCGCTCCGCACCCACGTCGAAAGCCGCGTTGTCGCCCGATCCGAGGTTCACGAACTCCTCTCCCTCGGCGAACTGCAGATGGATCTGGTAGCCCACGTAGCCCTGGAGGGTGACCACGTCCTCGGGGTTGTAGTTCACCACTCGCACGCGCGCGTCAACCTTGCCGGTCGGCGGGATGGTCGCGGCCATGGCCGGCGGCGCGATCACCCAGAGGCTGCCGGTCAGCGCGATCGCGACCAACCCTCGAGTGATGGCAGACGTCAGCTTCATCGGAGGTCCTGCTTTGCGCCAGGCGCCGGCGCGGTGCTGGAGGACACCGTCTCAGGCTCGCGCCGGTACTCGACCACGCGGAATCCGAGCGGATTGAGCGAGCGCCACTTCTCGTCTTTGGACGGCGCCACGTAGGCAAACTCGATCGTGGACACCCAGTGCGTGGCCTGCTCGTCGCCCGTGCCGCCCGGCCGGGCGTAGCGGGTGAAGCGAACCTGGGCGAGTTTGTCCTTGCCGCTCTCGAGCTTCAGGAAGGTGACGGACCGAACCTGCGTCCGGATGGCTGTGCCGTCCTTGTAGACGTTCAGCGGCGACTGCGGATTGTTGGCAGCCCACAGCGCGGCCCAGTCCTGGTTCAGCTTGGGCGAGTTCTGGGAGGCGACGAGTTCGTAGTCGGGCTCGGCCGTGCCGTAGAAATAGCGCTCACGCGAGATGACGTAGTTCTGGAGGAGGTTGCGGGTGACGATCTGCTCCACGTCGGTTGTGCCCTCGTACCTCGGAACGACGTCGACGATCCCGCTGCTGCTGTCGACGCGAATGACCACAGGCACGGGTTGCTTCAACGGCGTGAGCCCTGCCACGGCACCGACCGAGAGCAAGGCGATGAGCATGGCTGCGCTTGCCACGCCCCAGGCGACCTTGGCGGATCGCTCCGAACGCGTGGCGCGGTCGAGCTCCCAGCTCTGCGCCTGCGCGAGGTAGTTCTCAAGCACCGGATCGCGCGTCATGGGGTGCTCCGAATGTCGAGGTGCCGTTGATCGGCGTGAGTTCGCCCTCGCACTCAGGTGGCAGCGGTGGGCGCGTGCCGCAGGCGGCTAGGAGCGCGAAAAGGGATGCAGCGAGGAGAGATTTCATGATGTCTGCGCTCATTGGCGGTGCGCTGGGTTCGGCATCACCTGTTCACGAGGGATGACAGTTCCTCCGCGCCGCGATGGCGTCACGGCCCTCGAGGCCGACGAAAGGCCGGAGCCGAGGCGATTGCCTGCCAGGCGTCGGAACGAGTCCCACCGACTTCCTGGTTCACGGCGAGCGCCGTCGATGACGCCTCGACTGAACTCGTAGGTCGAGCGTTTCGCACCACCGAGGGCCCACTGGGTCATGCCGCTGACCACGCCGAAGGAGCTCAGTGCAATGCCGCTCGCGAGGCCTGAGGCGATCGGCATCACCTGACGCATGATCAGCAGGACCAACGCAGCGCACAGGATCATGTTCAGAGCGTCCACCGTCACGATTGCAGCCCCTCGGGCAGCCGTCTGGGTCGCGTAGGAGGACACGACCTTGAGCATCAAGGTTGCAACCAATGTGCTGAGCACTGCAATCAGCGCGTAGTTGGCAAGCTGCGCAATCCAAGCCTCAAAGAACCTTCGGGTTGTCTCAAATAGGAGCAGGCAGATGAATACCGGCCCGATTGCAAGGATGAGCGCTAGCGCCAGCTTCGAGAGGGCCAGGAGGAAGAGCGCATAGACAGATACGCCGCCCATGATGAGATAGACGATGGCACCGGCGAGGTAGAACCCGAAGTCGCCGCTGAGAACTCCGCCCTTGTTCCACAGGTTCGAGGCAACGTTCCCGCCCTTGTCCCAGATGGTGTCAATGACACTTACCGGATCGCTGGCTCCGGTGATGACCGCCGCCAGCTGACCGGGCGCCTTGAAAAAGGTATCGACCAAGACAGCATTGAACATCCAGAGGCGAATGCCCACGCCAAGGACGATGGCGATGAAAAGGATGCGCTTGATGCCTTCCCAGATCGGCTCCTGAATTCGGCCAGTCAGGCTCAGATAGCCCCAGATCATCACGTAGATGGTGGCTAGAGTGACAGCGGCTGGTTCGATCGCGCCTGCAACTGCAGCGGACTGTGTTGCGATGTAGTCCGTCAGCTGCGACGTGAGCCAAGTCCAGAATTGCTGGAAGAACATGGGGCCAGCCTCGACTACCTACTTGCCATTTCCGCTCGGTGGCATGGACGGCTGGAATCGCTTCTGAAAGTTGCCGTGATCCGGAGTCGGTTTAGGCGCCGCAGCGGGAGCCGATACCTCAGGGCTCTGCTTAGCGGCCGGCGACGCTGTTGGCATCTGGGACGGCTGCGTCAGCATGTGGTAGGCGCCGCCCCCAGCAGCAGCGACTACCGCGATGATGATTACGAGGACTGTCTTGGACATGGTCAGGGGCTCGGGACGAATCGATTGGAGAAGCCGCCATGCCCGGAAATGACCTGTTCGCGAGCCCTCTGTTGTTGGGCGGCTTGCTCTGCCTGTGCGATCTGGTAGAGGCTTTGGAGCTTTGTCTGTTCGTTGGTGAGCATGTTCTGCTCGGCCTGGATACGTGCCTGCAGTTCCTGTATCGCCTTCGGATCGTTGGTGCGCCCGATCGCGCCAATCAGTTGCTGCAGGGCGGAGAACCTGCCGCTCGTGTTCTCGTATGCATTGCGCGTGAGGCCGTTGAGCATGGCCGATGCCTGCCGTCCCTTGTCGACCATCTGCCGCAAGTCCGGGCTTAGCGCCTCCATCTGCGATGTGGAGAGAATCTTGTTGGCGTCCATGATGGACTGCACTTGGCCGGACAGGCCTGAGTAACCTGAAGACGAGCCGCCGACGACGCCCATCAGGTCGTTGTAGTTCTGAGGCAGGTAGTTCCGGTCCGTGTTGGACATCGGCAGCAGTTGATCCATGCCGCGCGTGCCGGTCATCGAACTGTACGTCTGCTGCAGCTGTTCCTTGGACGCCTTGAGCTGGTCGAACTGCTTTTGCATGGCAGAGATCTGCTGCTGCCAGTACATGACCTGCTGGATCAGGTTGGCAACCGCCGTGACGTCGATGACCGGAATCCCCGCTCTCGCGTGGAGCGGAACGAGGAGGGCGGACGCGGCCAGGAAGATCGCAAAAAGCTGCTTACGCATGGGTCACCTCTGGGGTTGAAATGGGCCGCCGCGATTCGCCGGAAAGGGCCTCGCGGAAGGGCTCAAGCCATTGGCCGGGCTCGGAGCCGTGGGTCGCCATGAGCTCGCGCATGAGCCGGACGTTGCCGGTGCGTCCCGAGATCACGTGCAAGGCGTCATCGAAACCCTTGAGATCGAGCTGCGCGACGACGCTCACGTGGTTCTGCTTGATCAGGCACTGGCGGGAGCCGGGCTCCAGCTCCTGCTTGATGAGCGCGAACTCGCGGTCGGTCAGGTTGAAACCCTCGGTGTACTCGCCGTAGTCGGCGTCCGGGTTTGGGAAGAGGATCTTGGTCGGCGTCTGCTCGATGATGGCCCGCGCGATGCTCGAGTCCAGGACGTGGCTGGTGCTTTGGGTGAAGGTGGCCAGGTTTGCGTTCTTCTTGCGCCAGGTCTCCAGACCGTTCTTGGCGAAGCGGGCGAAAGCTGGATCGCTCAGCAGCTTGGCGAATTCGTCCATCCAGCACACGAGCGGCCGACCGTCGACCATTCGGTTCACGAGGTGGAAGAGGTACATGGTCAAAGGCGCCCGCACCACGTCGTTGTCGAGGAAGTCGGTGACGTCGAAGCCGACGAGGCTGTTCTGCGCCAGGACGGGGGCGATTTCGTCGTGGTCGTTGTCGAACACCCAGGCGTAGTCACCGTCCTCCGACGCGCACCATTTGCGCAGCCGGGCGTACATGCCTTCCGGGTCGGTGATGTCCAGGAAGGCAATGAGCCGGGAGAGGCGCCGGAAGGGCAGTTCGAGCTTGAGTGTGCCGCGCAGCGCCTGGTCGAGGTCGTCTTCTTGCTGCACCGTGAGCGGCTCGGAGGGCGAACGCAGCACCAGCCGGCGCAACCAGTGGCGCATGAACTCGACGTTGTCGGACACGGTGGCGTCTAGCTGCAGTGGGTTGCAGCCGGTCGGCGCCCCGTTCTTGAGCGGGAGGTACTGGCCGCCGAGAGCGCGCACGAGGATGTGCAACCCCTCATCCTTGTCGAAGATGACCTGGGTGGCGTCCAGGCGGTTGCAGATCGCGATCATGCAAAACCCCAGGAAGGTCGTCTTGCCGGTCCCGACGGGGCCGACCCCAGTGACGTGTCCGACGTCGCGGCGGCTGCCACCGTCCGGGCTTCGAGGATCGCTCGCGTGCAGCGAGAAGTAGTAGGGCGACCCGGCGCGGGTCATGAACATGGTCAGGGCGTCTCCCCAGTAGTTGCCCGTAGCCCGGCCCGTCGGGAAGTTGTGGAAGGGGGACATGGCCGCGAAGTTGCGGCTCGTGATCGGCGCCTTGCGCGTGCGGTACCCGAAATTGCCTGGAAGCTGCGCCCAGAACGCGGCTTCCATTGCCAGGTCCTCCCGGGCCACGACCATGCCGGTGTCGCCGAGCAGGTAGCGGGCTCGCGCCACGTTGTCGTTGAGCTGCTTGAGCCGGGGGCGTCCCTCGGCCTCGCTCACCCCGTCATAGGTGTCGGCCAGGAGGTGAAGCGTGAAATGGTGGTCGCCGACGACGAACCGGTTGCTCATGAGGTCGTCAAGCGCGTCACGCAGTTCGTCGGCCTGAGAGACCGCCAGGTCGCCCGAGGAGGCCATCCGGTTGTGCTGGCGGCTCATCATGTCAGTCGCGGTGCCCTTGGCCAGGAACGTGAAGCTCTGGGTCAGAACGAAGGGGAAGGGGGCCGTCAGGAGCGCGCCGAACATCCCTGGCGCCGTGGGCGTGGGGTACTCCTTGATGCCCAGAAAGGCGCCGATCCGGGTCTGAGTGCCGGTGCGGTACTCCATCGCCTCGTTGCCAAAGAAGGGGCGGCTCGTGGCCAGCACCTCATTAAGCGGTGAACGTGGCAGGGGCATGCGCTGCCACTCCCCGTTGATCAGGAGGCCATGGAACTCTGCGAGCGACGAGAAGAGCACATCCACGCCGTCGATCCGGTAGACGCCGAGCGGTTCCGGGTCGTAGCGCTCCAGGGAAGCCATGAGCTCCTGGCGCAGCTTTGCGCAGGCATCCAGTGAGTCGCGCAGTTCCGCCCGGGCGCCCTCGGCATCGGTGCGCTTGAGAATGCGCAGCGCGGCGCTACCAAGGCGCGTCGGCTGCGGGCGGTAGACCACGGACAGGTAGAGCTCGTTGACCATGAGCCGCTCGCCGGCCATCTTCTGGCGGTAGCGGCGCTCCACCTCATCGGCGAAGCCCGTCACCGTCCGCCCTGCGGGGTATCCGGTTTCCCGCCGTCGCACGACGTGGGTCCAGATGGCGATATTGGGCGAGCCGATGTTGCGGTAGGTGACGTTCAGGCGCTCGTGCCAGCTGTTGATGTCGTCGTCGTCCGCGCTCTCGAAGCTCGCGCCGGACAGACGCAAGGTCTGGACGTAGTCCCCGGCGCGGGTGCGTGCGACGTGTTCGTCGACGTGGGCGACCAGCGGAATCATGGCCGCGGCGCTGACCTCGCGACGCAGGGTGGATTCGGAGCGGGACAGGAACTGCATCGCGTCGCTCAGATCACCGAAGGCAGCGTGCGCGTTCGGCGCCGGCCGGTGAAGCCGGGGAGATCGATGGCCAGTGGACAGTACGAGTTGGCTTTCCAGAACCGGAGGTTGCCGCTGATCATGGCCGGCAGCCGGGTTCGGCCCCACAGCTGCAGCAGGTCGAAGAACCGCGGCTCGTACAGGCACACCAGGTACAGCACCCCGTGGATGGGCAGGAACCCCAGCAGCCACACGAGGTTCTTCGTCACGATGAAGGACTCGGTCGTGAGGATGATGTTGAACATCATGGCCGAGTAGGTGACGCCCCAGATCATCGAGGGGCGCGTCATGCCGACGAAGAGCGTGTCGGCCACGATGCCCTGGTTGCGGCTCATGCGTTTGGCCTCAGACGCCAAACATGCCGCGGATCCACGAGACGATCTGCGGACCGCCGAAGACCAGCACGGTGCCGATCACGACGGCCACCATCCACCACCAGCTCAGGCGCCCGAACCACGCCATCGCACCGGTCACCATGACGGCGACCGCGGCGATCGGGGTCAGGATGGAGGTGAGCTGCTGCTGGGTGGCCTGCGCGCCAGTGGCGAACGGGCTGCCGGCCAGGACCAGTTCAGGCGACAGCGCACCCAGTGCCGCGACGAGCAGCATCGCCAGGTGCAGGGCCCGACCTGCGAGCCCGGCGCCGCCTGCGGGTTCTAGGCCAGCAGCTCGAGCCGGACGAGCGTTTTGCCGATGCCGAGCGTCTTGAGGTGCCTGCGCAAGGTGTCCAGGCTGCGGAAGGCGCGTGGCTGGCGCGTCGCCGTCATCAGTGTTCTGCGGCCGGCGTGCAGCGCCACCACAAGCTGCAGCTGATAGCTGCCCTGTGCGACCTCCGCGATCACCACCTCGATGACGGCGCCCTTGTGCAGCAACTGGACGAACTCGAGCTGACTGACCGTTTGCGCCGGCGTGGCACGGGCAATCGGCCCGTCCGCCGGTGCCGTTCTGGCAGGCGTCGCTGCGTTGGTCGCTGTTGTTTTGGGTTTGAGACTGGTGGGCCGAGCCGCTGTGGCCATGGCGGGGCGCGTGTGAGTGAGTGCTCCCTGAATTGTGAACCAAAGTGAACTGTTCTTTCATTACGCGCATGGCACTACTCCAGTCGACGGCCTGAGACGGGGGTTGGCGCTGGCACTGCTGCTGGCGCCTGGGAAACGGATGAGGAGGAGGGCAGCGCCCGCCCGCGTCCGTAGACGTCCCACCACGGGGCGGGGGACGAGGTGGGGGGCGAGGCGGGCTTTGGCGTGGCGGCCGCGGGGGCGGCCGCGCGCGAGACCGGCTGGACTGATGATGGGTCGGCATTGGGAGTCGTGACCTGGCGCGCTGTCAGGGCCAACTCCCGCTTCAGGGCCGCAACGTCGCTGAGCGTTCTTCGGTGCTGCTCTTCTGCCTCGGCGGCAGCGGTCACATCGGATGCTGCGAGTCGCTCGGCTTTTCGCCTGGCCAGCGAGGCGAGCAGATCCTCGGACTTCTTTAGCTCCTGACGCAGCACCTCGACTCTGTCGCTGTCGCGAGCGCGTTGTTCTGTCGCGGGGACCGTTCGCTGCTCGGCAGCTGAACTCGGCCCAGCCCATGCAATCGCGCTGGCGGCGATCGCAAGCGTCGCTGCCAGGACGGGCCGGACCGCTCGCCACCTATCGCGTGACTCCCTAAACAACGACTGATGAGACTGCATGGCGCGAAATGTCGGCCACACGCTTGCATCATGTCAATGAACGCATATTTCTACGTTGCTACAGCTAGCTATAGCAGGGATGTACACCGAGCATGCATTGCGCTACGCTGAGTATCAGTCCGGCCGCATCGACAACGCGATTCGAAACCTAATGGTTTATTTATGTCGAGATGGCGGTGTTGAGCAACCAGCAAAGGCCTTTACGTCTTGTAGCGAAGTGGTCGATGCGAGCAGCCGTGCACCGCACGGTTGCCAACCTGAGGAGGTTCTTCCATGGGCCATGTAATCGTGTTCGGCAATCAGAAGGGTGGTGTCGGAAAGTCGACGCTGTCGGTGCTCTACGGGCTGTGGCTGGCCGATGTGCAGCAGCAGTCGGTGTGCTTCATCGATCTGGACACACAGGGCAATGCCTCGAAGACATTGCGCAGCAGCGATACAGGCAAATTGGCGGCGAGCCTATTCGATCCCAATCGCGCGATCGATGCATGCATGCCTGCAGATGGAAGCCAGCGTCGGGTCTCGCTCTTTGCCGCTTCTAAGCGCCTGGCGGATGTTGAGCTGGCAAGTCCAGAAGAGGTCATCCCGGCCTTCAAGGATGCCGTGCATCGGCTTGAGAAGAAGTTCGACGCCGTGATCATCGATACGCCGCCGGCACTCGGATTGCGCATGAGTGCTGCTCTTATCGCAGCCACACGCGTGGTGTGCCCGATCGAGTTGGAGGAATACAGCATCGACGGTGTGACGGACATGCTGAAGACCGTGTTCGGGGTTCGCCAACGGTACAACCCGCGTCTTGAGCTGGCGGGCATCGTCTTAAATCGCTTCAACGCGCACTCTGCGCGGCAGAAGGCCGCGGTGCAGCAACTGGCGGCGAGCTATCGGGACTTCGTGGTGCCAGCTCGGATCTCGACGCGTTCCGCGATCCCCGAGGCGCTGGCGGAGGGCAAGGCAGTGTGGGAGCTGGGCAAGAGTTCTGCCCGAGAGGCTAGCCTTGAGGTCAAGGAAGCGTTCCGGATCCTTCATGAGCGGATGCGGATGCGGTCCGTCGTCGACGCGCAAGGAGTCGCGGCATGAGCGATCTGGAAGCACTCGACTTGAGCGGCCTGGCGCAGTTCCGGGCCTCAGACTTTTTGGCGGCGGGGGCGGGTGTCTCTGATCCTGCTGCGGCGGTCCACGTGGATCTTTCGCTTATTGACTTCGACCCGAAGCAGCCGCGTCGGAGTTTCAAGCGAGAGTCGATTGAGGAACTGAGTGTCTCGATTCGTGAGCACGGCGTGCTCGAGCCAGTTTCGCTGCGCCGACACCCGGAGCGGGCTGGGCGGTTCGTGGTCAACAGAGGCGAGCGTCGGGTGCGGGCCGCACGGCAAGCAGAGCTGACCACAGTTCCGGCGTTTCTGGATGACCGTGCCGATCCGTTCGCTCAGGCGGCGGAGAACCTTCATCGCGAGGACATGTCGGCGATGGACCTCGCCCTGTTTATCGCCGAGCGCGAGAGTGAGGGCACCAGTCGCGCGGAGATCGCTCGTCGTCTGGTCAAGGCGAAATCCTTCATCACGGAGGCTGCTGCACTCAATGACGCCCCACCGGAATTGATCGACGCCGTACGGAACGGGACGGTGAGCGAGGACGTGCGGACCCTATACCGGCTGGTGTCGGTGGGGCGCCAGGAGCCCGAGGTGTTATGCGCAGTGCTGCAGCGCCAGGAACCCGTCTATCGCGGGAATGTGGAGGCCGTCATCGCGAATGCGCGACGCGCAGGGCTGGGTGGATCCCCCTCGCCAGCTGTGACGGCCACGCCTGCTCGAAGCGGGGGCAAGACGGTGCTCGTCGTGGAGCATGAGGGCAAACGCGGCTCGCTTCGCATGAAGGCCCATGACGGGGACATGGGTGAGGTGCGCTTCGGCGACGGGACCAGCAGCGCCTTGCCACTGGCGGCCCTGAAGCCGGTGTGCTGGGCCACGGAGGAAGCGAAATGACGAGGACAGCGGAAATGCAGAGTGCCAACGTCGACGGCAGCATCGCTGGCCGCGCCGGTGGTCTGGCGATTGCCAGTGCGTGGTGGGTCGCCTTTGCGGTCTTACAGGTCGTTCGAGTGTTGGTGAGCGCCGTGCTGGTGCTCGCCGAGCCAGTCATACGAGCCGTGCTGGTACCGATTGCGTTACTTGGCTTTCTGGTGACGCTCGTATTCGGGTTCCTGATCGGCGACCCGAACTTCCCGCGTTGGGGCATGCTGGCATTCTCGGTGGGCGCGCTCGCGCTCTACTGGGCATATCTGGGTTTGATGAGCCTGTTCATGACTTTGCCTTGCTATGGCCGTCACTATTGACGAGGAAGAGTTGGCGCGCATCGCCAAGCTTCGGCGATTCGACGCGCGCACCTTGGAGATCGCAAAGCGCCTGTTCATCGACAAGGATCCGCCGATGCTCCTGACGGCGGAGTACGGGGTCATTCACCAGCGCATCTATGCCATCAAGCGTGCGGTGCTCAAGGACGCATTGCCGGCCGGGACTGCCGAGGTCACCCTGCGCGGTCCCAAAGAAGCCGTTGAGGCGGCGCGGCGCGCGTTTGACCGGCATATGGAGAAGCACCGATCCGTGGGGGCCTAACGCGGCGGGCCTAGACGACCTCGACGGCCGCCGGCAGAACGCGCTCATAGCGCCGCATTTCAGCTGGCTCCACGCCCATCCATGCCGCCACCTGATCGGGTGGTGTGCCGCGTCGCAACTGGCGCATCGCAAACGTGTGCCTCAGCCGAAACGATCCCCCCTCGCGCGAATCCATGCCGGCGTCTTCAAGGACCTGGCGGGCATTCTTGTACTGGGAGTCCGCCAGCCAGGGCTTGCCGGTGCGGGTCGACGGAAAGAGGTGCTCGCCGGCGATGCCTGCATCCCGTCGCACCTGCATCCAGTACTGCAGCAGCTCGGCGGCCCAGGGCGCGAGCGGTGTTTCCCTCGCCTTGGACGTTCCGTTGCCAGGCACGCTGAGCTTCCAGATTTGGCCCCGCACACGCCCGCCCTGGGAGATGGGTGATCCGAGCACCAGAGCACGCACATCACCGGGAGTCAGGCCCGCCCCCAATTGAAGCGCCACGGAGGCGCGATTGCGCACCTCCTGCCAGCTCATTGCGGCGAGTGCGTTGCTGTCTCGGCCAGGCCGTGGGCGCGCCGACGACAGGTGCGTGATCAACTGGCGAGCCTCGAGCGCGGTGAGGTATTCGGGCAGCGGATCCTTGGTCTCTGCTTCCGAATAGCGCACCTCGGGGTTGGCCGCAATCCAGTCGGTGGGCGCCGTGTTCACCGGGGCGTCGGTGGCCGCTGCATGGTGACGCAGCACGTGGTCGATGAGCCGCACCAGGCGCAGCGCATAGCGAGGGGAGAGCGATCGATCCGTGGTCTTACGGCCGAAGCGAGCGGACTGGAACGCCTGCAGATCGTCGAGCGCCAGCGAATCCAGGGTCACGCGCGGCGACCGGCCGAGGCACCAGGCGGAGAAGCTGTCCCACATCGTTCGATAGACCTCGATGGCCGAGGACTGCCGCACCGTTCCGGAGCCTTGTTGAGTCGCAAGCCAGCTCTCGAATGCATTTTCGAATTCGGAGACATGAGTGCTGTGGTTCGGCCGTTCCTCGAATAACGAGGCAGTGGGACCATGAGGACGGGTGGCCATCAAAAATCAGTTAACGGTAGGCGCCACCATTTTGCCAAACCAGGTCTGCGTAGAGACCTATGTGTGGAACGCCTTCCGTTAACGTATTTGAGTTGCGTGCCCCCGCTGTCCTGGTGCGACCTGGCAGCTAGCGCGGTCGAGTCGGCGCTGGACGGCTTGTGAAGAGTTGTGCGAGCGAGATTTCCAAGGCAATTGCAATTCGCTGCTGGGCCCCAAGGCGTGGCCGCACCAAGCCACGTTCGGCGCGGGAAAGCATGGCTCTGGACATCCGCGCACGCGACGCCCATTGTTGGGTGGACAGTCCTTGAGCCAGTTTGGCGCAAGACAATTGCGGCGCCGAGTTCAGCAGCAATCGACGAAAGGGGAGCCGCGACCGCGGTGTATCGGCGTGTCGGTCGGCAAAGGCGCGGCAGGCAATGTCGCACTGAGGAGCCGTGTCATCCGCGCCGGCCGCGGCGATGGAGGTGGAGGCGAGCCTGCATTTCTTCGGCGCCAAGCGTGCGCTGGTGCAGCAGGTGCTTGACCAAGCCGCGGCGCTCGGCGTCGCCCAGTTGGCCTGGGCGCCCAAGCACCGATATCTAAACGGAACATCATGCGCCGACCACTCCTCGCGTCTGCTCAGGAACTGGCTCGCGTGGATCGACTGCAACCCGGTTGCGGCCTGCCGCCTTGGCGGCATAAAGTGCTCGGTCCGCTGCCGCGATCAAGTCTTCGGGCGCCAAGCGTCTTGGCATCGGCCACGGCAACCCCGACCGACACAGTAATTTTTGCGCCCGCGGGCCTCTGTCCTGCCACTCCAGGTTATAGATAGCTTGGCGCAGCGACTCTGCCGCCACGAGAGGCCGGCCATGATCGAGCAGAAGCGCCGCCATCTCCTCGCCACCGTAACGGGCGTCAAATCCTCCTTCGCGCTCCGATACCTCCCGCACGACCGTGGCCAGTCGCCGCAGGCAGTCGTCGCCGGCCTGATGCCCTAGGGCGTCGTTGATCGCCTTGAAATGGTCGACATCGACCATTAGGAGCGCCTCGTCTGGGATCGCGGCACTTGGGAGCCGGTCGGGGACCCGCGCAAGGGCTTGGCCGCTGGCAAGCTGCTGTTTCACATGCACGGCGAGAAGCTGCAGGGCCTGTAGGAACTGGTGAAGATCGCCAAGGGAGGCGAGCGGCAGGAACCCTGGATCCTGTTCAAGAAGCGCGACGAGTTCGCGCGCCCGAGAACCGAATACGACGTGGTCAGCGCCCTCCCCGACAGCGTGCTGCGCGGCACCGCGGGCGCAAAACTCACGAGACATGCCCCGCCGAACCGGTGCCGCCGCACAAGGCGCCACGGCGGACAAAGGCGACGCCCGCGGCCGCGCGGGAGAAAGCAGCCAGCATGCCACTGGCCGCCGCACGCGCGACACTGCCTGCAAAGCTCGCCCCGCAACTGGCCGCGCTGGCAAGCTCGCTGCCTGCCGGCGAGTGGATCTTCGAGATCAAGTTCGACGGCTACCGGATCATGGCCCGCTTCGAGAAAGGCCGCGCCGTCGTGGTCCACCTCGCGCGCACGATCCCTTCCCGTTTCGTCGGCAAGAGCGGCCCGTCCAACCGCGTCGGGAAGCTCTTTGTGGACTACCTGCCCCACGGCCATGGGGCGACCACCGCAGCGGCCTTCTCTGCGCGCGCCCGGCCTGGGCTGGGCGTGTCCATGCCGATTGCATGGGATCAGCTCGCAACGATCAAGAGCGGAGCGGAGTGGACCGTTGCGACAGCCCGTGAATATTGGTCGCTTCGCACGGACGATCCATGGGCGGAGTAATGGGCGAGCCGCCAGGGTTTGAGCAAAGCAATGACTGCGCTCGGCTTCAAACCTTGACAAAGGCGTTGGTCCGCAGTTGGCACGAGGGTTCGCTGATGCTGGACTCGGTGGCCATCCTTGCAGACTCGTTTTGCCGGCGGCGTCCACCGCATTGCCGCCGGCCTCGAGGATCTGGAATGCCGCGTGGGATGCCAGGTAGTGGCCGCTGGACACGACGTGCTGCCGCGCTGCAATGACCGGTCGATTCGCGAGGTAGGTCGCGTCCACGGATCTGGCTGAAGCAATTTAATCGACCGACATGTGTCTCCTTTGAATGTCGAGCTCTCTTGATACGGATCTACCACGGTGCGCAACACAGCCTCGGCAGTACTAATGGCTACTTTGTTTCTAATAGATAAAGCGATGCGCACGACCCGTGCCATTCACCCGCCAGCGCTGGTGCCAGAACCGTGCCCGGGCATGGTGCGGCCGAGCCTTCGAATGCACCGGGATGAGGCCGCGCCGCGCCGTGGCAGGGGCACGGTGCCCTTGTGCCGCGTGGGTCATGGCCCATGGTCTCTGCTCCTCGAGCACTGCACGTCAAAGAGTCATGCCGGGCCAGCTGGTTCGTTGCGTTGCAGCGCACTGATGGGTGATCTCCGATGGCGATGAACGAGAAGCTTTAGACGTACCAACAGGCACGCCCGGCGGGTGGCGGCACAACCATGCCGGCGGGCCTTCGCGCCTGCCAGGCAACTCGGCAAGCCCGCAGCAGGGCGGTATGAACCTCGGGCGTCCCCGGACTTTCAGTGAAGCGGACATGGACTGCGGTCTCGATAACCGGGGGGCGCGCACCAGCGGTGTGCTTCGCGCGCTACGCTCATCCCGGCTCTGCCGATCGTGCAGAGCACCGCACTTGTGAATCGAATCGATGACTGTGACCTCCCATCAATTGCGGAGGCTCCGGCGCCAAAAGACGACACCGCAGATGGAAATCACATTTCATCGTTGATGTCCCAGGAAGTGGTGTAAGTCTTCTTTCACTCGCTGGGCGGCAAGGCGCGTAGGGCGTAGCCCGAAGCGGCTTGCCGCCCAGCGGCGGCGCTCCTGTTCGGGGTGGCCATCGTGAGG
>JAFEEH010000249.1 GCA_018241185.1 Pseudomonadota bacterium | reverse complement strand
GATCAGCTGGTCGGCCACCACGGTGGCCCCGTCGCCCTGGACGATCTCGGCCAGCACGCCAGCCGCCGGCGCGGGCACTTCGAGCACGACCTTGTCGGTCTCGATCTCGATCAGGATTTCATCGACCGCAACGGCTTCGCCGGCCTTCTTCTTCCACTGGAGCATCGTGGCCTCGGCCACGGATTCGGACAACTGGGGAACCTTGACTTCAACGATGGACATTTTCTTATCTCTGTCTGTTCATTTCTGGGGAGCGGTACCGGCGCGGGGCTCGGCGCACATGGACGCGGGCCGGCGCGCACTGCGCCGGCCCGTTGCCCGTCTTACTTGGTCAGCACGAAGCCCTTGAGCTTGCCGAAGGCGCCGTCGACCAGCGCCTTCTGCTGTTCCTGGTGCAGGTGCGAATAGCCCACCGCCGGCGAGGCCGACGCCGCACGGCCGGCGTAACCCAGCTTCTGCCCGTCGAGCATGTTCTCGTGGATGTAGTGCTGCACGAAGAACCAGGCACCCTGGTTCTGCGGCTCGTCCTGGCACCAGACGATCTCGGTCGCGTTGGGGTACTTCTTGATCTCGGCCGCGAAGGCCTTGTGCGGGAATGGGTAGAGCTGCTCGACACGCAGGATCGCCACGTCGTCGGTGCCCTTCTCCTCGCGCTTCTTGGCCAGGTCGTAGTAGACCTTGCCCGAGCAGGCGACGATGCGCTTGACCTTCTCGGCCTTGAGTTCCTTGTTGTCGGGGATGACGGTCTGGAAGCCACCCTTGATGAACTCCGACAGCGGCGAGGTCGCGTCCTTGTTCCGCAGCAGCGACTTCGGCGTCATGATGACCAGCGGCTTGCGCAGGTTGCGGATCTGCTGGCGACGCAGCACGTGGAAGATCTGGCTGGCCGTGGTGGGTTGCACGACCTGCATGTTGGTGTCGGCCGCGAGCTGCATGAAGCGCTCCAGGCGGGCCGAGCTGTGCTCGGGGCCCTGCCCTTCGTAGCCATGCGGCAGCATCAGCGTCAGGCCGTTCACTCGGCCCCACTTCACTTCGCCGGAGGCGATGAACTGGTCGATCACCACCTGGGCGCCGTTGACGAAGTCGCCGAACTGCGCTTCCCAGACCACCAGCGTGCTCGGGTCGTTGGAGGCATAGCCGTACTCGAAAGCCAGCACGGCCTCTTCGGACAGGATGGAGTCGATGACGACGAACGGTGCCTGGTTGTCGGCGACGTTCTGCAGCGGCACGTAGGTGCCTTCGTCGAACTTCTCGCGGTTCTGGTCGTGCAGCACCGCGTGGCGGTGCGTGAAGGTGCCGCGGCCGGAATCCTCGCCCGACAGGCGCACCGGGTAGCCGCTCGCCACCAGCGAGGCGAAGGCCATGTGCTCGCCCATGCCCCAGTCGACGTTGACGTCGCCGCGACCCATGGCGGCGCGGTCGTCCAGCACCTTCTTGACCAGCGGATGCACCGTGAAGCCCGAGGGCACCGTGGTGATCTTCTCGGCCAGGCGCTTCCACTCTGCAAGCGGGATCGCCGTGTCGGCGGTATCGGTCCACTTCTTGTTGAGGTAGGGGCTCCAGTCGACCGCGTACTTGCTCTTGAAGTTGGTGAGCACCGGGTCGGAGGTGTTCTTGCCGGCGTCGAAGGCCGCGCGCTGCGCCTTGACCATGTCGTCGCCCAGCGTGTCGCCCAGGCCCTGCGCAGCGAGCTTGTCGGCGTACAGCTTGCGCGTGCCGGGGTGGGCCGCGATCTTCTTGTACATCAGCGGCTGGGTGAGCGAAGGGGTGTCCTGCTCGTTGTGGCCCAGCTTGCGGAAGCAGACGATGTCGACCACCACGTCCTTGTTGAACTCCTGGCGGTACTCGAGCGCGAGCTGCGTGCACAGCACCACGGCCTCGGGATCGTCGCCGTTCACGTGCAGCACCGGCGCATCGATCATCTTGACCACGTCGGTGCAGTACAGCGTCGAGCGGCTGTCGCGCGGGTCGCTGGTGGTGAAGCCGATCTGGTTGTTGATGACGATGTGGACCGTGCCGCCGGTGTAGTAGCCGCGGGTTTCGGCCAGCGCCAGCGTTTCCATCACGACGCCCTGGCCGGCGAAGGCCGCGTCGCCATGCACGAGCACGGGCAGGACCTGATCGCCTTCCTTGTCGCCGCGGCGGTCCATGCGGGCACGCACCGAACCTTCGACGACCGGATTCACGATCTCGAGGTGAGAGGGGTTGAAGGCCAGCGAAAGGTGCACCGGGCCGCCGGGGGTGCTGACGTCGGAGCTGAAGCCCTGGTGGTACTTCACGTCGCCGCTGGGCAGGTCTTCGGGCGCGGTGTGGTCGAACTCGGCGAACAGGTCCTTGGGCATCTTGCCCAGGGTGTTGACCAGCACGTTCAGGCGGCCGCGGTGGGCCATGCCGATCACGATCTCCTGCACGCCTTTCTCGCCGGCGCGGGTGATGAGCTCGTCCATGGAGACGATGAAGCTCTCGCCGCCCTCGAGCGAGAAGCGCTTCTGGCCGACGTACTTGGTGTGCAGGAAGCGCTCCAGGCCTTCGGCGGCCGTGAGGCGGTCGAGCACGCGCTTCTTCTGCTCGTTGCTCAGCTTGGGGTTGGTGCGGGCGCTCTCGAGCTTCTGCTGCCACCAGCGCTTCTGCGTCTGGTCGGTGATGTACATGTACTCGGAACCGATGGTGCCGCAGTAGGTTTCGCGCAGGGCGTTCACCAGCTCGCGCAGGGACATCGTGTCCTTGCCGAAGAAGGTGTTGCTGGTGTTGAAAACGGTTTCGAGGTCGGCGTCCGAGAAGCCGTAGAAGGACGGCTCGAGTTCGGGAATGGCCGGGCGCTCGGTGCGCTTGAGCGGATCGAGGTCGGCCCAGCGGGCGCCGACGTTGCGGTACGCGGCGATCAGCTGCTGGACGGCGGTGCGCTGGCGGCCCAGTTCGGAATCGGCGCCGCTGGCCTGCACGACCTTCGTCGTGCCCTGCTTCGCGCGCTCGGCGAAAGCGTTGATGACCGGGAGGTGGGGGACGTCCTTCGTGTTGCTGCCGTCGGTGGCAGGCACGTGCTGGAGTGCGTCGAAGTAGGAGCGCCAGTTGTCGGGCACGCTGCCCGGGTTGGCGAGGTAGTTCTCGTACATCTCTTCGACATACGGCGCGTTGCCGCCGAAGAGGTAGGAGTTGCCTTGATAGGCGGTGTAGACCGACGATGGAGACGAAGAATCGCTCATGTTCCGCTGACCTCCGCTTCCCTTCGGGAAGCATTAGCTGGTTTGAAAACCTTCCGCGACACGGCTGAACCGATTGGCGGATGCGACTGTGGCTGGGGAAGGGCCTGAGTACCTTCGCATTGTGCCACGTCAAGCATGTGACGCCGGACCGCTCCCAATACAAGAGTCGGCAGCGCAGTCATCCGCGCGCGCAAGAGCGGCAATTCTTGGCACTTGGCCGCGATGCAGCAACCGGGATGACCCGGCCCGCCCTCAGCCAGCCGCCACGGCGGCGCGGACGGCCTGCAGCGTGGCGGGATCGTCCAGTGTCGTCAGGTCGCCTGGATCACGCTGTTCGCACACGGCCTGGATGGCGCGTCGCAACAGCTTGCCGCTGCGCGTCTTGGGCAGGCCGGGCACGAAGCGCACCCGCGCCGGCCGCGCCAGCGCGCCGAGGTCGTCGGCCACCCGCTTCATGATCTCACCCTCGAGCTTCATGGCCTCGGCGTTGTCGGTCGCTGCGTTTCCTGTCCTGGGCACCACGAAGGCCATCGCCACCTGGCCCTTGAGCGCATCGGCGACGCCCACCACCGCGACCTCGGCCACGTTGGCGTGGCCGGAGATGGCCTCCTCGATCTCGCGCGTGCCCAGACGATGGCCGGCCACATTGATCACGTCGTCGGTGCGCCCCAGGATGTAGTAATAGCCCTCCTCGTCACGGATGCCCCAGTCGAAGGTGGAATACACCAGCTTGTCGGGGATGCTCTTCCAGTAGGTGTCGACGAAGCGCTCGTCGTCGCGCCACACGGTCTGCATGAAGCCCGGCGGCGTGGGCCCCTCGATGACGACCACGCCCTTCTCGTTGGGCGCCGTGAGTTCCTCGCCCGTGGTCTCGTGCACGATCTTCACCTGGTAGCCGTACATCGCGATGCCCGGGCTGCCGAACTTCGTCGGCCGGCGCTCCACGCCGACCGGGAGGGTGATGATGGGCCAGCCCGATTCGGTCTGCCAGTAGTTGTCGATGATCGGCACGCCCAGGCCCTCGCTGATCCAGCGGGCCGTGGGTTCGTCCAGCGGCTCGCCGGCCAGGAACAACGCCCGCAGGCTCGACAGGTCGTATTTCCTGAGCAGCCCCGGGTCCTGCTTCTTGAGCACCCGCACGGCGGTGGGCGCGCTGAACATCACGGTCACCCTGTACTGCTCGACCAGGCGCCACCAGATGCCGCCGTCGGGCTGGCGGTCCATGCCCTGCGTGGGCAGGCCCTCGTACATGATCGTGGCCATGCCGGCGATCAGCGGCCCATAGACGATGTAGCTGTGGCCCACCACCCAGCCGATGTCGCTGGTGGAAAAGTACGTCTCGCCGGCCCGGCCGTCGAAGATGTGCTTCATGCTCGCTGCCAGCGCCACCGCATAGCCGCCCACGTCGCGCTGCACGCCCTTGGGCTTGCCGGTGGTGCCGCTGGTGTAGATGGTGTAGCTGATGTCGGTGGCATCCAGCCAGGTGCACGGCACCTGCGTCTGGGCATGTTTTTGGCCCGCAGCGCCCGCCAGATGGTCGCGGCCAGCTATCAATTCCATAGCAGCGAGCCCCCGGTCGTACAGGAGCACGGCGGTGGGCTTGTGCTTCGACAGGCGGATCGCCTCGTCCAGCAGCGGCTTGTACGGCACCACCTTGCCGCCGCGCGATCCGGCGTCGGCGCTGACGACCACCTTCGGTTCAGCGTCCTCGATGCGCGAGGCCAGCGAGCCGCTGGCGAAGCCGCCGAACACCACGCAGTGGATGGCGCCGATGCGCGCGCAGGCCAGCATGGCGAAGGCGGCCTCCGCGATCATGGGCATGTAGATCAGCACGCGATCGCCACGCTGCACGCCAATTTCGAGCAGCATCGCTGCCGTGCGCTGCACTTCGGCGTGCAGCTCGCGAAAGGTGTAGCTGCGCTCGCTGCCCGTCTCGGTCGAGATGGCGATGAGCGCCGGCTGCTCGCCGCGCTCGGGCAGGTGCCGGTCGACCGCGTTGTGGCACAGGTTGGTCTGGCCGCCCACGAACCAACGGCAGAACGGGGGCCGGCTGGCGTCGAGGATCTGCGTGGGCGCCTGGTGCCAGTCGATCAGGCGCGCCTGATCGGCCCAGAAGGCCTCAGGCTGCTCCAGGGAGCGGCGGTGGAATTCGGCATAGCTGGACATTCGGTCTCCTGTCGTTCTTGTGGCGCAACAGCCCAGGGCTGCGATGCGCGCGGGCATCGTGAGTGGCGGCGCTTTCGCGAAGCTGACGTGGCCGCTCCGCGCGGCCCGTGCTTTCAGGACACGTCGAGACGCCGCGCGTTCGGCGGGATGAAGGATTCGAAGAAGTACAGCGGCTCGCGCCCCGACATCGCCCCGCTCTCCAGCAGCATGCCGAGCGAACCGGTTTGCACGCCGACCGCGGCAGCCGCCTCGGCCGACAGGGCCACGCAGGTCACGCACTGCGACACCTCGGTCACCGGCATGCTGCTCTCGCTGCCGAGCATCTGCTTGAGGTTGGCGCCATCCAGCGCCGCCAGCGACGCCGAGGCCAGGCCGGGAAAGGCCTGGGCACTGAAATACAGGCGGTTAAATACGTCGAATTCGCCATTGACGCTGATACGACGCGAGATACGCACCACCTCGCCGTCGGCGGGATGCAGCCAGTCGGACCAGGGGCCGGGCTCCTTCACACGCTGGCGGTCGAGCATCTTCGGATACAGCGGCAAGAAGGCCGGCTCGCCGTCGCGTCCCAGAAAGCGCAGGTGCAGCGGCGCGTCGATCGCGCCGCGGCCCTCCGCCACATAGGTGCCGCTGCCATGGGTGCGAACCACGATGCCCTCGTCGGCCAGTTCGCGCAGCGCCCGTTGCACCGTGCCTAGGCTGTAGTTCGTCATGCGGGCCAGCTCGCGCTCGGCCGGCAGTTGGCTGCCGGGCTTCCAATGGCCCCCGCGAATGGCCGACGCCAGGGTGGCGCGCAGCTGCGCGTATTTCGCCAGGCCCGCGGCCGGAGGCTGCGTGAAGGGGCCGAGCGGATCGTCGGTCGAGGGAGTGAGGCGTGCGTTCATGGCGGCAGTGGCCGGATGCTACGTTGCTTCACGTTTGACAAGTGCTCTATAGCACCATAGCATCCAAGCTCTTGAGTTCAAAAACTGGGCGCGCTCGCAGGCGAATGCCCGACGGAGACAAGCATGCAAGCACGACGACAGCTGATGGCAGCAGCCTTCGGCACCGCCCTGATGGCGCTGGCGCCACCCGCTACCGCCGCAGATCCGGCCTGGCCGACCAAGCCGGTGCGCATCCTTTTCGGCTTCCCGGCCGCCAGTGCCACCGACGTGATCGCGCGGGCCGTGGGGCAGAAGCTGTCGGAGAAGTGGGGCCAGCCGGTGGTGATCGAGAACCGTCCCGGTGCCGGCGGCAACCTGGGCACCGAGCTGGCGGCCCGCGCGCCGGGCGATGGCTACACCATTTTCTTCGGCACGGTGGCCAACGCGATCAGCACCACGCTGTACACCAAGCTCAACTACGACTACCTGAAGGACTTCAAGCCGATCACGCTCGTGTCGATCACGCCGCTGGTGCTGGTCGCCAATCCCTCGGTGCCCTTCGGGAACGTCAAGGAACTGATCGCGCATGCACGCGCCAACCCGGGCAAGCTGAACTTCGGCTCGGGCGGCGTGGGCACTTCCAACCACCTGGCGGGCGAGATGTTCAAGCGCACGACGAACACCGACCTCGTGCACGTTGCGTACAAGGGCACGCCGGCGGCCTACAACGACATGTTCAGCGGCCAGATCACCCTGATGTTCGACAACATCGTGGCGGCCACGCCGCACGTGAAGTCCGAGCGCCTGCGCCCCATCGCCGTCAGCAGCAAGGAGCGCGTCGAGACGCTGCCCGACGTGCCCACGCTGGCCGAGTCGGACCTGCCGGGCTTCGAAGCCGTGTCATGGATCGGTGCGCTCGTGCCCGCCGCCACCCCCGAACCCATTGCCGACAAGATCCACGCCGACATGGTGGCGGTGCTGCGCGACCCCGATCTGCGCCGCCAGCTCGCCTCGGCCGGCGCCATCGTGGTCGGCAACAGCCGGCAGGAATTCGCCCGCTGGAACGAGGCCGAGATCGCCAAGTGGGCGCAGGCCGTCAAGCAGTCGGGCGCCAAGCTGGACTGACCCCCGTCCCTGCCCTCCCCTCCTCTCCTCTCCTTTCCCCAGACCACAAGGAACATCCCCCGTGAGCCTCTCCATGATCCAGGAACCCAGCCGACAGGTCCCCGTGCTGACGGAGGCCGACGTGGTCATCGTCGGCGGCGGCACGACCGGCCCGATCGCCGCCATCGCCGCCGCGCGCCGCGGCCGCAAGGTGGTGCTGATCGAGCGCTTCGGCTCGCTCGGCGGCATCCTGACGCTGGGCCTGAATACGAAGCCCTCGGGCGCGCTGATCGGCGGCATTCCACTGGAGATATGGAACCTGGCGCGCGCCGCCGGCGGCGCGGGCGACGACTACATGGCGACGACCAAGACGGGCGGCGTGCGCATCGCTTCGCCGACCGACCCGGAGATCATGAAGATGCTGCTCACGCGCCTGTGCGTGGAAGCGGGCGTGCAGATCCTGTTCGAGACCTTCGTCTCCTCGCCCCACGTCGAGGACGGCACCGTCAAGGGCGTGTTCGTCGAGAGCAAGGCCGGGCGGCAGTTCGTGGCGGCCAAGGTGCTCATCGACTGCTCGGCCGATGCCGACATGGCGGCCAAGGCCGGCGCCCCCTTCGTCATGGGCTCGGGCGATGCCGAGGCGCGCATGCAGCCGGTGTCGATGTACTTCATCATGAAAAACGTCGACCTGGTGCGGCTGGCGGACTGGGCCCGCGACTGCGACGACGTACCGGCCCGCGCCATCCCGCGCGATGCAGAGGGCCTGGCCTACGGCCTGTGGCTGACCGGTTTCAACGGCATGCTGCGGCGCTTCCAGGACGAGACTGGCGTCAAGCTGCAGCGCGACAACATCACGCTCAAGACGGCCGACGACCAGATGTACGTGAACGCCACCCGTGTGCTGGGCGTGAACGTGTTCTCGCCGGCGGAGTTCACGGGCGCGATCCTGGAGTGCTACCGCCAGATCGAGGGCGTGTGCCGCTTCCTGCGCGAGCGCGTGCCTGGCTTCGAGCAGGCGCGCCTGGGCCAGGTGTCACCCATCCTGGGCGTGCGCGAAACCCGGCACATCGAGGGCGAGTACACCCTGACCGGCGCCGATTCGCGCGGCGAGACGCATTTCGAGGACAGCATCGGTGCCGACGCCTCGGCACTCGACATCCACGACCCGAAGGGTGGCGATGTCGACTTCCAGAGCATGCCGCCCTACGAGATTCCCTACCGCTGCCTGCTGCCGCGCAAGGTCGAGCAGTTGCTGGTGGCCGGTCGCTGCATCTCGGCCGACCACGACGCGCATGCCCGCTCGCGCAACATGCCGGCCTGCATGGCCACCGGGCAGGCGGCCGGCGTGGCGGCGGCCATTGCCGTGGAAACCGGCGTCAGCGTGCGCCAGGTGCCGGTGGTGCAGATCCAGCAGGCGCTGCAGGCGCTGGGCATGCCGCTGTTCGCCCGCGACGTGCCGCAGCGCTGAAGCGCACGGCGCCGACGCCGCATCCCGCGACGGACATCAGCGGATCAGGGCCTGCCACTCGCGGAAGGCCGGGTGCTCGGCCGTGCGCAGCCATTCGAAGCCGACCATCTCGGTCGTCACCAGTTCGGCGCCCGCGCCGGCCAGCCGGTCGAAGGCCGCGTCGCGGTTGCGCTCGGTGCGCGAGCTGCAGGCGTCGGTCACGACCCAGACGTCGAACTCGTCTTCCAGCAGGTCCAGCGCGGTCTGCAGCAGACACACATGCGCCTCGCAGCCGGCCACAACCAGGGTGTTGCGCTCCTCGGCCGGCGCCGCGGGCTTCTGCAGATGCTTGGGCAGGCTGCGCGCGTTGCCGCGCGGCGCCTGCGGGGCGGGCGCGCGCAGCCATTCGCCGAGCCCCTCCTCGACACCGCTGAAGTGCATCTTGGCCAGGGTGTTGCGGCACAGGCCGCGGATCTCGGCCGGGTTCTCGCCGAGCTTGGACGGGTTCTGCTCGGTGCCCCAGGCCGGCACGTCAAGCAGCTTCGCAAGCTGTGCCAGGCGCGTCGCATTGCGCAGCACCGCTTCGGCCTCGAAGATGGCGGGCATCAGGCGGGCCTGGTAGTCGACCAGGACGAGTTGGGATTGGGAGGCGTCGAGCAGCATGGAAGTCGGGTGTGTGGCGGTGCGAAAACCGGACCCTACCACCGAAGCGCCCCGTGCCCGCCGGACTTGGAGCGACGGCGCATCGATGCTGAAATGGCCCGACAACAGCAGGAGACACGTTTGAACGCTCCCCACGCCACGGCCGCACTCATGAAGGGCGATGACTACCGCGAATCGCTGCGGCGCCTGTCGCCCACCGTCTACGTCGACGGCCAGCGCATCGAATCGATCGCCGACGCGCCGGCCCTGCAGCCGGGCATCAACGCCATCGCACTCACCTACGACTTCGCGCACCGCCCCGAGTACGCGCCGCTGATGACGGCCGTACAGCACACCAGCGGCAAGCGGGTCAATCGCATGACCCACATCGACACCGGCAGCGGCGATCTGCTCAACAAGCTGGAGGCGGTGCGGCTCATCTGCCAGGAAACCGGCTGCGCGCAGCGCTACCTGACGCACGACGCACTCAATGCCATCGCGCAGGTCTCGGCCCGGCTCGACGATGCCGCCGGGGGCAGCGCGCACACCGAGCGCTTCACCGAATACCTGCACCGCGTGCAGGACCGGGACCTGACGCTCGGCGTGGCCATGACCGATGCCAAGGGCGACCGCAGCCGCCGCCCGCACCAGCAGGCCAACGTCGACAGCTATGTCCATGTGGTCGAACGCAACGCCGTGCGCAACGGAAAGCGGGGCATCGTCATCAGCGGCACCAAGGCCATCGTGACCGGTGCGCCCTATGTGCACGAGCTGCTGGTGATGCCCTGCCGCGCGATGGGCCGCGAGGACGCGGACTTCGCCGTCTGCTGCGCCGTGCCGCTGGACGCGCCGGGCCTCACGATCGTCGCGCGGCCTGCCGGGCGGCCCGGCGAGAAGCTCGAGCACGGCGACGCGCTGTTCAGCCGCAAGTACGGCCAGAGCACCGGCGTGTGCATCTTCGACCGCGTGTTCGTGCCCGAGGAGCGCGTGTTCTACGACGGAAGCGACGGCAGCTGGGAGCACAGCAGCCACCTCACCTACAGCTACGCCACGCACCACCGCCACAGCTGCATCGGCGCGCGCGCGGGCTTCGGCGACTTGCTGATCGGCGCCGGCGCCCTGATGTGCGAGGCGAACGGCTTCGACCCGGGGCAGGAGACGCACCTGCGCGAGCAGATGGTGGAGCTCATCACCATCACCGAAAGCTTCTTCGCCTGCGGCGTCGCCGCCAGCGTGTACGCCAAGGCCGATGCGCACTGCGCCGTCTTCATGCCCGACCCGGTGTTCGCCAACATCGGCAAGCTGCTGCTGGCGACCAAGATCTATGAGATGCACCGCATCGCGCACTACGTGAGCGGCGGGCTCATCGTCACCCTGCCCGGCCCCGACGAGGACCACAACCCCGAAACGGCCGCGCGCCTGTCCGACGTGCTGCGTGCCAACCCCGACGTGCCCTACGAGCAGCGCATCGAAACGGCCCGCTTCATCGAGGACCTGACGGCCGGCTACCAGGGCGGCTGGTACAGCACGATCAGCCTGCACGGCGGCGGCTCGCCCGCGGCGATGAAGCAGGAGATCTGGCGCCACTATCCCGTCGGCTCGAAGGTCGAACTGGTCGAGCGCCTGCTGGAGCGCGGCATTGCCGCCGACGGTTCGGCTGCCGCCGCGCCGCACGACCCGGACCGCGCGGTCACCCGCAACCGCCAGCCGGGTCGCTGCTGCGACGCGGGCTGCGCCCCACCGGGCCAGCCGGTGATGGTGGACCTGCCCGCGTCACATCGCGCTGCGCGCTGACGGCGGCCGCCCGGCAGGCCGGGATACTGCGACCATGCCGCCCCGCCGCCGCTTCGGCCTGATTTCTGCCGCCACCGCCGCGCTGGCCGCCGCGGGCGTGCCCGGCTGCGGCTGGCTGCCCCGGGAGCCGGTTGCCCCCATGCCGGTGCGGCGCTTTCCCGCTGCCTGCGGCCCGCGGGCCGACACCCTCCTCGTGCTGCTGCCCGGCCGCGGCATGACCCTGGGCGAACTGCAACGCGAAGGCTTCGTGGACGCGGTGCGTGCGCAGGGCCTGGCCGTCGACCTGTGGCTGGCCGACGCGCACATGGGCTACTTCAAGGCGAAGACCATCGTCCAGCGGTTGCACGAGGACGTCGCCGCGCCCGCCCGCGCGCAGGGCTACCGGCGCATCTGGCTGGCGGGCATCTCATTGGGCGGCTTCGGTGCGTTGGTCTACAGCGACGAGCACCCGGGCGATGTGGACGGCGTGTTGCTGCTCGCGCCCTACCTGGGCGAACCCGAGGCCACGCAGGATGTGGCAGCCGCCGGCGGCCTGCAGCGCTGGACTGCGCCCACCGGCGACCTGCCCGACACCGCCTTCGACCGGCGGCTCTGGCGCAGCCTGCAGGCGCGGTTGCGGCCCGGTGCATCGCCTGCGCCGATGTATCTGGGCTACGGGCTGCAGGACCGGCTGGCCCCGAGCCACGCCGTCCTGGCCGCTGCGCTGCCGCCCTCCCACGTGTTCACCGCGCCGGGCGGGCACGACTGGGACCCCTGGCTGGGGCTGTGGCGGCGCCTGCTGGCGGCCGCGCCGCTGCCGCACTGCGCGCGCTGACTGCCCGATTTGCTATTGAGTTTGTAGCTGGTCGCGCAAGCGGGACGGGCGCTGGAGGCTGATTTGGCAGATGACTTCGTATCTTTGGGATACAGCACGGCAAGTGAAACCCAGGTGAGCTGCCGCGCACGCCCCGGCCCGTTCTGCTGCGCGCCAGAACCGTCACCCTGCGCCGGGCGCCAAGTGTTGGGCGCCTTGAACGACCGCGGTGCCCGAATTTCTATTGAGCCGAGAAATCGGTGATCTCGTAATCCTGCGTTCTGGTCGGTGATCGAAACTCAAGGGGAATCGCCAAGGCGTAATCAATTAAATAGACTGACTTTTTCTTGGTCTCGAATCCCTTGTCGTTTTTCGTGCCGCAACCCAGCCAGATCGCATTGCCGGAAATTTTCGCGTTCACCGTACTCGCCGGGGCGATTTTCTCGGCGACGCACTCCATCGTTTCAGTACTGAAATTAAAGGCTTGCGGACGATTTCCGAATTTCGATTCAGCAACGAATTTTTCCCCCACCTTCATGGTCCCGGGTGAGAAGCGAAACGGCGCGACGTCTTTGACCTCGCCATAAGCGACCGGGAACGTGTCACCCTTGATGATCGTGTCGCTTTTGAGCTGGAAAAATCCCGCCCAACTCAAATACACAAATCGTGCGGTCAAGAATCCATTGTTCCGCAGTTCACGAACTTCTCTGTAGAAACCATCGCCTAAATTAACCAGCTTGACGTCGAACGGGCTCACTTTCGGCGTCTGCTCGCCTACTCCGGATTGACGCAAGGTCATCTTCATTGAAATTTCTTTGATGCCGTTCTTCGGCTTCAACCCCACCTCGGTCAACTTTGCGCGAAGGGCTGCGGGCGGATACGCTACAGTGTACTCTTTGGCCAAGAATCCATTGAAATCTGCTTCAATTTTCTCTACGGTTGGATAGGCCACACACCCCGCCAGCAGCACCACAGCAATACCCGGCGCAAATGTACGAAAAAAACTCTGCATAGAAGACGTCATGCTCTCACTCCCAAAAAAATAGGCGCATTGATCCTAGCAGAAATGAAACCAAATGTGCTTCTTGTTCCCTGAGCGCACCGTCCGAAGGCGTCGGCGAAGTGACAGCCAGGTGGCTGTCAACCGGCAGTTCCAAGCCGGAGCAGTGGCGCATTGCCTAACTGGATGTCTTGCGCAAGGCCGCGAAGCCGTCTTCAGTGAAAAGCTCCGTCTGGGTGCGCGCCTTGCAGGGTGCAGAACCTTCTAACGCCTGATGCACGCCCGACCAAGGAGTCGTCGGCCATCGGCGCGCTCGTTCTTTGAGCGGCCCGATGGGCTCAGCGCGGCTGCAGCCGGATCAGCTTGCCGTCCTGTGCATCCGTCAACACGTACAGCAAGCCGTCCGGGCCCTGGCGCACGTCCCGAATGCGCGCGCGGCCGTCTTCCAGCAGCTTGTGTTCGGCGACCACCTTGCCATCCTTGAGCTCGATGCGGTCCAGGTAGCCGAACTTGAGCGAGCCCACGAAGAGGTTGCCCCTCCAGGCCGCACCGTAACGGTCGCTGGTCAGGAAGGCCATGCCCGAGGGCGCGATCGACGGCACCCAATACTTGAGCGGTTGCTCCATGCCCGCCTTGGCCGTGATGCCATCGCCGATCTTCCCGCCGCCGTAGTTCTCGCCGTAGGTGATGACCGGCCAGCCGTAGTTGCGGCCGGCCTGCGGCACGTTGATCTCGTCGCCGCCTTGCGGGCCGTGCTCGTGCATCCAGAACTTGCCGTCCGGCCCCAGGGTGGCGCCCTGGCCGTTGCGGTGGCCATAGCTCCAGATCTCCGGCAGCGCGCCGGTGCGGTTGACGAAGGGGTTGTCCGCAGGCGCCTTGCCGTCCTTCTGGATGCGGATCACCTTGCCCAGGTGGTTGTCCAACGTCTGGGCGTCTTCCTTGCGGCTGAAGCGGTCGCCCAGGGTCATGAACAGCGTGCCGTCGGGCATCTCAACGATGCGGCAGCCGAAGTGGTGGCGGCTGGCCACCTTCGGCTTCTGGCTGAAGAGGACCTGGACGTTCTCCAGCCGCGTTCTGTCAGTCGACAGCTGCGCCTTGGCCAGCGCCGTGCTGTTGGCGCTGCTGCCAGCGTCCGGCTCCGAATAGCAGAAGTAGACGGTGCGGTTGGTGGCGAAGGCCGAGTCGGTGATGACGTCGAGCAGGCCGCCCTGCCCGCCCGCCGCGACCGGCGGCAGGCCCTGAAGGGCCTCGTTTAAGCGTCCGTCGGGCTCGACGACCCGCATCCGGCCCGGCTTCTCGGTCACCAGAAAGCGCCCACCCGGCAGGAAGGCGACGGACCAGGGACTCTCCAGCCCAGCAATCACCACTTCGGTGCGCACGGAGGCTTGGGCCGTTGCCGTCGCAGCCCAGGCCAGCGCGAGCCACATAACGTGTTTTGCCTTCATATGTACGCCTTTGAGGTCGTAAAAGAAAACTTTGTCGTTAACTTAGTTGCAAAGATGCCCGGCTTGATCAATGACCCCAGGCAATGAAAACCGCATCTGTTACAACTCTAATTTTGCTGCATCGCAATAAATTCAGCAAAATCAATGAGTTACACTACTTTTTGAATCAATATTCCAAATTGACATCGTTCAGTGTCATCAATATCCTACGCGCCCATGCGTCAAATCGTCCTCACCGCTCTGGCCCTCGCTCTTGCCGCCTCTGCCTACGCAGCCCCGCAACAGAACCAGACCGATGACATGGACAAGACGCTCGCCGATCGCGGGCTGATGGGCCACATCGACAACGTGCGCCACGCGGTGACCGACCGCACTTCCGAACTGGTGGTCAGCGCCATGGGTTTCCTGGGGGTGCCCTACCGCCGCGGCGGCAACAGCGCCGAGACGGGCTTCGACTGCAGCGGCTTTGTCCGCGCCATGTACAACAAGTCGGTCGGCCTGCTGCTGCCCCGCCGCGCCGAAGAGCAGGCCGCCGCCACCGAGAAGATCGACCGCAGCGACCTCAAGCCCGGTGACCTGGTCTTCTTCAACACCATGCGCCGCGCCTTCAGCCATGTCGGCATCTACATCGGCGACGGCAAATTCATCCATTCCCCCCGCACCGGCTCCGAAGTCCGCGTCGAAGACATGAACGGCAGCTACTGGCAGCGCCGCTTCAACGGTGCCCGCCGCGTCATTGAAGACAACAAGACGGCCGGCGAATAAGCGCCCGGCCCAACGCCAGATGAAATCCCGCACACCGCGGGATTTTTTTCGTCCATGGCCAGCGCCATCGTCAGTCAGCGCGGTAGATCAGCACCTTCAGCGCGCGTTCGGGCGCTGCATCCGCAAACGCAAGCGGATTGGCCAGGCGCTCGACGAAGCGCAGCGCGGGCGCTTCGGCCTGCACCAGCGCCTGCAAAAACTCCGGCCCCAGTTCCGGCGCGTTGAGGCACAGCATCGCGTGCCCGCCAGGCGCCAGCAATTCCGGCAGGCGGCGCACGATGCGCGCGTAATCCTTCGTGGCGACGAAGCTGCCTTTCTGGAAACTCGGCGGATCGACGATGGCGAGCGCGTACGGCCCCTCGCGGCCGATGCGCCCCCAGGACTTGAAAATGTCGTGCCCCAGAAAGCTCGCCCCGCCCTCCAGGCCATTGAGCCGATGGTTCTGCTGCCCGATCGCCAGCGCGCCGCTGCTCATGTCCATGTTCAGCACCTGGTCGGCGCCGGCATGCAGCGCGGCCACCGAAAAGGCGCAGGTGTAGGCGAAGAGGTTCAGCACCTTCAGATGCGGCGCCCAGCCGCCGCCGGTGCGTGACGCGGCATCGGCGGCCACGCGCCCGGCGATGTGCTCCCGCACCCAGCGGCGGCCCGCCGCCATGTCGAGGAAGAGGCCATGGTTCTGGCCGCGCAGCACGTGCACGCGGTAGCGCAACCCGTCTTCCGTCACCTCGTGCGGATCGGGCACCGCGCCGGCCATGAGGCGCGTGTCGGTGCGACCACCACCCTCGCGCACCTGCAGCACCCAAGTCAGCGGCCCCGCATCGAGCTGCCGCCAGCGCTCGGCCAGCGCATCGCCGACGGCATCGATCTCCGACTGCGTCATCGACCGGAAGCTGGTGAGCAGCAGCACGGGCGGGTACGCGTCGAGTGCCCAGTGTTCGCAGCCCGGATGCAGCCCGCCGCGGCCGTGGAAGAGGCGCACGGCCTCGGTGGGCCGGTCCATGCGGGCGATGGCATCGAGCAGGGGTTGCATGTGAATTCCTGGCATGAAAAAGCCGCGCAACCCGCATCCGGATTGCGCGGCCAGCTATCGAAAGAATAGCGGCTGCAGGCGCGTCAGCCGGCCTTCTTCTGCGGCGGCAGGTCGGTGCAGGTGCCGTGCGCCACTTCTGCCGCCATGCCGATCGATTCGCCCAGCGTGGGGTGCGGGTGGATGGTCTTGCCGATGTCGATCTCGTCGGCGCCCATCTCGATGGCCAGCGCGATCTCGCCGATCATGTCGCCGGCATGCGTGCCGACGATGCCGCCACCCAGGATGCGGTGCGTCTCGGCGTCGAACAGCAGCTTGGTGAAGCCCTCGTCGCGCGTGTTGGCGATGGCGCGGCCCGACGCCGTCCACGGGAAGTGGCCCTTCTTGACCTTGATGCCTTCGGCCTTGGCCTGGTCCTCGGTCAGGCCCACCCAGGCCACTTCGGGGTCGGTGTAGGCCACGCTGGGGATCACGCGGGCGTTGAAGGCGGCGGCGGCCAGTTCCTTGTTGCCCTGCTGCTCGCCCGCGATGACCTCGGCCGCCACGTGCGCCTCGTGCACCGCCTTGTGGGCCAGCATGGGCTGGCCGACGATGTCGCCGATGGCGAAGATGTTCGGCACGTTGGTGCGCATCTGGATGTCGACCGGGATGAAGCCACGGTCGCTGACCGTCACGCCGGCCTTGTCGGCGCCGATCTTCTTGCCGTTGGGGCTGCGGCCCACGGCCTGCAGCACGAGGTCGTAGACCTGCGGTTCTTTCGGCGCGTTGGCGCCTTCGAACATGACCTTGATGCCGTCCTTGGTCGCTTCCGCGCCGACGGTCTTGGTCGAGGTCATGATGTTGTCGAAGCGCGGCGCGTTCATCTTCTGCCAGACCTTGACCAGGTCGCGATCGGCGCCCTGCATGAGGCCGTCGAGCATTTCGACCACGTCCAGGCGCGCGCCGAGCGTGGAATACACCGTGCCCATTTCGAGGCCGATGATGCCGCCGCCGAGGATCAGCATGCGCTTGGGGTCGGTGCCCATCTCCAGCGCGCCGGTGGAGTCGACCACACGCGGGTCGTCCTTGGGCATGAAGGGCAGGCTCACGGCCTGCGATCCGGCCGCGATGATGGCGTTGCGGAACTTGACGACTTTCTTGCTGCCGGTCGTTGCCGAGCCGCTGCCGGTGGTCTCGTCGACTTCGAGGTGGTAGGCATCGAGGAAGGTGCCCAGGCCGCGCACGGTGGTCACTTTGCGCATCTTCGCCATCGCCGTGAGGCCGCCCGTGAGCTTGCCCACGACCTTGTTCTTGTGCGCCAGCAGCTTGGCGCGGTCGATCTTCGGCGCGGCATAGTCGATGCCCAGGTCGGCGAAGTGCTTCACCTCGTCCATCACGGCCGCGACGTGCAGCAGCGCCTTCGACGGTATGCAGCCCACGTTCAGGCACACGCCGCCCAGCGTGGCATAGCGCTCGACCAGCACGGTCTTCATGCCCAGGTCGGCCGAGCGGAAGGCGGCCGAATAGCCGCCGGGGCCGGCGCCCAGCACCAGCGTGTCGCACTCGATGTCGACCTTGCCGGTGTAGGTGGATGCTACGGATTTGATAGCTGGCACCGCAGACGGGGCGGGCGCTGGAGCCGCTTTTGGCTCGGAAGCTGCAGGTGCCGGAGCCGGCGCGGCCGCTGCAGGAGCCGGCGCCGCTGCAGCACCCTCGGCCGCTTCGACCGTCAGCACCACCGAGCCTTCGCTCACCTTGTCGCCGACCTTCACGGCCACCGACTTCACCACTCCGGCGTGGCTCGACGGGATCTCCATCGACGCCTTGTCGGACTCGACGGTGATGAGCGACTGCTCGACCTTGATCGTGTCGCCGGGCTTGACCAGCACCTCGATCACCGCGACTTCGCTGAAATCGCCGATGTCCGGCACCTTGACTTGTTGTTCGCTCATGTGCTGTCCCCTATCAGTGTTACGTGTGCGGGCGCCGAACGCGCGGTTCAGCCGCCCTTGAGTTTGAGAGTGATGATTTCGAGCGGGCCCGCCGTGCTGCGGTCGAACTCGCAACCTGCGGCCAGGCCCGCCTCGGCCACTTCGCGCGCGCCCTTGGCGCGGCCGTAGACCGCGTGCATCGCGCCCAGCGCGAAGCTGCGGCCCGAACCGATGCTCCAGAATTCCTTGAACTCGAAGACTTCGCGGTAGCTGTACACGCCGTAGATGCCGCTCGCATTGGCCAGCAGCAGGCTGAACTGGCTCGACTCGTAGGGGTCGTGGTCCTCCTCCTTGGTCTGGAGGAAGAACGTCTCCTTGAGCATCGGGTGCAGCTTGGTGAAGGTGAGGAACACCTCGTCCTTGCTGCCCAGCCGGATGTCCGCCTTGGGCATGGCCGCCAGCGCATGCCGCAGCACCGGGAAGTGCGCGATCGAGCCCGAGGCGGCGAACACGTTGCGGCCGTTCGCGCCGTCGATGGTGAACAGCTTGCGGTTGTCCTCGGAGCGGTGCGACAGCCGCGTGTCCCCGAAGGTCACGAGCGTGTCGGCACCGATCGCCACCTGGCCGCCCTTGCGAACGGCCACCACGGTTGTCATCGGTTGTCGCCCGCGGTGAGCGTCAGAGGACGATGCGGCGGTAGTCCGCCAGCAGCTGACCCAGGAACGCGTTGAAACGCGCCGCCGCGGCGCCATCGATGACGCGGTGGTCGTACGAGAGCGACAGCGGCAGCACCAGCCGCGGCACGAACTGCTTGCCGTCCCACACCGGCTTCATCTGGCCCTTCGAGAGGCCGAGGATGGCGACTTCGGGCGCGTTGATGATGGGCGTGAAGTGCGTGCCGCCGATGCCGCCGAGCGAGCTGATCGAGAAGCAGCCGCCCTGCATGTCGGCCGAACCGAGCTTGCCGTCGCGCGCCTTCTTGGCCAGTTCGCCCATCTCCTGGCTGATCTGGATGATGCCCTTCTTGTCGGCATCCTTGAGCACCGGCACCACCAGGCCGTTGGGCGTGTCCGCCGCGAAGCCGATGTTGTAGTACTGCTTGTAGACAAGCGTGTCGCCGTCCAGGCTGGTGTTGAACTCGGGGAACTTCTTGAGCGCCGCGACCACCGCCTTGATAACGAAGGCCAGCATCGTCACCTTGACGCCCGACTTCTCGTTCTCCTTGTTGGTGGAGACGCGGAAGGCTTCCAGCTCGGTGATGTCGGCCTCGTCGTTGTTGGTGACGTGCGGGATCATCACCCAGTTGCGGTGCAGGTTGGCACCGCTGAGCTTCTTGATGCGAGAGAGGTCCTTGCGCTCCACCGTGCCGAACTTGGTGAAGTCCACCTTCGGCCAGGGGATGAGGCCCAGCGCCGCGCCGTCGGCGCCGCCACCGCCGGCCGGTGCCTTGGCGGCCGAAGCCTTGGTCTGCGTGGCGCCGCTCATCACGGCCTTGGTGAAGGCCTGGACGTCGGCCTCGGTGATGCGGCCCTTGGGCCCGGAACCCTTGACCTCTTCCAGCGGCACGCCGAGCTCGCGCGCGAATTTGCGCACGGAGGGCGAGGCATGCGGCAGGCTGCCGGTAGGCGCCTTGGTGGGGTCGTGCGCGGGTGCCGCGGTCGCGGGCGCCGCAGCAGCGGGCGCTGGTGCGGGCGACGAGGCCGATGCGGTGGGCCCAGGCGCCGCGGCGACAGCGGCTGCCGGCGCCGGTGCAGGTGCCGCCGAGCCCCCTGCCCCTTCGAGCACGGCGATCAGGTCGCCGATGTTGACCGTGTCGCCGACCTTGACCTTCAGCTCTTTGAGCGTGCCGGCCGCGGACGACGGGATCTCCATCGACGCCTTGTCGGACTCGACGGTGATGAGCGACTGCTCTTCCTTGATGGTGTCTCCGGGCTTGACCAGCACCTCGATCACGGCGACGTCCTTGAAGTCGCCGATGTCGGGCACCTTGACCTCGACCGGCCCGGCGGACGCGCTCGCTCCTGAATTCGTAGCAGGCTGCGCAGGCGCAGCAGGCGCTGCAGCCGCTTTTGGCTCGGAAGCCGGTGCTGCCGCGGGGGCCGGTACGGGTGCCGCAGCGCCCGCACCTTCGGCCTCGAGGATCAGCACGACGGAGCCTTCGCTCACCTTCGCGCCGACGTCGACCTTCAGTTCCTTCACCACGCCGGCGGCGGACGACGGAATCTCCATCGACGCCTTGTCCGACTCGACCGTGATCAGCGACTGCTCGGCCTTGACCGTGTCGCCCACCTTCACCAGCACCTCGATCACCGCGACTTCGTCGAAATCGCCGATGTCCGGCACCTTCACTTCAATGGCTGCCATGTTCTGTGTCTCCCGCCCGTAGGGCACTCGTTTGCTCAGCGTTTATTGGAAGTTCCATTTCCCAATCGAGGCGAGGGCAAGGCGCGCGGTCGCAGACAGTGCTTCAGCACGGCAAGACCGGGCAACGCCGCCATCGCGTCGATTGTGAAATGGCTCAAGCGTAGAGCGGGTTGATCTTGTCGACCTTGATGGCGTACTTCTTGATGGCTTCGGCCACCTTGGCCGCGGGCATTGCGCCGTCGTCGGCCAGCGCACGCAGAGCGGCAACCACGATGTAGTGGCGGTTGATCTCGAAGTGCTCGCGCAGCTTGCTGCGGAAGTCGCTGCGGCCGAAGCCGTCGGTGCCCAGCACGCGGTAGCTGCGGCCCTTCGGGATGAAGGGACGGATCTGCTCTGCATACGACTTCATGTAGTCGGTCGATGCGACCACCGGGCCGGTCGTTCCGCCGAGCTGTTGCGCCACGAAGGGCACGCGCTGCCCGTCCGTCGGGTGCAGCAGGTTCCAGCGGTCGACGTCCTGGCCGTCGCGCGCCAGCTCGTTGAAGCTCGGGCAGCTCCACACGCTCGCGGCCACGCCCCAGTCCTTCTCGAGCAGTTCCTGCGCGAAGAAGGATTCGCGCAGGATGGTGCCGCTGCCCAGCAGTTGCACCGTGGGCACGTTCTTGCCCTTGATGGCCGGCGCCTGCTTGCTCAGGTACATGCCCTTGATGATCTGCTCCTCGGTGCCGGGCTGCAGGCCGGGCATCGCGTAGTTCTCGTTGAGCAGCGTGATGTAGTAGTACACGTTCTCCTGCTTCTCGACCATGCGCTTCAGGCCATGGTGGAGGATCACGCCGACCTCATGCGCGAAGGTGGGGTCGTAGCTCACGCAGTTCGGAATCGTGCCGGCCAGGATGTGGCTGTGGCCGTCCTCGTGCTGCAGGCCTTCGCCATTCAGCGTCGTGCGCCCGGACGTGCCGCCGAGCAGGAAGCCGCGGGCCTGCATGTCGCCGGCCGCCCAGGCCAGGTCGCCGATGCGCTGGAAGCCGAACATCGAGTAGTACACGTAGAACGGCACCATGATGCGGTTGTTCGTGCTGTAGCTCGTGGCCGCCGCGATCCAGCTGGCCATGCCGCCGGCTTCGTTGATGCCTTCCTGCAGGATCTGGCCGCCCTTGTCTTCCTTGTAGTACATGACCTGGTCCTTGTCGACCGGGGTGTACTGCTGACCGTGCGGGTTGTAGATGCCGACCTGACGGAACAGGCCTTCCATGCCGAAGGTTCGGGCCTCGTCCACGAGAATGGGCACAACGCGCGGGCCCAGCGCCTGGTCGCGCAGGAGTTGCGTGAGGAAGCGCACGTAGGCCTGCGTGGTGCTGATCTCGCGGCCTTCGGCCGTCGGCTCGAGCACGGCCTTGAAGGTCTCGAGCGCGGGCACGGTGAAGCTCTCGTCGGCCTTGGTGCGGCGGTGCGGCAGGTAGCCGCCCAGCGCCTTGCGGCGCTCGTGCAGGTACTTCATCTCCGGCGTGTCGTCGGCCGGCTTGTAAAAGGGCAGCTCGGCGATCTGGCTGTCCGGGATCGGGATGTTGAAGCGGTCGCGGAAGGCCTTGATGTCCTCGTCGCTGAGCTTCTTGGTCTGGTGGACGGTGTTCTTGCCCTCACCGATCTTGCCCATGCCGAAGCCCTTGACGGTCTTCACGAGCAGCACGGTGGGCTGGCCCTGGTGGTTCTGCGCGGCGTGGAAGGCGGCGTACACCTTCTGCGAATCGTGCCCGCCGCGCTGCAGGTTCCAGATCTCGTCGTCCGTCATGTTCTCGACCATCCTGGCGGTGCGCGGGTCGCGGCCGAAGAAGTGCTTGCGGACGTAGGCGCCGTCGTTGGCCTTCATGGCCTGGTAGTCGCCGTCGTTGGTCTTCATCATGAGCTCGCGCAGGGCGCCGTCGTGGTCCTTGGCGAGCAGCGCGTCCCAGCCCTTGCCCCAGATCAGCTTGATGACGTTCCAGCCCGAGCCGCGGAACTCGCCTTCGAGCTCCTGGATGATCTTGCCGTTGCCGCGCACCGGGCCGTCCAGGCGCTGCAAGTTGCAGTTGATGACGAAGATCAGGTTGTCGAGGTTCTCGCGTGCGGCCAGGCCGATGGCGCCCAGCGACTCGACCTCGTCCATCTCGCCGTCACCACAGAACACCCAGACCTTGCGGTTGGTCGTGTCGGCGATGCCGCGGGCGTGCAGGTATTTGAGGAAGCGCGCCTGGTAGATGGCCATCAGCGGGCCCAGGCCCATCGACACGGTCGGGAACTGCCAGAACTCGGGCATCAGCTTGGGATGCGGATAGCTCGACAGGCCCTTGCCGTCGACTTCCTGGCGGAAGTTCAGCAATTGCTCTTCGGTGAGGCGGCCTTCGAGGTAGGCGCGGGCGTAGATGCCGGGCGAGACGTGGCCCTGGATGTAGAGCAGATCGCCCCCGTGCTTCTCGCTCTCGGCCTGCCAGAAGTGGTTGAAGCCGGCGCCGAACATGCTGGCCAGCGAGGCGAACGAGCCGATGTGGCCGCCGAGGTCGCCGCCTTCGGGCGGGTGGTGGCGGTTGGCCTTGACCACCATCGCCATGGCGTTCCAGCGCATGTAGGCGCGCAGGCGCTGCTCGATCTCGAGGTTGCCGGGGCTGCGGGCCTCCATCTCGGGCTCGATGGTGTTCACGTAGCCGGTGTTGGCAGAGAACGGCATGTCGACGCTGTTCTGGCGCGCATGCTCGAGCAACTCTTCCAGCAGGAAGTGGGCGCGCTCGGGGCCTTCGGCCTGGATGACGGCGGAGAGGGCATCCCTCCACTCTCTGGTTTCCTGCGCATCCGCGTCGTTCGCAGCCGCGCCGAAATGGTTCTCGGGATTCGCCGACATCCTGTGTCTCCTTGATGTGATTTGTGGCCAGTAATTTAGTGCCGCTTGCTGTGGCCGCGGCAGTGTCTCACAAAAATTTGCGCATTCCAAATGGTGCGTATTGATTTCTTTATGTGAAATCTACGAGAAGCAAGCGGGTGCCCGTCAGGGTCTCGATCCACGTCGGCGAACCCGACCCTCTACACTGGAACGATGTCCGTCCCCAGCCCGCCCGTCACCCGCGATGCGGTCCCCGCGTCGCCCTTGTCGTGGTGGCGCAAGTGGTGGCGCCGGCAGACGCCGGTGATCCAGGACAGCGTCGCCATGCTGATGCCGCTGGCGGCGGTGCTGCTCTTCCTGGCGGCGCTGGTCGCGGCCTTCTATTACCTGCGCGCCGAGGAGATGGAGCGCGAGCAGGAGTCGGTCAAGCGCGATGTCGAATACGCGCAGCAGCGCCTTCGGCTTCGGCTGCTCGAGCGGCAGGAGCAGCTGATGCGACTGGCACGCGATGCCGGCAACCGCGAGATCGATCCCAACGAGTTCGCCAGCCGCGCCGAATCGCTGGTGAGCCAGTACCCCGAGCTGCAGGTCATCAGCTGGATCGACGACCGCCGCGCCGTGCGTGCCAGCTATGCGGCGCCGAGCGTTCACCCGTCACAGCAGCATCCGCAGGGCGAGGTCCTGCGCCCTGGCGAGATCGAGAGCAACTACGCGCTCGCACGCGAACTGCGCCAGCCGGTGTTCTCGCAGCCGGGCGCGGGCCGCGACCCGCCCTCGATGCTTCAGTTGCACATCCCCCTGTACGACCAGGGGCTGTTCGCGGGGGTGGTGCTCGGCGAGTTCTCCATCGACGGCCTGCTGCGCTACGGCGTGCCGCCGGAGGTGTCGGCCCGCTACGCGGTCGCCTTGCTCGACGGCAAGGAAGGCCTGCTGGCCGGCAACACCGTGAACCCGCGCGACGGCGCGGCCGTGCGCCTGCTGCCCTGGGCGGAACACACCAACCAGTTCGAAGTGCCCGTCTCGCCGGTGGGCAACGGGCTGGTCCTGCGCGCACAGGCGTACCGCACGTCGCAGGGCCTGGTGGGCAATGGCCTGTTCTGGCTGGTCGCGGCGCTCAGCGTGCTCACGAGCTGGACGCTGATCGGCATGTGGGGCCACACCCGCCGTCGCCTGGCGGCGCAGCAGGCGCTGGTGGCCGAGACCAACTTCCGCCGCGCCATGGAGAACTCGATGCTCACCGGCATGCGGGTGCTCGACCTGTCGGGGCGCATCACCTACGTCAACGCCGCCTTCTGCGCGATGACCGGCTGGAGTGAGCAGGAACTGGTCGGCCAGACGCCGCCCTTCCCCTACTGGCTGGAGGCCGATCACGAGATCATGAGCGAGCGACTCGAGGAAGAGATCCACGGCCGGTCCCTCCCCGGAGGCTTCCAGGTGCGCGTCAAGCGCAAGAACGGCAGCGTTTTCAACGCCCGCCTGTACGTCTCGCCGCTGATCGACGCGCACGGCCACCAGGCCGGCTGGATGACCTCGATGACCGACATCACCGAGCCGACGCGCATCCGGGAGCAGCTGTCGGCCTCGTACGAGCGCTTCACCACGGTGCTGGAGGCGCTCGATGCCTCGGTGTCGGTCGCGCCGCTGGGCAGCCAGGAATTGCTGTTCGCCAACAAGATGTACCGCTCCTGGTTCGGCTCCGACACCGAGGGCCACCTCGACATGGTGGCGCAGGCGGGTGTGCCCAACACGCCGGCGCAGGACTCCGCCTTCGACGACGTCGACGCGCTGGCCGGCCTGCCGGTCGATACGCTCACTGCGGCGCAGGCGGCCAACAACGAGATCTTCCTGCCCGAACTGGGCAAATGGCTGGAGGTGCGCTCGCGCTACCTCACCTGGGTCGACGGCCGGCTGGCGCAACTGGTGATCGCCACCGACATCACGCCGCGCCGCGACGCCGAGGAGCAGGCCGCCGCCCAGGCCGACAAGGCCCAGGCCGCCAGCCGGCTGATCACCATGGGCGAGATGGCCTCCAGCGTGGCGCACGAGCTCAACCAGCCGCTGACGGCCATCAGCAACTACTGCAACGGGATGGCCTCGCGCATCCGCAGCCACCAGATCGACGAGGAGGCGCTGCTGGCCGCTCTCGACAAGACCTCCAAGCAGGCGCAGCGGGCGGGCCAGATCATCCAGCGCATCCGCACCTTTGTGAAACGCAGCGAGCCCAATCGCACGCCGGCGGAGGTGTCGACGATGGTGAGCGAGGCCGTGGAGCTGGCCGGCATCGAACTGCGCCGCCGCAACGTGCGGCTGAACCACTACGTCGCCGCACGCCTGCCCATCCTGCGCGTGGACCGCATCCTGATCGAGCAGGTGCTGGTCAACCTCATGAAGAACGCCGCCGAGTCGATCGACCTGGCCGACCGGCCGGTGGCGCGCCGCAGCGTCGAGTTGCGCGTCGTGCCGAAGGTGGTCGACGGCCTCAACGCTGTCGAGTTCTCGGTCCAGGACACGGGCATGGGGCTGGCGCCGGAGGTGATGGAGCGGCTGTACGAGGCCTTCTTCTCCACCAAGCCCGAGGGCATGGGCATCGGACTCAACCTGTGCCGGACGATCGTGGAATCCCACCGCGGCCGGATGCAGGCGGAGAACCTCTACAATGGACCGGATGTGGTCGGATGCCGTTTTTCCTTCTGGATTCCGGTGTCCGGCGCTATCGATTCCGTAGCAAGCGACGAGGCAAAGGTACCTGCATGAGTTTGATCCCCAAGAAAGGCACGGTCTATGTGGTGGATGACGACGAAGCGGTGCGCGACTCGCTGCAATGGTTGCTCGAAGGCAAGGACTACCGCGTCCGCTGCTTCGATTCCGCCGAATCCTTCCTCTCCCGCTACGACCCCCGCGAAGTCGCCTGCCTGATCGTCGACATCCGCATGGGCGGCATGACCGGCCTGGAGCTGCAGGACAAGCTCATCGAGCGCAAGTCCCCCCTGCCGATCGTGGTCATCACCGGCCACGGCGACGTGCCGATGGCGGTCGACTCGATGAAGAAGGGCGCCATGGACTTCATCCAGAAGCCCTTCAATGAGGAGGCTCTGGTCACGCTGGTCGAACGCATGCTCGACCATGCCCGCAGCGCCTTCGCGCAGCACCAGCAGTCGGCCAGCCGCGACGCGCTGTTGTCCAAGCTCACCGGCCGCGAGGCGCAGGTGCTCGAGCGCATCGTCGCCGGCCGCCTGAACAAGCAGATCGCCGACGACCTGGGGATCAGCATCAAGACGGTGGAGGCGCACCGCGCCAACATCATGGAAAAGCTCAACGCCAACACCGTGGCCGACCTGCTGAAGATCGCGCTGGGTCAGACGCCCGCCCCCGCTGCGAAGGCCGCCACGCCCTGACGCTACAGATTTCATAGCTGCCAGCGCCCGCCCCACCTGTGTGAGCGGGCGTTTTCATTTGCAAGATTCAGAAAGCCCCTCGCCATGACCGCCCAGCTCATCGACGGCAACGCCCTCGCCCGCCAGATCCGCGCCGACGTCTCCGGCCGCACCGCCGCCCTCAAGGCGCGCGGCGTCCAGCCCACGCTGGCCATCGTGCTGGTGGGCGACGATCCGGCCAGCCAGGTCTACGTGAAGCACAAGGTCAACGACAGCAGCGAGACCGGCCTGGTCGCGAATCTCGAGCGCTACCCGGCCGACATGGCCGAGGCCGACCTGCTGGCCCGCATTCACGCGCTGAACGACGATCCGGCCGTGCACGGCATCCTGGTGCAGCTGCCGCTGCCCAAGCACATGGACAGCCACCAGGTGATCGAGGCCATCTCGCCTGCCAAGGACGTCGACGGTTTCCACGTCGCCAGCGCCGGCGCGCTGATGGTGGGCCAACCGGGCTTCTGGCCCTGTACGCCGCACGGCTGCATGAAGATGCTCGAATCGATCGGCTACGACCTGCGCGGCAAGCACGCGGTGGTCATCGGCCGCAGCAACATCGTGGGCAAGCCCATGGCCATGATGCTGCTGGCGCAGAGTGCCACCGTCACCATCTGCCACAGCGCCACGGCCGACCTCGGCGCCATGACGCGCCAGGCCGACGTCGTGGTCGCGGCCGTCGGCAAGGTCAACCTGCTCACGGCCGACATGGTCAAACCGGGCGCCGTGGTCATCGACGTGGGCATGAACCGCAACGCCGAAGGCAAGCTGTGCGGCGACGTGGACTTCGCCGGCGTGAAGGAAGTGGCGGGCTGGATCACGCCCGTGCCCGGCGGCGTCGGCCCGATGACGCGCGCCATGCTGCTGGTCAACACCCTCGAGGCCGCGGAACGCGCGGCCGGCTGACACGCTCCAACAGGCCACCATAGCGCGCCTTGATCGGCGCCATGCAATCGCCGGTGGCTTGAAGCCATCGACCTCGCCTCAAAATGCCAGCCATGACCAATCCCCTGCTCGACTTCGACGACCTGCCCCTTTTCGATCAGATCCGCCCGGAGCATGTCGCGCCTGCGGTCGACGCACTGCTCGAGCAGGCCGAGGTCGCGCTCGAGGAAGTCACCGCGCCCGAATTCCCGGCCCAATGGGAGGCCATCGCCAAGGTGCTCGACGTGGCCACCGAGCGCTTCTCGCGCGCCTGGGGCGCCGTCGGTCACCTGAACGCCGTGGCCGACACGCCCGAACTGCGCGCGGCCTACAACGAGGCGATGCCGCGCGTGACCGCGTTCTGGACCCAGTTGGGTTCCGACGAGCGCCTGTACGCCAAGTACAAAGCCATCGACCCGTCGACGCTGAACCCCGAGCAGGCCCAGGCCCACAAGAATGCCGTGCGCAACTTCGTGCTGGGCGGCGCCGAGTTGCAGGGCGAGGCCAAGAAGCGCTACGCCGAGATCCAGGAGCGCCAGGCCGAGCTGAGTCAGAAATTCAGCGAGCATGCGCTCGACGCGACGGACGCCTTCGCCTGGTACGCCGAACTCGCCGACCTCGACGGCCTGCCCGCGGACGTGATCGGTGCGGCCCGCGCGGCCGCCGAGGCCGAAGGCAAGCCCGGCTACAAGCTCACGCTCAAAATGCCCTGCTACCTGCCGGTGATGCAGTTCGCGAAGAGCAGCGCCCTGCGCGAGCGCCTGTACCGTGCCTACGTCACCCGGGCGAGCGAATTGGGCGATCCCGCCTTCGACAACACCGCGCTCATCACCGAGATCCTCGCGTTGCGCGAGGAAGAAGCGAAGCTGCTGGGCTACGCCAACTTCGGCGAACTGTCGGTCGTGCCCAAGATGGCCGAGTCGCCCGAGCAGGTCGTGAAGTTCCTGCGCGACCTGGCCGTCAAGGCCCGGCCGTACGGCGAGCGCGACGTGGCCGAACTGCGGGAATTCGCGGCCAAGGAACTCGGCCTGGCCGACCCGCAGCCCTGGGACTGGAGCTACATCGGCGAGAAGCTCAAGGAAGCGCGTTACGCCTTCAGCGAGCAGGAGCTCAAGCAGTACTTCCCGGCGCCCAAGGTGCTGGCGGGCCTGTTCAAGATCGTCGAGACGCTGTTCGAGGTGAACATCCGCCGCGACAGCGCACCGGTGTGGCATCCCACGGTCGAGTTCTACCGCATCGAGTGCGATACCCCCCAAGGTCGCCAGAAGGTCGGCCAGTTCTACCTCGACCCCTCGGCCCGCGTCGGCAAGCGCGGCGGCGCCTGGATGGACGACGTGCGCGCGCGCTGGCTGCGCCCCGACACCGGCACGCTGCAGACGCCGGTCGCCCAGCTGGTGTGCAACTTCGCCGAAGGCGTGGATGGCAAGCCGCCGCTGCTCACGCACGACGACGTCATCACCCTCTTCCACGAGTTCGGCCATGGCCTGCACCACATGCTCACGCAGGTGAACGAACGCGACGTCTCGGGCATCAGCGGCGTCGAATGGGATGCTGTCGAGCTGCCCAGCCAGTTCATGGAGAACTTCTGCTGGGAGTGGGACGTGCTCAGGCACATGACGGCCCACGCCGACACCGGCGAGGCGCTGCCCCGGGCGCTCTACGACAAGATGATCGCGGCCAAGAACTTCCAGAGCGGCATGCAGACGCTGCGCCAGATCGAGTTCTCGCTCTTCGACATGCTGCTGCACACCGAATTCCATGCAGCCACTGCGGCGCCAGGCGCAGTCATGGCCCTGCTGGGACAGGTGCGCGACGAAGTCGCCGTGCTGCCCGCTCCGCCCTTCAGCCGCACGCCCAACACCTTCACGCACATCTTCTCGGGCGGCTACGCGGCCGGCTACTACAGCTACAAGTGGGCCGAGGTGCTGTCGGCCGATGCGTATGCGGCCTTCGAGGAGAGCGCGGGCGCGAACGGCGAGCCGAGCGTGGACACCGGGCGGCGCTACCGGCAGGCCATCCTCGAAGCCGGTGGCAGCCGCACCGCGATGGAGTCCTTCAAGGCCTTCCGCGGCCGCGAGCCGCAGCTCGACGCCTTGCTGCGCCACCAGGGCATGGCCCAGGAAGCTCAGCCGGCCTGAGGGCGCGAACGCGCCGGCCGCGGGCGCGGCCCGGCTGCGGTACGCTCGGGCCTTCGCCTGCGGCCGCGCCGCCCGCCTTCACCCGCTGCACCGCCATGACGCCTGCCACCGCCCGCCTCTTCTGCTCCTGCGCCCTGCTGCTCGCCGTGGGTGCGGCTTCGGCCCAGGGCCTGTACCGCAACGTCGACGCCAATGGCCGCGTGACCTATACCGACCGGCCGCCTGCGGCGAACGCGCAGCCCGCACCGGTGGGTCGCAGCGGCAGCGGTGCCGGGGCCAGCGCGCAGTTGCCCTTCGAGCTTCGGCAGATCGTGCAGCGCTACCCGGTCACGCTCTACACCGGCGACGACTGCGCGCCATGCGCCACGGGACGCCAACTGCTCCAGACGCGCGGCATCCCGTTCGACGAGCGCACGGTGAAAAGCAGCGAGGACATCGCCGCGCTGGAACGGCTGAGCGGCCGCAACGGCCTGCCGCTGCTGACCATCGGCAGCCAGCAGCTCAAGGGCTTCTCCGATGCGGAGTGGTCGCAGTACCTGGATGCCGCCGGCTATCCCAAGAGCGTGCAATTGCCTGCGGGCTACCGCAACCCGCCGGCACAGCCGCTGGTGGCCCAGCAGGCCGCACCCGCCGTGCCGGCACCTGTCCCCGCTGCGGTCCAGGCCCCGCCCGCGGCACCGCCATCCGACGCGCCCACACCGTCGAATCCGGCCGGCATCCGCTTCTGAGCGCGGCTGCACCGACGCCGATCTGCTATTGAATCGATAGCTGCTCGCGCAGGCAGGACGGGCGTTGCAGCCCTTTTTGGCTTGAAGACCCGCCGGTTGGCGGCTCAGTCGTAGTGCAAGGTCTTCACGCCCTCGGGCGTGGCCAGCAGGCAGACCTGCGCCTTCTGGTGCGCGAACACGCCCACGGTCACCACGCCGGGCCACTGGTTCACCCCGCTTTCGAAGGCGAGCGGATCGGCGATCTTCAGCCCGGTGACATCGAGGATGTGCTGACCGTTGTCGGTCACCAGCGGGAGGCCGTCGTTCTCGCGGACCTGTGCCACGCCGCCGAGGGCCGCGAACTGGCGCATGAGGCGCCGCGCCGCCATCGGGATGATCTCCACCGGCAGCGGGAAGGCGCCGAGCACCTCGACACGCTTGGAGGCATCGGCGATGCACACGAAGCGGCGCGACTGGGCGGCGACGATCTTCTCCCGCGTGAGGGCTGCACCGCCGCCCTTGATCATGTGGCCGCGGCCGTCGATCTCGTCGGCGCCGTCGATGTAGACGGCGAGTTCGTCGACCGCATTGCTGTCGAAGACCTCGATGCCCAGCGCGCGCAGGCGTTCGGTCGAGGCGACCGAACTGGAGACGGCGCCCTTGATCTCGTCCTTGATGGCGGCCAGCGCGTCGATGAACTTGTTCACTGTCGAGCCGGTGCCCACGCCGACGATCTCGCCGCGTACCACGTACTCGAGCGCGGCGCGGCCCACGAGGGTCTTGAGTTCGTCCTGGGTGGGTGCAGCGGATGCGGGGGCGCTCATCGCGGAAAATCCTCGGTTCGTCTGAAAAAACACAAGCCGCAAATTATCCAATGCTCGCCTCGCTCCCCGCGCTGTACGGCCTCGCCCGCCCTTTCCTCTTCGGCATGGACCCGGAGGCGGCCCATGAGCTGACGCTCGACAGCCTGGCCCGCACGCAGAACACCCCGCTGGCCTGTTTCTATGCGTCGCCGCGCGTGGACGACCCGCTGATCCTGGCCGGCCTTCCCTTCCCGAACCGTGTGGGCCTGGCCGCCGGACTGGACAAGAACGCGCGCTGCATCGACGCCTTCTCGGCCATGGGCTTCGGTTTCGTCGAGGTGGGCACGGTCACGCCGAAGGCGCAGCCGGGCAATGCCAAGCCGCGCATGTTCCGCCTGCCCCAGGCCGACGCACTCATCAACCGCCTGGGCTTCAACAACGAAGGGCTCGACGCCTTCATCGCCAACGTGCAGCGGGCGCGCTTCCGGCAGCAGGCGGCTGCGGCCGGCCGCAAGCCGATGCTGCTGGGCCTGAACATCGGCAAGAACGCCAGCACGCCGATCGAACGCGCCGTCGACGACTACCTGCTCGGCCTGGAAGGCGTGTACCCGCACGCCGACTACGTGACAGTCAACATCTCCAGCCCCAACACCGCCAACCTGCGCAGCCTGCAGAGCGACGAGGCGCTGGACGCACTCCTCGGCGCCATCGCCGAACGGCGCCAACTGCTCACGGCCACGCAGCAGCGGCGCGTGCCGGTGTTCCTCAAGATCGCACCCGACCTGGACGAGGCGCAGGTCGCCGTCATCGCCGCGACGCTGCAGCGCCACGGCCTGGACGGCGTGATTGCCACCAACACCACGCTGGCGCGCGAAGCGGTCGCCGGCCTGCCACATGGCGACGAGACCGGGGGCCTGTCGGGCGCGCCGGTGCGCGAGGCCAGCAACCGCGTGATCGCGCAACTGCGTGCCGCCCTGGGGCCGGGCTTTCCGATCGTGGGTGTGGGTGGCGTGATGGGTGGTGACGATGCACGCGCCAAGCTGGCGGCGGGCGCCGATGTGGTGCAGGTCTACACGGGCCTGATCTACCGCGGCCCGTCGCTGGTGCGCGAGGTGGGCCAAGCCCTGCGTCAGCGCTGAGACAGTCTCCAACGATCACGAGAAAACGCCGCCGGAGCATCGGGCCGCGGCGGCGTTCAGGGAGCGCTGGTGCGTGGACTCAGCGCAACTTCCAGAGGATCGGAAAGAGCCAGCCCGTGACGCGCAGCAGGCGCCGCGGGCCGACCACGGCCATCACCACGGCCGCCGCGGCACCGGTTGCGATCGGATGCTCGCGTGCCAGCCGCATCGCCTTGTCGGCAGGCGGCTCGTGGGCCGCAGCTTCTTCCGCAGCAGCGGCCTGCGCGGCCGCTTCCATTCGCTCTTCGAGCATCAGCCGCTGGCGCTGGCGCTCGATACGGTCCAGCAGCGCCTGGCGTGTCGCAGGGCGCGGCTCGCGCGGCTTGTCTTCGTCGTCGCCGCCGAAGCGGGTCTGGAGATAAGCCCAATCGCGTTCGAGTTCCCGGCGCGCAGGTTCCATGGCCGCCGAGGCGCCGCGCAGGCTCGACATCAGGCCCACCAGCGCCGCCACCCACAGGACGACCCACAGCGCCGCGACCAGCCAGGCGGCCGTCGTGCGATACGGCGTGTCCCAGAAGTGCACCACCACGGCGACCGACAGCAGCGACGCCATCACGATCGTCAGGCCGATCAAGGCCACCAGGAGCACCATCAGCCGCTTGAGGTGGCCCTTTTCATCCTCCCACGCCATGCCCAGCAACTGGGCCCGGTCTTCAGCGGCGGTGGCGCCTTCACTCAGCGCGGCACGCACGCGGCGGATGCGCGCGTCGATGCCGAACAGGGACAGCAACCGCTTCATGCGGCCTGCCTTCCCGCGCGTCGCAAGCGTCGTCGATCCACCGGTATCAACACTGCGCGCACGCGATCAGCGGCGGCTGCCAAGCAGCAGACCGACCAGCACGCCCACCGCCAGCGCGGCACCGGCGATCTGCCAGGGCTCGTCGTGCGCATAGGCATTGGCCGTCTGCGCCGCATCCTTGGCCTTTTTTGCAGCGATCTTGCTCTTCTCGGACGCGAGCTCGCGCGCGATCGCCAACTTGGCCTCGACGCGCTGCTTGAGCGCCTTGATCTGTGGCACCGATTCGAGGTCCTTGTTCGAAAGCACGCCCTTGACGTCGTTGGCGAGGTCTTCGACCACCGCGTTGGCAGCCGCTTCGAGATTGTTGGATACGGACATGGAGAAACCTTCCCTCAGTGGAGTCTGGGCACCGGCAGAAGCACCGGCAATGGACACGCCAGCAACTGGCGTGCCGACCATATTACAGCGACATGACGCGCAATCACGCGCCAATTCCCGGCAATTCACATACATGTCGGCCAATGGCCAGACTGCTTGTCAGACCCGGCGACTCGATGCCGAAAAGATTGATCAAGCCGGGCACGCCGTGGACCTGCGGGCCCTGGATCACGAAGTCCCTCGCCGCCTCGCCCGGCCCCGAAATCTTGGGGCGGATGCCCGCATAGCCCGGCTGCAACGCATGGTCCGGCAGGCCAGGCCAGTATTTGCGGACCTCGGCATAGAAGCCTTCGCCACGGCGCGGGTCGACCTGCAGATCCGAGGGGCTGGCCACCCATTCCACATCGGGCCCGAACTTCGCCTGCCCGCCCAGATCGAGCGTCAGGTGCACGCCCAGCCCACCTGGCTCCGGCACGGGGTAGATCAATCGGCTGAAGGGCGCGCGGCCGCCGAGCACGAAATAGCTGCCCTTGGCCCAATACGCCTGCGGCACGTGCGATGGATCCAGTCCTTCGAAACGGGACGCCAGGGCCGGGGCATGCAGCCCGGCCGCGTTCACCACCGTGCGGCACCGCAGCGCCGTGCCGTCGACCATCTCGAGCTCGATCCCTGCCGTCGTACAGCGCGCGGCGCGCACGGCCGACTTGAGTGCGAGCACGCCGCCCGCATGCTCCATGTCGCCCTGCAGGCTCAGCATCAGGGCATGGCTGTTCACGATTCCCGTCGAAGGCGAATGGATGGCGGCGACGCATGCCAACGCCGGCTCGAGCGTCCCGGCTTGCGCAGCGTCGAGCAGCACGAGGTCGTCGACCCCGTTGGCTCGCCCTTTCGCCACGATGGCGTCAAGTTCGGCGGCTTCGGCGTGCGAAGTCGCGACGATCAGCTTCCCACATCGCCGATGGGGCACGCCCCGCTCCTGCGCATAGGCATACAGCAGCTGCTTGCCCTCCACGCACAGGCGTGCCTTGAGCGAACCCGCAGGGTAGTAGATGCCGGCATGGATGACCTCGCTGTTGCGCGAACTGATGCCCGACCCGATGCCGCCCTCGGCCTCCAGCACGATGACATCGCGCCCCGCCAAAGCCATTGCACGGGCCACCGCCAGGCCCACCACACCGGCACCGATCACGGCGCAATCGAATTCGTCCATGCCGCGAGCTTAGCGGCACGTCGCCTGGAAGCGGCGCACTCAGAAGCCGCGCCAGCGGAAGGCGGCCGCACGCATGAAGTGCCGGTTGGCACGCGCCTGCCACGCGAGCAACGTCGGCGGATGGTGCGCCTTCCCCGGCGCGGGGATGGATGCATCCGACGGAGGCAAGGTCGGCGGGGCCGGCCCGCGGTCCGGCTCGACGGGAAGGTCCGGGCCGGGAGGCACGATCGGCGTGGGAAGCTCGGGAGACATCGGCTGCATGGTCAACCCCTGGTTGAGTCTGATGGAGCCGAGTTCTACGCCCACTCGCGACGATGCGTACCGGCGCACAGGCGGCGCATACGTCGGCAGCGGCCGACACACCCGGATCGGATCTTCCGAGGCAACAACGAAAACGGCACCCGAAGGTGCCGCGATCGCGAGGTGTGTGGTGGGCGGTGAGGGCTTTGAACCCCCGACCCCAGCAGTGTGAATGCTGTGCTCTACCCCTGAGCTAACCGCCCTGGTTGGGTGTTTCGCAATGCACTGCCGTGCCCTGCGAAGCCCATGATTATGCCACAGGTTTTTCCGCCATCAGCTTGAAAAGCGTCTTGCCGCCGCTGGCCTTGTCCAGGTCCGCGAGCACTTTCTCATGGGCGCCCACTTCGTCATCGGACGCCAGAAGCACCGGCAGCGTGAAGCTGCGCAGGTCCACCACCACGACGGCGCCCTGCTCTTCGCTACGGCTTTCCACCTCGATCAGCAAGGCATCCTGGCCGCGCGTGAGGTTGATGTAGACATCGGCCAGCAGTTGCGCGTCGAGCTTGGCGCCGTGGAAGGTGCGGTTGGAACGGTCGACACCGAAGCGGTCGCACAGCGCATCGAGCGAGTTGCGCTTGCCCGGGTACACCTGCTTGGCCATGGCCAGGGTGTCGGTCACTTCGCCCACGAACTCGCGCAGCGGCGCCAGGCCCGCCAGCTCGAACTCCTTGTTGAGGAAGCCGACGTCGAAGGCCGCGTTGTGGATGATGAGCTCGGCCCCGCGCAGGTACTCGACGATCTCCTGCGCCATGGTGGCGAACTTCGGCTTGTCGCTCAGGAACTCGGTTGTCAGCCCGTGCACGCGCAGCGCATCTTCATGGCTCTCGCGCTCCGGGTTGAAGTAGATGTGCAGGTCGTTGCCGGTGAGCTTGCGGTTGAAGAGCTCGACGCAGCCCAACTCGATGATGCGGTCGCCGTTCTCGGCCGACAGGCCGGTGGTTTCGGTGTCGAGGACGATCTGGCGGCTCATCTCAATGGTTCTCTTTGGCGTGGTTGATCGAGTACTTGGGGATCTCGACCGTCACGTCCTGCTGCGCCAGGATGGCCTGGCAGGACAGGCGCGACTGCGGCTCCAGGCCCCACGCCCGGTCGAGCAGGTCTTCCTCGGCCTCGTCGGCTTGGTTGAGCGAGTTGTAGCCCTCGCGCACGACGACGTGGCAGGTCGTGCAGGCACAGCTCATGTCGCAGGCATGCTCGATGTTGATGTGGTTGTCGAGCAGGGCCTCACAGATCGAGGTGCCGGCCGGCGCCGTGATCTCGGCGCCTTGCGGGCAGTACTCGGCGTGGGGAAGGGTCTTGATGACGGGCATCGTGGCGTGGTGGTTCTAGATGGATTCGAGCTTGCGGCCGGCCAGCGCCCTGGCGATGCCCTGGTTCATGCGTCGCGCGGCAAAAGCCTCGGTGCCGTCGGCCAGCGCCTTGGTGGCGGCCTCCACTGCGGCCGCGTCCTGCAGCGAGCGTGCGTCGTCGAGTTCGGCCATGAGGCGATCGATGGTGGCACGTTCCTCAGCGCCGAGAAGCGCACCGTCGGCCTCCAGCGCACTGCGAGTTGCAAGCAGCATGCGCTCGGCGTCGACACGCGCCTCGATCAGCGCGCGCGACTGCATGTCCTGCTGCGCGGTGGAGAAGCTCTCTTGCAGCATGGTCGCGATCTGGTCATCGGACAGGCCATACGAGGGCTTGACCGCGACGCTCGCCTCCACGCCGCTGGTCTGCTCCTTGGCACTCACCGACAGCAGCCCGTCGGCATCGACCGTGAAGGTGACGCGGATGCGCGCGGCACCGGCCGCCATCGGCGGGATCCCCCGCAACGTGAAGCGCGCGAGGCTGCGGCAGTCGGCCACCAGGTCGCGCTCGCCCTGAACCACGTGCAGCGCCAGTGCGGTCTGGCCGTCCTGGTAGGTGGTGAAGTCCTGCGCCATGGCCGTGGGGATCGTCTGATTGCGCGGCACGACGCGCTCCACCAGGCCGCCCATGGTCTCGAGGCCCAGCGACAGCGGGATCACGTCCAGCAGCAGCAGGTCGCCCGCGCCGTCGTTGCCCGCCAGCTGGTTGGCCTGGATGGCGGCGCCCAGCGCCACTACCTCGTCCGGATTGAGGTTGGTCAGTGGTTCGCGGCCGAAGAACCCGGCCACCGCAGCGCGGATCTGCGGCATGCGCGTCGATCCGCCGACCAGCACGATGCCCTGCAGGTCGTCGGGCTTGAGCCTGGCGTCGCGCAGCGCCTTGCGCACGGCCGCGAGCGTGCGGTCGGTGAGGTGCCGCGTCGCCGCGTCGAAATCGCTGCGCTTCAGCTCGAATCGGGCTGCAGCGCCCGCCACATCTGCGGAGAATGCTATCGATTCGGTAGCAGTCAAAGCCTCCTTGGCCGCGCGCGCGGCGACCAGGAGTGCGGCACGGTCGGCGTCGCTCTTCGGCTGCATGCCGGTCTGCGCGACGACGAAGTCGGCCAGGGCATGGTCGTAGTCGTCGCCGCCCAGCGCCGAGTCGCCGCCGGTGGCGATGACCTCGAACACGCCCTGCGTGAGCCGCAGGATGGAGATGTCGAAGGTGCCGCCGCCGAGGTCGTACACGGCGTAGACGCCCTCGGACGCGTTGTCCAGGCCGTAGGCGATGGCGGCCGCCGTGGGCTCGCTGATCAGGCGCAGCACATTCAGGCCGGCCAGCTGGGCCGCGTCCTTGGTGGCCTGGCGCTGGCCTTCGTCGAAGTACGCGGGCACCGTGATCACGGCGCCGTAGAGCTCGTCGTCGAAGGTGTCCTCGGCGCGGTAGCGCAGCGTCGCGAGGATCTCGGCGCTCACCTCGACCGGCGACTTGAGGCCGGCCGCCGTGCGCACCTGCACCATGCCGCCCTCGTCCACCAAGCCGTAGGACATCGCATCGCGATTCGTCACGTCGGCCAGACCGCGGCCCATGAGTCGCTTGACGGAGGTGATGGTGTTGGCCGGGTCCTGCGCGCGCGCGGCCACGGCCTCGAAGCCGATCTGGCGCCGGTCCTTGTCGAGGTAGCGCACGGCCGAGGGCAGGAGGACACGGCCCTGGTCGTCGGGCAGGCATTCGGCCACGCCGTGGCGCACTGCGGCGACAAGCGAATGCGTGGTGCCGAGGTCGATGCCGACGGCAATGCGACGCTGGTGCGGGTCGGGCGCCTGGCCGGGTTCTGAAATCTGGAGAAGTGCCATGGAAACTGGAGTGCGAAGAACTATTGTCCCAGCCGGTCGAAACGCTGGTCGACCTCGGTGGCAAAGCGCTCGATGAACATGAGGGCTCTGACCTGCGCCGCCGCGGCCGGGTAGTCGCCTTTCTCGTCGATCAGCCAGTCGAGCGAGGACAGGGCCCGCGCGCGTGCCGCATCGACTTGGGCCTGCAGCGCATTGAGCGCGCTTTCGTCGGCCGCCTCGTCGAGCGCTTCGCGCCATTCCATCTGCTGCATGAGGAACTCGGGCGGCATGGCGGTGTTGGTCTCGGCCTGGATGGGGGCGCCGTTCAGCTCGCACAGGTAGGTCGCGCGCTGGAGCGGATCCTTGAGGCGCTGGTAGGCCTCGTTGATGCGCACCGACCACTGCATCGCCACGCGCTGTGCGGCCGCGCCCTGGGCCGCGAAGCGGTCCGGGTGGGCTTCGCGCTGCAGTTCCTTCCAGCGCGCATCGAGGGTGCTGCGGTCCTGCGCAAAGGTCGGCGGCACGGCGAAGAGTTCGAAGTCGGTGTCGTTGAGGTTCATGTCGATCGCAGGACGGCCAACAAAAAAGGCCCCCACGCTCCCCGCAGCCGCGTGGTTCGCTACCCCCCGAGGAGTGCGTTTTGTCTTGGGGCGGCCCGGCGACAAAAAAAGCCGCCTCGGGCGGCGGCTCTTGCAATCGCCCTCGCCGCAGCGAGTGGCTAGATCCGGAAGCTCTCGCCGCAGCCGCAGCGGTCGCGTTCGTTCGGGTTGTTGAACTTGAAGCCTTCGTTCAGGCCCTCGCGTACGAAATCGAGTTGTGTGCCGTCGATGTAGGCCAGGCTCTTCGGGTCCACGAGCACCTTCACACCGTGGTCTTCAAACACCACGTCCTCGGGCGCCATCTCGTCGACGTACTCAAGCTTGTAAGCCAGGCCCGAGCACCCCGTCGTCTTGACGCCCAGCCGCACGCCCACCCCCTTGCCCCGCTTGCTCAGGTAGCGGTTCACATGGCGGGCAGCGGCTTCGGTCAGAGTGACGGGCATGGTGCGGGAGCGGTCGAACGAACGAGAAGGAAAGATCAGTGAACGGCTTCTTCGCCGGCCGGCGCCTTGGCGCCGTGCTTGGCCTTGTAGTCGTTCACGGCAGCCTTGATCGCGTCCTCGGCCAGGATCGAGCAATGGATCTTCACCGGCGGGAGCGCCAGTTCCTCGGCGATCTGCGCGTTCTTGAGCGCAGCCGCCTCGTCCAGCGTCTTGCCCTTGACCCACTCGGTGACGAGCGAGGACGAGGCGATCGCCGAGCCGCAGCCATAGGTCTTGAAGCGCGCATCCTCGATCACACCCGTCTCCGGATTGACCTTGATCTGCAGCTTCATCACATCGCCGCAGGCCGGCGCGCCGACCATGCCGGTGCCCACCGAGTCGTCGCCCTTGTCGAAGGAGCCGACGTTGCGGGGGTTTTCGTAGTGGTCGATGACCTTCTCGGAATAAGCCATGGTGTTACCTCTTCAATCGTGGTGTTCTACGTTGAGCGGCGTTCAGTGCGCTGCCCACTGGATGGTGCTCAGATCGACCCCGTCCTGGTACATCTCCCACAGCGGGCTCAGCTCGCGCAGCTTGGCCACGTTGTGCTTGATGGTGGCGATGGCGTAGTCGATCTCCTCCTCGGTCGTGAAGCGGCCGATGGTCATGCGCAGGCTGCTGTGGGCCAGCTCGTCGCTGCGGCCCAAGGCACGCAGCACGTAGCTAGGCTCCAGGCTGGCCGAGGTGCAGGCCGAACCCGACGACACCGCCAGGCCCTTGATGCCCATGATGAGCGATTCGCCTTCGACGAAGTTGAAGCTCATGTTCAGGTTGTGCGGCACGCGGTGCTCTAGATCGCCGTTGATGAAGACCTGTTCGACGTCCTTCAGGCCGTCCAGCAGGCGCTTCTGCAGGTGCTTCGCCTTGGCGATGTCATCCTTCATCTCTGCCTTGGCGATGCGGAAGGCCTCGCCCATGCCGACGATCTGGTGCGTGGGCAGGGTGCCCGAGCGCATGCCGCGCTCGTGGCCGCCGCCGTGCATCTGGGCCTCCAGCCGCACGCGCGGCTTGCGGCGCACGTACAGCGCACCGATGCCCTTGGGCCCGTAGGTCTTGTGCGAGGCCAGGCTCATCAGGTCGATGGGCAGCTTGGCGACGTCGATCTCGAGCTTGCCGGTGGCCTGCGCGGCGTCGACGTGGAAGATCACGCCCTTCTCGCGGCACAGGTTGCCCAGCGCGACCACGTCCTGGACAACGCCGATCTCGTTGTTCACGTACATGACGCTCGCGAGGATGGTGTCGGGACGGATCGCCGCCTTGAACTTCTCCAAGTCGAGCAGGCCGTTTTCCTCGACGTCGAGGTAGGTCACCTCGAAGCCCTGGCGTTCCAGTTCGCGCATCACGTCCAGCACCGCCTTGTGCTCGGTCTTGACGGTGATCAGGTGCTTGCCCTTGCCTTTGTAGAAGTGCGCGGCCCCCTTGATGGCCAGGTTATCGGACTCGGTGGCGCCGGAGGTCCACACGATCTCGCGCGGGTCGGCACCGATCAGGTCGGCCACCTGGGTACGCGCCTTCTCGACAGCCTCTTCGGCCTCCCAGCCCCAGGCATGGCTGCGGGACGCCGGGTTGCCGAAGTGCTCGCGCAGCCAGGGAATCATCGCGTCGACCACGCGCGGGTCGACCGGCGTCGTCGCGCCGTAGTCCAGGTAGATCGGGAAATGAGGGGTCACATCCATGGCTTGCTCGTGCTGGCGGGGGTCAAACAATGCGCGTGGGCCGGCCGGGGCCGCAGCCGCCGGCGATGGCCCGGTCGAATCAGGATTTGGCGAAGGCGTTGCCGAGGGCAAAGACCGAATTCGGCGCGTTCACGCGAATCGGCTTGACCACCGGCTGGCTCGAGATGGCCCGCTTCACGGCCGGCTTGTTCTCGATCTGCACGCCCTTGGCGATCTGGTCGTCGACCAGCTTCTGCAGCGTGACCGAATCCAGGAACTCGACCATCTTCTGGTTGAGCGAAGCCCACAGCTCGTGCGTCATGCAGCGGCCGGCTTCGCCCAGGCAGTTTTCCTTGCCGCCGCACTGCGTGGCGTCGATCGGCTCGTCGACCGAGACGATGATATCGGCGACGGTGATATCCGAAGCCTTGCGGCCCAGCGAATAGCCGCCGCCGGGACCGCGGGTGGATTCGACGAGCTCGTGGCGGCGCAGCTTGCCGAACAGCTGTTCGAGGTACGACAGCGAAATCTGCTGCCGCTGGCTGATGGCCGCCAGCGTGACCGGGCCGGTGTTCTGGCGCAGTGCCAGATCGATCATGGCCGTGACCGCAAAACGGCCCTTGGTTGTGAGACGCATCGCAAGCTCCTTCGAAGTGCTTACCGTTGAAATGACACCTGGAACACAGCCCGGGTGGCGTCGTCTCCGCCCCTGCCCGTCTCATGCCCATTCAGGAGTCAGAGACGGCCCTTCATCGCGAAGTTCAGACTTTTGTTGAGTGTTTCGCTCAAGTTTAGCAGAAAGCCCTGAGTTCTGCTCGGGTAAACCCGCTGAAACCGGTTCCACGCCATGCGAAGCCGGCGGATGCCGACGGCTCGCCCTCAGGAGCCGCCAGCGGGCAGCACCGCGATGTTGTCGCCGCCCGCTGCCCCGAAGGCCTGCTCGCGCAGCAGCGCCAGCTGGTCGCGCACGCGCGCGGCCTTCTCGAACTCCAGGTTGCGTGCGTGCTCGAGCATCTGCTTTTCCAGCCGCTTGATCTCCCTGGCAATGTCTTTTTCGGACATGTCCTCGACCTTCGCGCGCTCCAGGTCGCGCTTGGCCGCCTCCTTGCCCGATTTCTCGCTGTAGACGCCGTCGATCAGCTCGCGCACCTGCTTGACGATGCTGCGCGGCGTGATGCCGTTGGCCTCGTTGAAGGCGATCTGCTTGGCACGCCGGCGTTCCGTCTCGTCGATGGCCTTCTTCATCGAGGCGGTCACGTTGTCGGCGTACAGGATGGCCTTGCCGTGCAGGTTGCGCGCCGCCCGGCCGATGGTCTGAATCAGGCTGCGCTCGGCTCGCAAAAAGCCTTCCTTGTCGGCGTCGAGGATGGCCACCAGCGACACCTCGGGAATGTCCAGGCCCTCGCGCAGCAGGTTGATGCCCACCAGCACGTCGAAGGTGCCCAGGCGCAGGTCGCGCAGGATCTCCACGCGCTCCACCGTGTCCACGTCGCTGTGCAGGTAGCGCACCTTCACGCCGTTGTCGCCCAGGTAGTCGGTCAGCTGCTCGGCCATGCGTTTGGTCAACGTCGTGATGAGCACGCGCTCGTTCTTCTCGACGCGGATGCGGATCTCCTGCAGCACGTCATCGACCTGGTGCGTCGCCGGGCGCACCTCCACCTCGGGGTCGATCAGGCCGGTGGGCCGCACCAGTTGCTCCACCACCTGGCCGGCGTGCTCCTGCTCGTACGCGGCCGGCGTGGCCGACACGAAGATGCACTGGCGCATGCGCCGCTCGAACTCCTCGAACTTCAGCGGCCGGTTGTCCAGCGCCGAGGGCAGGCGGAAGCCGTATTCCACCAGCGTGGTCTTGCGCGCGCGGTCGCCGTTGTACATGGCCGAGAGCTGGCCGATCATCTGGTGGCTCTCGTCCAGGAACATGATGCCGTCCTTGGGCATGTAATCCGTCAAGGTGGCCGGCGGGTCGCCCGGAGCGGCGCCCGACAGGTGGCGCGTGTAGTTCTCGATGCCCTTGCAGTGGCCGATCTCGGCCAGCATCTCCAGGTCGAAGCGGGTGCGCTGCTCCAGGCGCTGCGCCTCCACCAGCTTGCCGGCGCCGACCAGTTCCTTGAGCCGGTCGGCCAGCTCGGCCTTGATGGTGTCGACGGCGCGCAGCGTCTTGTCGCGCGGCGTCACGTAGTGGCTCGACGGATAGACGGTGAAGCGCGGCACTTTCTGCCGGATGCGGCCGGTCAGCGGGTCGAACAGCGACAGCGTCTCGATCTCGTCGTCGAAGAGTTCGATCCGGATCGCCAACTCGCTGTGCTCGGCGGGAAACACGTCGATGGTGTCGCCGCGCACCCGGAAGGTCCCGCGCGCGAAGTCCTGCTCGTTGCGCGTGTACTGCATGCGGATCAGCCGCCCGATGAGGTCGCGCTGGCCGATCTTGTCGCCCACGCGCATGATCAGCCGCATCTCCATGTAGTCCTCGGGCGTGCCGATGCCGTAGATCGCGCTCACCGTGGCCACGATCACCACGTCGCGCCGCTCCAGCACGCTCTTGGTGGCCGACAGCCGCATCTGCTCGATGTGTTCGTTGATCGACGAGTCCTTCTCGATGAACAGGTCGCGCTGCGGCACATAGGCCTCGGGCTGGTAGTAGTCGTAGTAGCTGACGAAATACTCCACCGCGTTCTTCGGGAAGAACTCGCGGAACTCGCTGTACAGCTGGGCGGCCAGCGTTTTGTTGGGCGCGAACACGATCGCCGGCTTGCCCAGCCGCGCGATCACGTTGGCCATGGTGAAGGTCTTGCCGGAGCCGGTCACGCCCAGCAGGGTCTGGAAGACCTCGCCGTCGTTCACGCCCTCGACCAGCTTGGCGATGGCGGTGGGCTGGTCGCCGGCCGGTGGGTACGGCTGGAAGAGCTGGAACGGGGAATCGGGGAAGCTGACGAACTCGCCCTGGCGGGGCGTGTCCAGGACGGCTTCGGGGGTGTCGGGGGCGGAAGGCATCGTGCGCTACAGAACAGAAGGGGACGGTGGTCGGGAGACGGTGTTCCGGTACAGCTGCAGACCGGCCCGGTAAAATTCAAGCGAACCCGCAAGGCTAGCGCAGCCGCGGGATCGCCGAAAGCCCCGCCATCCGCGCCGGGCAGCTCACCACCCGAAGGACTCACTCCAAATGTCTCTGTTCACCGCCGTCGAAATGGCGCCGCGCGACCCGATCCTGGGTCTCAACGAACAATTTGCCGCCGACACCAACCCCAACAAGGTCAACCTGGGCGTGGGCGTGTACTACGACGACAACGGCAAGCTGCCCCTGCTGGAGTGCGTGAAGAAGGCCGAAGCGGACATGATGAAGGCGCCGAGCGCCCGCGGCTACCTGCCCATCGACGGGATCGCCGCCTATGACGCGGCCGTCAAGTCACTCGTCTTCGGCGCCGACAGCGAGCCTGTCAAGTCCGGTCGCGTGGCCACCGTCCAGGGCCTGGGCGGCACCGGCGGCCTGAAGATCGGCGCCGACTTCCTGAAGAAGCTCAGCCCCAACGCCAAGGTGCTCATCAGCGACCCGAGCTGGGAGAACCACCGCGCCCTGTTCGCCCAGGCCGGCTTCACCGTCGAGACCCACCCCTACTACGACGCCGAGAAGCGCGGCGTGAACTTCGAGGGCATGCTGGCCGCACTGAACGCCGCGCCTGCCGGCACCATCGTCGTGCTGCATGCCTGCTGCCACAACCCGACCGGCTACGACATCACGCCGGCTCAGTGGGACCAGGTGGTGGCCGCCGTGAAGGCGAAGAACCTCACGCCCTTCCTGGACATGGCCTACCAGGGCTTCGGCAACGGCATCCAGGAAGACGGCGCCGTGATCGGCAAGTTCGTCGCCGCCGGCCTGAACTTCTTCGTCGCCACCTCCTTCTCCAAGAGCTTCAGCCTCTATGGCGAGCGCGTGGGCGCCCTGTCGGTGCTGTGCGCCGACAAGGACGAGGCGGCCCGCGTGCTCTCGCAACTCAAGATCATGATCCGCACCAACTACAGCAACCCGCCGACGCACGGCGGCGCGGTGGTCGCGGCCGTGCTGGGCAATGCCGAGCTGCGCGCCCTGTGGGAGAAGGAACTGGGTGAGATGCGCGTGCGCATCAAGGCCATGCGCCAGAAGCTGGTCGACGGCCTGAAGGCCGCCGGCGTGAAGCAGGACATGGGCTTCATCACCAGCCAGATCGGCATGTTCAGCTACTCGGGCCTGAGCAAGGACCAGATGGTCCGCCTGCGCAACGAGTTCGGCGTGTACGGCACGGACACCGGCCGCATGTGCGTGGCGGCGCTGAACAGCAAGAACATCGACTACGTCTGCCAGGCCATCGCCAAGGTTGTCTGAGTCGACGTCACCTTCAGAAACGCCGGCCAGCGGGTATCCAAAGGCCGTCGCGCTTGCGGGCGACGGTGCTGACGGCTTCGGGCGGCCGGGCGCCGTCGAGGCGCCGGCCCTGCTTTTTGTCGACCAGGCGCTCGCCAATCCGGCCAACCGCGCCATCCTGGAGCGGCTGCTCGCCCTCGGGTTGCCCGATGCCTGGCTGGTCGCCGGCTGCCTGTTCCAGACGGTGTGGAACCTGCGCACCGGCCGCCCGGCCATGGACGGCATCCGCGACTACGACCTCTTCTACTTCGACGCGAGCGACCTGTCGGCCGAGGCCGAGGATGCGGTGGCCCGGCGTGTAGATGCCAAGTGCGCCGACCTGGGCGTGACGCTGGAGGTCAAGAACCAGGCCCGCGTCCACACCTGGTACGAGGCGCACTTCGGTGCGCCCTACAGCCCGCTGCAGAACTCGATGGGCGGCATCGACCGCTTCCTGGTCGAAGGCACCTGCGTCGGGCTGCAGGCGCGTGCCGACGGGCTCACGCTCTACGCGCCCGACGGGCTCGCCGGCCTGATGGGTGGGGTGCTGCGGCCCAACCGGCGCAGCCCCGACCCGCGCCTGTACGCCGCCAAGGCGGCCGACTACCGGCGCCGCTGGCCCTGGCTCACGGTGCTCGACACCGAAAGCCAGGCACCCGCCCATCCCTTGCTTGTGCATCGAATCGGCCTCCAGCGCCCGCTGGACGGGCGCGAGCAGCTATCGATTCGATAGCAAACGACGCCCGACCCGCGCCCAGCGCGTGGCGCGGCTCTTGCATTCATCCGTGGCGATGGACACCCCTCACCCCGCCGTGCGCTCCGCGCCGAACCACAGCCGCTTCGAAGACGTGCAGGCTGTGCTCGCCGGCACGCTCTTCGTCGCCATGGCGATGGTGGTGTTCGGCCAGGCCGGCCTGCTGACGGGCGGCACGGCCGGGGCCGCCTTCCTGCTGCACTACGCCACCGGCGTCGGCTTCGGCACGCTCTTCTTCCTGGTCAACCTGCCCTTCTACTGGTTCGCCTGGCGCCAGATGGGGCGCGAATTCACGCTCAAGACCTTCGCCGCCATCGCGCTCCTGTCCGTCATGACCACGCTGGCGCCGCGCTTCATCGCCATCCAGTCCCTGCACCCGGCCTTCGCGGCCGTCTTCGGCGGGCTGATGCTGGGCACGGGCTGCCTGTTCCTGGCGCGGCACCGCGCGAGCCTGGGTGGCGCGACCATCCTGGCGCTGTACCTGCAGGAGCGCCGCGGCTGGCGGGCGGGCAAGGTGCAGCTGGCCGTCGACTGCACGGTGGTGGTGCTGGCGCTCCTCGTGGTCGAACCGGTGCGGGTGGGCTGGTCGGTCCTGGGCGCGGTCGTCATGGGCGGCTTCCTCTGGATCAATCACAAGCCAGGGCGCTACGTCGGCACCTGAGCTGCAGGGTCACCTACGCGACTCCGCCGGCCGACTGGCGCCGCCAGGTGTGCGCTTGTGCCCATGGGACGGTAGTTTTGCGGATAGAACCCCGGCACTCCCGCTGCTATATTGCACCGCAGCAAAACTCTAGCGGTCCCCATGCTGTACCAACTCTACGAAGCGCAACGCTCCCTCATGGAGCCGTTCGCCGACTTCGCGCAGGCTGCCTCCAAACTCTTCAGTTCCGGCGCGATGTTCAGCCAGATGCCGATGTCGCAGCGCGTGGCGGCCAGCTACGACCTGATCTACCGGCTGGGCAAGGACTACGAGAAGCCCGAGTTCGACATCAAGACCGTCAAGGTCAACGGCACCGACGTCGTCATCCACGAGATCGTGGAGATCGAGAAGCCCTTCTGCGAACTGCGCCGCTTCAAGCGCTTCACCGACGACGAGCAGGTGCTAGAAACGCTGAAGGCCCAGCCCGTGGTGCTGATCGTGGCGCCGCTGTCGGGCCACTACGCCACGCTGCTGCGCGACACCGTCAAGACCATGCTGCAAGGGCACAAGGTCTACATCACCGACTGGAAGAATGCGCGCCTGGTTCCCTTGTCGGACGGCGAGTTCCACCTCGACGACTACATCAACTACGTGCAGGACTTCATCCGCCACCTGCAGGCCGAGTACGGCAACTGCCATGTGATGAGCGTGTGCCAGCCCACCGTGCCGGTGCTGGCTGCCATCTCGCTGATGGCCAGCCGCGGCGAGACCACGCCGCTGTCGATGACCATGATGGGCGGCCCCATCGACGCCCGCAAGTCGCCCACCTCGGTGAACAACCTGGCGACGAACAAGAGCTTCGAATGGTTCGAGAACAACGTCATCTACCGCGTGCCGCAGGGCTTCCCGGGTGAAGGGCGGCGCGTGTACCCGGGCTTCCTGCAGCACACCGGCTTCGTGGCCATGAATCCCGACCGGCACGCCAGCAGCCACTACGACTACTTCAAGGACCTCATCAAGGGCGACGACGCCAGCGCAGAGGCGCACCGCAAGTTCTACGACGAGTACAACGCGGTGCTCGACATGGATGCGGACTACTACCTCGAGACCATCCGGACGGTGTTCCAGGAGTTCGACCTCGTCAATGGCACGTGGGATGTCAAGAATCCCGACGGCCAGGTCGAGCGCGTGCGCCCGCAGGACATCCGCACCACCGCCCTGCTCACCGTCGAGGGCGAACTGGACGACATCTCCGGCTCGGGCCAGACCCAGGCGGCGCACGAACTCTGCACGCAGATCCCCGAAGGCGAGCACTACGAGGTCAAGGGCGCCGGCCACTACGGCATCTTCAGCGGCCGCCGCTGGCGGGACCTGGTCTACCCGCGCGTGCAAGCCTTCATCGCGGCGCACGACGAGCCGCAGGTGCGCGCGCGGCGCGTCGCCACGCCCCCGGCTCTCACCGCGGAAGACACGATCAAGCCCGCACCGGCTGCGGCTCCTGCGCGGACCGCCGCCCGCAAGACCACCCCGTCCGCCGCCCCGGTCGCCAGTGCTGCGCCGGCCCGCAAGGCCGCCGGTTCGCGCAAACTGGCGCCCACGGCGTCGCGCAAGGCATCGGCCACCTCGCGCAAGCCACGCGCCTGAGCGGCCGACAGCCCCGAAAATCACGCCGGCGCCCGCCGGCGTTTTTCATTTCTCCCACCCCATCGCATGTCTCCCCTCGCCAACCGACTGCTCGATGCACTGCCGCAGACGCAGTGCACACGCTGCGGCTACCCCGACTGCGCGGGCTACGCCGAGGCCGTTGCCGCGGGCGAGGCCGGCATCGACCAGTGCCCGCCGGGCGGCGAAGAAGGCGTGCGCCGGCTCGCGGCGCTCACCGGCCGCATGCCCGTGCCGCTGAATCCCGAATTCGGCACCGAGGGACCGCGCATGCTCGCGGTGATCGACGAGGCCTGGTGCATCGGCTGCACGCTGTGCCTGGACGCCTGCCCCACCGATGCCATCGTCGGCATGAACAAGCGCATGCACACCGTCATCGCGCTTCATTGCACGGGATGCGAGTTGTGCATTCCCGTGTGTCCCGTGGACTGCATCGCGCTGGAGTCGGCCACGCCCGGCTGCACGGGGTGGGACGCGTGGTCGCCCGGGCAAGCCGCCGTAGCTCGCCGACGCTACGAAATCTATAGCGCCCGCCGCAGGCTGGGTGCGCCAGACGGTCCGATTTCGTCAGAAACGGCGGATGGCGACAGCGAGGCCGCCAAACGCAAGCGCAGCGTGGTCGAGGCCGCCCTGGCGCGGGCGCGCGAGTCGGCCGCCGCGCGTCGCAAGACGGGCGCATGAGCCTGCCCACCCCACCACCGCCGCGTGCGAAGCGCCCCTTCGCGATCGTGCACATCCAGATCGGCGAGCAGGGCAAGGTGCGCTTCGCGCGCATCAAGATGAGTTGCGGCCATCCCGAACTCGACCTGCGCGCCGTGCGCGAGTTGATGGCCCAGACCTTCGCAGTGCCGCGCGTCGGCCGCAAGGCGGTGGCGCAGTGGCACATGGTGCGCTGGGCGGTGCCGCCGGAATCGATGCCGCTGCCGCCGGCCTGAGCGGTGCTCAACCCCGCGGCCGACCGTGCTGCACCAGCAGCAGCAGAACGCCCGCCAGCACCACGCCCACCGCATACCACTCGAAGCGCGTCACCGTCTCGTGCGCGATCCACACACCCAGCAGCATCGCGATGACCGGGTTGACGAAGGTGTAGCTCGACGCGAGGGCCGCCGGCGCCTTCGCCAGCAGCAGCATGTAGGCGTTGAAGGCGACCAGCGATCCGAACACCACCAGGTAGGCCCAGGCAGCCACGGCCCCCGGTTGCAACGGCCACAGCACGCGCTCGCCCGACAGCCCCGCCAGGCCCATCAGCACCAGGCCACCACACACCATCTCGCTCGCGAAGCCCATCGCACCCGGCGCCAACGGCAGCGCGCGCTGGCTCAGCACGCTGCCCAGCGACCAGCAGACGCACGCGATCGCGATGGCCGCCAGCCCGGCCGGCGATGCCTGAAAGCCGCTGCCCTGCGTCAGCATGAGCACGCCCACGAGGCCGAGCGCGATGCCCAGCCACTCGAGCGGCGCGGGCCGGATGCCCCACAGCAGGTTGAGCAGCGCGATCAGGAGCGGCACCACGGCGATGAATGCCACCACCAGACCGGACCCGACCGACACCTCGGCATGTGCCACGCCGCCCATGCCCCCACCCAGCATCAGCGCCCCGACAACCAGCGCGTGCCGCCACTGACGCCACGTCGGCCAGGGCGCGCCACGCCCGCGCATCCACACCGCCAGGACGACGCCGGCGAAGAGGAAGCGTGAGCCCATCTGCAGGAAAGGCGGAAAGCTGATCAGCGCGTACTTGATCGCCAAGTAGGTCGAGCCCCAGACCAGCCAGGTGGCCGCCAGGCACAGCAGGATCAGCGGCGGCAGGGCGCGGCGTGCGGAGACACGTTCTTGCGCGACGGGAGACACGAGGCTGGACATGGGCGCGGCTTTCCGGAGCGGGTTTTGGGGAATCGTTCGCTCCATGGTATGAAGGCTTCTGGCGGCCAACCATGCGTGTTTCATCGTCATGGCACCGTTTTTGCCGTCGAATCGAAGGACTTTCATGAACCCGACCTTGAACCCACCGCTGGACGCCTACGACACCCGCATCCTGGCCGAACTGCAGGCCGATGCACGGGTCTCGATGGCGGAACTGGGCCGCCGCGTGCACCTGAGCCAGCCGGCCGTGACCGAGCGGGTGAAGAAGCTGGAAGCGGCCGGCGTCATCAGCGGCTACCGCGCCACCGTCGACCTGGGCCGCCTGGGCTATGGCATCCGCGCCATCATCCGAGTGGGCCGCGCCGACTATGCACGCGTGGTGAAGCTGATCCAGCAGACGCCGGAATGCGTGAATGCCTACAACGTGACCGGCGACGACAGCTGGATCCTCGAGATTGCCGTGATCGACGTCGCGCACCTCGACGCCGTGGTCACCAAGTTCTGCATCCTCACTGAGACGGCGACGTCCATCATCCTCAACCCCGCGCGCGAACACCAGCCGATGCTGCCGCCGCAGCGCGAAGACGTGAAGCCGCCGATACGGAAGGTGCTCAACGCGTGAGAGCGACGGGCGCCGTCCCGGCGATCGCCCGCGACTGCCGGCCAGCAACCGCGATCCGGTGCGGACCGCGGCTCCGGCAGTTCAGCGCGAAGTGGCCAAGGCCGCGAAGGCCTTCACCACCTCCTGCGGCGCCTGCACCAGTTCGATGAGTACGCCCTCGCCCGCGATCGGGAACTCGTCGCTGGCCTTGGGGTGCAGGAAGCAAATGTCGAAGCCTGCTGCACCCTGGCGGATGCCGCCGGGCGCAAAGCGCACGCCTTGCGCGGTGAGCCATTCCACCGCTTTCGGCAAGTCGTCGATCCACAGGCCGATGTGGTTGAGCGGGGTGGTGTGCACGGCCGGCTTCTTCTCGGGGTCGAGCGGCTGCATCAGGTCGACCTCGACCTTGAACGGCCCCTCACCGATGGCGCAGATGTCCTCGTCGACGTTCTCGCGTTCGCTGCGGAAGGTGCCGATCACCGAGAGCCCCAGCATGTCGACCCACAGCTTCTGCAGGCGCAGCTTGTCGGGGCCGCCAATCGCGATCTGCTGGACGCCCAGCACTTTGAAGGGGCGATTCGAGTCGCTCATGCGTGTTTTCCTTGTTCGACCTGGACCGCGCGCGTCGCGTAGCCCAGCTTGTGCAGCAGCGCGCGGTCGGCCTCCACGTCGGGATTGCCCGTGACGAGCAGCTTGTCGCCGTAGAAGATGGAATTGGCGCCGGCCAGGAAGCACAGCGCCTGCACCGCCTCGCCGAGCTGCTGGCGCCCGGCCGACAGGCGCACGCGCGCCTTCGGCATGGTGATGCGCGCCACGGCGATGACGCGCACGAAGTCCAGCGGATCGATGGGCGGTGCATCGGCCAGCGGCGTGCCGGGCACACGCACCAGGCTGTTGATGGGCACCGATTCCGGGTACGGGTCGAGGTTGGCGATCTGCGCGATCAGCCCCGCGCGGTGCACCGGCGACTCGCCCATGCCCACGATGCCGCCACAGCACACGCTGATGCCGGCTGCGCGCACATGGGCCAAGGTGTCGAGGCGGTCCTGGTAGCTGCGCGTATCGACGATGTCGCCGTAGTACTCGGGCGCGGTGTCCAGGTTGTGGTTGTAGTAGTCCAGGCCAGCGTCGCGCAACGCCTGCGCCTGGTGCGCTTCGAGCATGCCCAGCGTGGCACAGGACTGCAGGCCCAGGCCCTTCACCGCGCCGATCAGTTCGGCCACCTTCTCGATGTCGCGGTCCTTGGGCGCGCGCCAGGCGGCTCCCATGCAGAAGCGTGTCGCGCCCGCGTCCTTGGCGGCCTGGGCAGCACGCGTGACCTCCTCCACGCTCATCAGCTTCTGCGCCTGCACGCCCGTGTCGAACTCGGCCGACTGCGGGCAGTAACCGCAGTTCTCGGGGCAGCCGCCGGTCTTGACGGACAGCAGCGTGGCCAGTTCGATGTCGCGCGCCGGCCAGTGCGCGCGGTGCACGGTCTGCGCCTGGAACAGCAGGTCGTCGAAGGGCAGGTCCAGCAGCGCCTGCACCGCCTCGACCGACCAGCGCCCGGACCCGGCCGATGGCTCGGGACGCCTGTGCAGGGTGACAGGGGCCAGATCGTTCGCGCCCATCAGACGAACTCCAGGATCACCTGGTCCACGGCCAGCGATTCGCCCTTGCCGGCCGAGATCTTGCCCACCACGCCGTCCTGCGCGGCGAAGAGCACGTTCTCCATCTTCATCGCCTCGATCACGGCCAGCTTCTCGCCCGCCTGCACCTGCTGGCCTTCCTTGACGGCCACGTCGACCAGCAGGCCGGGCATGGGCGACATCAGGAACTTGCTCAGGTCCGGCGGCGCCTTGTAGGGCATGAGGTCCAGCAGCCGCGCGCCCAGCGGCGACAGCACCATCGCCTCGATCTGCGTGCCGTTGTGCTGCACGCGCAGCGCCAGCGGGTTCTTGCCCGCGCCGCGTTCGACCTGGGCGGTGAAGGGCACGCTGCCCTGCCCCTTGTCCACGCGGCCCTCGAAACGGATGCTGCCGAGCGCCGATTTGCTATCGATTTGATAGCTGCTCGCGCCCACGGTGACTGCGCTGGAGCCTGTTTTCCCTTGAAAGTCCGTGACCGACACCGGCGTATGCACGTGCTGCCCGTCGGCCGCCAGCGTGACGACCACGAACTGCTCGCGCACCTTCACGCCATGCCCTTCGAGTTGCCCGCTGATGCCCGAGGCCCGCGCGCGGTAGCGGCGATGCACGTACGCCGCCAGCGCGACGAGGAAGTCCGGGTCGCCGTGCGGTACGTCTTCCGCGCGGAAGCCGTGGCCGTAGTGCTCGGCGATGAAGCCGGTGTTGAAGTCGCCCGAGACGAACTTCGGGTGCGCCAGCAGCGCCGCCTGGAAAGGGATGTTGCTGTGGATGCCGCGGATGACGAAGCCGTTGAGCGCCTCGCGCATCAGCGCGATGGCGTGTTGCCGGTCGCGCCCGTGCACGATGAGCTTGGCGATCATCGAGTCGTAGAACATCGGGATCTCGCCGCCCTCGTACACGCCCGTGTCCACGCGCACGCCGTAGTCGTCGGCCGCGTTGGGCTGCGAGGCGCTGAGCGACTCGACCGGCGGCTGGAACTTCACCAGCCGGCCCGTGGACGGCAGGAAGTTGCGGAACGGGTCCTCGGCGTTGATGCGGCACTCGATCGCCCAGCCGTCGCGCTTCACGTCGGCTTGCGCGAGCGGCAGCTTCTCGCCCGCCGCGACGCGGATCATCAGCTCCACCAGGTCCAGGCCCGTGATGCACTCGGTCACCGGGTGCTCGACCTGCAGCCGCGTGTTCATTTCCAGGAAGTAGAAGTCCTGGTCCTTGCCGACCACGAACTCCACCGTGCCGGCCGACTGGTACTTCACCGCTTTGGCCAACGCCACGGCCTGCTCGCCCATGGCCTTGCGCGTCGCCTCGCTGATGAAGGGCGACGGCGCCTCCTCGATCACCTTCTGGTGGCGGCGCTGGATGGAGCACTCGCGCTCGTTCAGGTAGATCACGTTGCCGTGCGAATCGCCCAGCACCTGGATCTCGATGTGGCGCGGCTCCTGCACGAACTTCTCGATGAAGATGCGGTCGTCGCCGAAGGAGTTGCGCGCCTCGTTCTGGCAGGCCGTGAAGCCTTCGAGCGCCTCCTTGTCGTTGTAGGCCACGCGCAGGCCCTTGCCGCCGCCGCCGGCGCTGGCCTTGATCATCACCGGGTAGCCGATGTCCTTGGCGATCTGCACCGCGCGCTCGGCCGACTCGATGGCGTCGTTCCAGCCCGGGATGGTGTTGACCTTGGCCTCATTGGCCAGCTTCTTGGAGGCGATCTTGTCGCCCATGGCCGCGATGGAATAGTGCTTGGGCCCGATGAAGGCGATGCCCTCTTCTTCCACCTTCTTGGCGAAGGCCTCGTTTTCCGACAGGAAGCCGTAGCCCGGGTGCACCGCCTCGGCGCCCGTCTGCTTGCACGCCGCGATGATGCGATCGGCCTGCAGGTAGGACTCGCGCGAGGGCGCCGCGCCGATGTGCACCGCCTCGTCGGCGAGCTCGACGTGGCGGGCGTCCTTGTCGGCGTCCGAGTACACAGCCACCGTCTTGATGCCCATTTTCCGGGCCGTCTTGATGACGCGGCAGGCGATTTCGCCGCGGTTGGCGATCAGGATTTTCTTGAACACGTTGGCTCCGATGTGGGGTGTTTCGACCAGGCGCCGCTCACTGCAGGCCCAGTTCCTTGCGCATGGCCGCGTTCCTCGCCTCGGCGCGCTTCAGCGCAGGCCGCGCTTCGAGACGCTGGATGTAGTCCTCGAAGACGGGCGTCGGCTCGATCTGCTTGAAGCCGATCATGAAGCGCAGCGTGCCGCCGAACACCACGTCGGCCATGGAGAAGGTCTCGCCCAGCACGAAGGACTTGCCGGCGATCGCGCTCTCGGCCGCCGCGAGCATGGCGTCGAAGGTGCCCCAGCCCGCCGACACGTCCTTCACGGTCCAGCCGGAGTGCTTGGCCATGACCGCGGGCTCGATGACGCTCGGGGCGAAGAAAGTCCAGCGCAGGTAGGTGCCACGCTGCGGGTCGCCCTGTGCAGGCGCGAGCGCGGGCGCGTAGCGGTCGGCCAGGTACAGCGCGATGGCGGCCGCCTCGGTGACGACGATGTCCCCGTCCACCAGGGTCGGCAGCTTGCCCATCGGGTTCACCGTGATCAGCTCCGGGCCTTTCTGCGCGCCCTTCATGATGTCGGTCACCTTCAGGTCGTAGTCGACACCGGCTTCTTCGAGCGCCCAGAGGGAGCCCGCGGCGCGCGAGTACGGGTGGTAGTAGAGGCTGATGGACATGGTGTCGCTCCTTGTCGGCAGGTGGCTCACAGGGGAATGTTCCCGTGCTTGCGCCACGGGTTCTCGAGCTTTTTCTCGCGCAACATCACCAGCGAGCGGCAGATGCGCTTGCGCGTCTCGCTTGGCAGGATCACGTCGTCGATGTAACCGCGCGCGCCCGCCACGAAGGGGTTGGCGAAGCGGGCCTTGTACTCGGCCTCGCGCGCGGCGAGCTTCTCGGGGTCGTTCTTGTCCTCGCGGAAGATGATCTCGACCGCGCCCTTGGCGCCCATCACCGCGATCTCGGCGCGCGGCCAGGCCAGGTTGACGTCGCCGCGCAGGTGCTTGGAGGCCATCACGTCGTAGGCACCGCCGTAGGCCTTGCGCGTGATGACGGTGATCTTGGGCACGGTGCACTCGGCGTACGCGTAGAGCAGCTTGGCGCCGTGCTTGATGATGCCGCCGTACTCCTGGCTGGTGCCGGGCATGAAGCCGGGCACGTCGACGAAGGTGACGACCGGGATGTTGAAGGCATCGCAAAAACGCACGAAGCGCGCCGCCTTGATGCTGCTCTTGATGTCCAGGCAACCGGCCAGCACCAGCGGCTGGTTGGCGACGATGCCGACGGTCTGCCCCTCCATGCGCGCGAAACCGATGACGATGTTCTTCGCATAGTCGGGCTGCAGCTCGAAGAAGTCGCCGTCGTCGACCACCTTCACGATCAGCTCCTTCATGTCGTAGGGCTTGTTCGGGTTGTCGGGCACCAGGGTGTCGAGCGACGGGTCGGCACGGTCGGCCGGGTCGCCCTTGCCGTCGTTGCCCAGGCGCACCGGCGGCTTCTCGCGGTTGTTCAGCGGCAGGTAGTTGTACAGGCGCCGCAGCATCATCAGCGCCTCGACGTCGTTCTCGAAGGCCATGTCGGCCACGCCGCTGCGCGTGGTGTGGGTGATGGCGCCGCCCAGCTCCTCGGCCGTGACGGATTCGTGCGTCACGGTCTTCACCACCTCGGGGCCGGTGACGAACATGTAGCTGGAGTCCTTCACCATGAAGATGAAGTCGGTCATCGCCGGCGAGTACACCGCGCCGCCGGCGCAGGGGCCCATGATCATGCTGATCTGCGGCACCACCCCCGAGGCCATCACGTTGCGCTGGAACACGTCGGCGTACCCGCCCAGCGAGGCCACGCCCTCCTGGATGCGCGCACCGCCCGAGTCGTTCAGGCCGATGACCGGCGCGCCGACCTTCATGGCCTGGTCCATCACCTTGCAGATCTTCTCGGCATGCGCTTCGCTGAGCGCGCCGCCGAAGACGGTGAAGTCCTGGCTGAAGACGAACACGAGCCGCCCGTTGATCATCCCGTAGCCGGTGACCACGCCGTCGCCCGGGATCTTTTGCTCGGCCATGCCGAAGTCCACCGAGCGGTGCTCGACGAACATGTCCCATTCCTCGAAGGTGTCGTCGTCCAGCAGCAGCTCGATGCGCTCGCGCGCCGTGAGTTTGCCCTTCTTGTGCTGTGCGTCGATGCGCTTCTGGCCGCCACCCTGGCGCGCCTGCTCGCGGCGGCGTTCGAGGTCTTCGAGGATTTCTTTCATGGTGCTTCGACTCGGTTGGGGTTCTTGTTCGTCACGACGATTTGCTATGAATTCGATAGCTGCTCGCGCCCGCTGGACGGGCGCTGGAGCACGATTTGCCTTGAAACTTCCAGGAGTTGGCGCGCCGCGGTGGAAGCTGGCAGCCGTCCGCTGCGCACCTCGTCGGTCAGGCGTGGCAACTGCTCTCGCACGCCCGGGTGCTGACGGAAGGCCTGGCGCAGGCCGGCCTCGATGCGTTCCCACATCCACGACAGCGCCTGCTTCTCGCGCCGCGCGGCCAGGCGGCCATTGGCGGTCTGCAGCGTGCGGAACTCGCTCACCATCGCCCAGAAGCGGTCGACGCCGGCGCCGGTGAGCGCACTGAGCTGCATCACCTTCGGCAGCCAGAAGCGCACTTCGGTGCCGGCGTGCGCGTCGTGCATCGCATGCGCATGGTCCGGGTTGCCCTGGTGGCCGAAGAGGCGCAACGCCGAGGTGATCTGGGCCTGCGCGCGCGTGGCGGCGTCCTGGTCGAGGTCGGCCTTGTTGATGACCACCAGGTCGGCGATCTCCATCACGCCCTTCTTGATCGCCTGCAGATCGTCGCCGGCGTTGGGCAGCTGCAGCAGCACGAACATGTCGGTCATGCCGGCCACGGCCGTCTCGGACTGGCCCACGCCCACGGTCTCGACGATCACGATGTCGTAGCCTGCCGCCTCGCACACCAGCATCGCCTCGCGCGTCTTCTCGGCCACGCCGCCCAGCGTGCCCGACGAGGGGCTGGGACGGATGTAGGCGCTCTCGTGCACCGAGAGCTTCTCCATGCGCGTCTTGTCGCCCAGGATCGAGCCGCCCGAAACGGTGGAGGACGGGTCGATGGTGAGCACCGCCACGCGGTGGCCCTGCTCGATCAGGAGCAGGCCCAGCGCCTCGATGAAGGTGGACTTGCCCACGCCGGGCACGCCGGAAATGCCGAGACGGAAGCTGTGGCCGGTGTGCGGCAGCAAGGCCGTGAGCAGCTCGTCGGCCTGCGCGCGGTGGTCGGCGCGGGTGGACTCGAGCAGGGTGATGGTCTTGGCGATGGCGCGGCGCTGGGCCATGCCCTGCGTGCCCGTCACCGCCCGTTCCATCGCCGCAGCATCCATCAGCAAGCCGCCTCCTGGCGCACGCGCCAGCGGTAGTGCAGGTCCACGCCCTCCTCACCCTCGAACACGAAACCGTGCCGCAGGTAGAAGCGGTTGGCGTCGCTCTTGACCAAGGCAGTGAGCTTGATGTCGCGCTGCTGCTCGCGCGCCTGCGCCTTGGCCCATTCGAGCACCCATTCGCCAACGCCCAGGCCCTGGAAGCCCGTGCGCAGGTACAGATGATCGAGCCGCAGGGCATCGGCACCCTCGGGCTTGAGCGTGACGAAGCCGATCCGCGACTGCCCGTCGAGCACGATGTGGTGCATGTAGGGCACCGCGAAGCCGGCCTGGAGCCGCTCGCGCGAGCGTTCCGGGTCGAAGCGGCCCACGCGCTCCAGGCTGGGCCGCATCGCCTCGATGCGCAGGGCCAGCATGGCCTCGAAGTCGCTGGAATCGACGGGCCGCAGCGACAACCGGGAGATGAGTTCGCTCACGGTTCTTCTCAGGCCGACACCGCCGCGCGGATCTGTTCCAGCACGTCCTTCGCGCTCGCGGGGATCGGCGTGCCCGGCCCGTAGATGCCCTTCACGCCCGCGTCGTACAGGAACTCGTAGTCCTGCCGCGGGATGACGCCGCCGACGAACACGATGATGTCGTCCGCCCCCTGCTTCTTCAGCTCGTCGATGATCGCCGGCACCAGCGTCTTGTGGCCGGCCGCCAGGGTGGAAACGCCCACCGCATGCACGTCGTTCTCGATCGCCTGCCGCGCGCACTCCTCCGGCGTCTGGAAGAGCGGGCCCATGTCGACGTCGAAGCCCAGGTCGGCAAAGGCCGTGGCCACCACCTTGGCGCCGCGGTCGTGGCCGTCCTGGCCCAGCTTGGAGATCATCACGCGCGGGCGGCGGCCCTGGGCCTCGGCGAACTCGGCGATTTCCTTCTTGAGGTTGTCCCAGCCTTCGGCGGAGTCGTAAGCGGCAGCGTATACACCGGTCACCTTCTGCGTGTCGGCGCGGTGGCGCCCGAAGGCCTTCTCCAGCGCGTCGGAGATTTCGCCCACCGTGGCCCGAAGGCGCACGGCCTGGATGCTGAGGTCGAGCAGGTTGCCCTGCCCGCTCTCGGCAGCAGACGTCAGCGCATCGAGCGCGGCCTGCACCTTGGCCGCATCGCGTTCGGCGCGCAGCTTGTTCAGCCGCGCGACCTGGCCCTCGCGCACCTTCATGTTGTCGATCGACAGGATCTCGACCGGGCCCTCGTTCTTGAGCTTGTATTTGTTGACGCCGACGATGACGTCCTTGCCCGAATCGATGCGCGCCTGCTTCTCTGCCGCCGCGGCCTCGATCTTGAGCTTGGCCCAGCCGCTGTCGACGGCCTTGGTCATGCCGCCCATCGCTTCCACTTCTTCGATGATGGCCCAGGCGGCGTCGGCCATGTCCTGGGTGAGCTTCTCCATCATGTAGCTGCCGGCCCAGGGGTCGATCACGTTCGTGATGTGCGTCTCTTCTTGGATGATGAGCTGCGTGTTGCGCGCGATGCGCGCGCTGAACTCGGTGGGCAGCGCGATGGCTTCGTCCAGCGCGTTGGTGTGCAGCGACTGCGTGCCGCCGAACACCGCGGCCATCGCTTCGATGGTGGTGCGCACGACGTTGTTGTACGGGTCCTGCTCCGTCAGGCTCCATCCCGAGGTCTGGCAGTGCGTGCGCAGCATCAGGCTCTTGGGGTTCTTCGCGTCGAAGCCCTTCATGATGCGGCACCACAGCAGGCGTGCGGCGCGCATCTTGGCGACCTCCAGGTAGAAGTTCATGCCGATCGCCCAGAAGAAGGACAGGCGCCCCGCGAAGGCATCCACGTCCATGCCCTTGGCGATCGCGGTCTTCACGTACTCCTTGCCGTCGGCCAGCGTGAAAGCCAACTCCAGCGCCTGGTTGGCCCCGGCTTCCTGCATGTGGTAGCCGCTGATGCTGATCGAGTTGAACTTCGGCATCTTCTGCGCCGTGTACTCGATGATGTCGCCGATGATCCGCATGCTCGGCTCGGGCGGGTAGATGTAGGTGTTGCGGACCATGAACTCCTTGAGGATGTCGTTCTGGATGGTCCCGCTCAACTGGTCCTGCGCCACGCCCTGCTCTTCCGCCGCGATCACGTAGCCGGCCAGCACGGGCAGCACGGCGCCGTTCATCGTCATGGACACGCTCACCTTGTCGAGCGGAATGCCGTCGAACAGGATCTTCATGTCCTCCACCGAATCGATCGCCACGCCGGCCTTCCCGACGTCGCCCGTTACGCGCGGGTGGTCGCTGTCGTAGCCGCGGTGCGTGGCCAGGTCGAAGGCCACCGACACGCCCTGCCCGCCCGCCGCCAGCGCCTTGCGGTAGAAGGCGTTCGATTCCTCGGCCGTGGAGAAGCCCGCGTACTGGCGAATGGTCCAGGGCCGCACCGCGTACATGGTGGCCTGCGGGCCGCGCAGGTAGGGCTCGAAGCCGGGCAGCGTGTCGCTGTACTTCAGGCCCTTCAGATCGGCCGCGGTGTAGAGCGGCTTGACGGTGATGCCGTCGGGCGTGATCCAGTTGAGCGCGTTCACGTCGCCGCCTGGGGCCGACTTGGCCGCGGCCTTCGTCCAGGCCTCGAGCGTCGCGGTGTGGAAGGTGGGTTCGGGTGTGCTCATGGCGGCGCGTGCGGTGGCGGTGTGATTGGAAGGTCGGGCGTGGCCCTGGGGCCAGGCACGCCGGTGAAGCCACCGGCGACCTGCCGCAGCCAGCCGGCGAGCTTGCACGCCGCACCTGACCGAAGAGCCGACGGCGAGTCTAACCTATCCGTAATTATTAATTCAAACCCGATTTCTGCGATACAGTCGCGGCCATGTCTGCCGTCACGCTCACCCCGCGCGCCCTCTACGAAGAGGTGGCCGAGCAGCTGCGCCAGCGCATCTTCCGCCGCGAGCTGGAGCCGGGCAGCTGGATCGACGAGCTGAAGATCGCCGAGGAATTCGGCATCAGCCGCACGCCCCTGCGGGAAGCGCTGAAGGTGCTCGCGGCCGAAGGCCTGGTGACGATGAAGGTGCGCCGCGGCGCCTACGTGACCGAGGTGTCGGAGCGCGACCTGGCCGACGTGTACCACCTGCTCGCGCTGCTCGAGAGCGATGCCGTTGCCGTGGTGGCCGAGCGCGCGAGCGACGCGCAGATCGCCGAACTGAAGGCCCTGCACGCCGAGCTGGAGGCCGCGGCCACACCGGGCCACGTCGACCGCGAACACTTCTTTGCCATCAACGAGCGCTTCCACATGCGCGTGCTGGCCATCGCCGACAACCGCTGGCGCGACCAGATGGTGGCCGACCTGCGCAAGGTGATGAAGCTCAACCGCCACAACTCGCTGCTCAAGGCCGGGCGCATCGCCGAATCGCTGGCCGAGCACCGCGCCGTGATGGCGGCCATCGAGGCGCGCGACCCGGCGGCGGCCATGGCGCGCATGCAGGCGCATTTCCGCAGCGGGCTCGAGGCCGCGGCCTGAGCGGCAATTACTCCTGAATCGATAGCGGCTCGCGCAAGCAGGACGGGCGCTGCAGCCCGATTTGGCTTGAAGAAACTCAGGCGGGATCGGCCACCGCCACGGCGTGCGCGCGCGCCATCACCTCGTGCGGCGGCAGGGCCTTGAGGCGGTGGTCGCTCCAGACCTGCCGCCAGCGCCGCGCGCCCGGAAGGCCATTGCGCAGGCCCAGCATGTGGCGCGCGACGTTCGACCAGGGCGTGCCGTGCTCGGCCGCCTCATGCGCCATGTAGTCGCACATCCGGACCTCGACGTCCTCGCGCGTCAGCGCACTCGGCGCGGCGTCGAAGAAGCGCTCGTCCCAGCCCGCCAGCCACCAGGGGTTGTGGTACGCCTCGCGGCCCACCATCACGCCGTCGAGCAGGCGCAGATGCTCATGCACCTGCGCGTCGGTCTGGATGCCGCCGTTGACCGAGAAACGCAGCGCCGGAAAGTCGTGCTTGAGCCGGTGCACCAGCGCATAGCGCAGCGGCGGGATCTCGCGGTTCTGCTTGGGGCTCAGGCCCTTGAGCCAGGCGTTGCGCGCGTGCACGATGAAGGTGCGGCAGCCCGCCTCGCTCACGGCGCCGACGAAGTCACGCACGAACTCGTAGCTCTCGACCTTGTCGATGCCGATGCGGTGCTTGACGGTGACGGGCACGTCGACCACGTCGACCATCGCCTTCACGCAGTCGGCCACGAGCTGCGGCTCGGCCATGAGGCAGGCCCCGAAGGCGCCGCGCTGCACGCGCTCGCTCGGGCAGCCGCAGTTGAGGTTGATCTCGTCGTAGCCCCAGTCCTCGCCCAGCTTCGCGCAATGCGCCAGATCGGCCGGCTCGCTGCCGCCCAGTTGAAGCGCCACAGGGTGCTCGCTGTCGTTGAAACGCAGGTGCCGCGGCACGTCGCCGTGGATCAGCGCGCCCGTCGTCACCATCTCGGTGTAGAGCAGCGCGTGGCGCGTGAGCAGGCGGTGGAAGTAGCGGCAATGCCGGTCGGTCCAGTCCATCATCGGGGCGACGGACAGGCGATCGGCAGGGGAACGGGAGGGCTCGGACATGAGGGCTGGCATCGGCGAAAGCGCCGCGCCGGGATTGTCCCTCAGGGGTTGCCGAGTTGCCCGAAGGAGGTACGCAGCCCCTGGTAGTCGGTGGGGCCGCTGGCGGCAGGCGGGTAGCCGGCCGCGGACAGCCAGCCGGTGATGCTGGGCAGCCGCCGGTCGAAGTGGCCGTGCAGCGCGAACCAGTCGCCGTCCGGCGCGTGCGGGACCATGATCTCCAGCGCCTCGACGGCGATGGTGCGCAGGCTGGTCACCATCGCCAGGCCGCGGCCGTCGAGCTGCTGCAGGCTGGCCTCGCGGCCCTGCGCGAGGATCTCCTCGAGGATGCGCCGATGCACAACGAAATCGGCCCAGCTCGCCTTGCCGCAGGCATCGGCGAGTTCGCGGAACACCCAGTGCATGTTGGCCGCGAACAGCGCCGCAACATGCTGCGCCTGCCGGTTGGTGCGGTTGGCGGCCTCGCGCTGGAGCTGCGCGCCCCAGAGCAGCGCCATGAGCACGCCGATGGCCTGGATCCAGGCTGCCCATTCGAACGAGCTCTGCGGACGGGCGAACCACAGCACCAGGCCGAACCCCAGCACGAGCACGGCGGCGACAGGGACGAGTCGATTCATGGGGCTGCCAGGCAACAGACAGGCCCTTCAATACAACGTGGGGCCATCGCCATCGCGGCGTGGCCCATCCCCGCCGAAGAGCCGACGCATCGCTGCGACCCCGGCCACCAAGGCGCTCGAATAGCTCGACTGTGGTTGCAAGGCCGTCTCCAGGACCATGTAGGGAAGGACATCGTCCACGGCTCCGTCCACGGCTTCCATCAGGACCCAGTGGTATTCGCCGTCCTCGAGCTCGTGGACGGTGAGAGCGATGTTGCGAAAACGTGAATTGACCATGCCTTGGGGATGACGGACGCGCAGGCGCCCGAACGTTGCCCGGATCGTAGGTCGAAGGACTTCAGCGGCTGAAGCGACAAATTCACGTTTTGCTACAAATGTGACGATATTTACGCAATTTTGGCGCCCTTCGACGGAAAAAAGCAAGTGGATCGCCAGGACGCGCCAGTGCCGTGCGCGTCGGGCCGCACTCCTCCTACATATGGGGGATGCGTCCCCTCCCTACGGTGCGGGGATTGCCCTTCGTCATGGGCCCACAACGAGGAGATCCGCACCATGAGAAATCTTGCCGTCGACAGCAGCATGCTCGCCCCCATCGGTGGGGCGTTCTACCCCACCGGGCATTCGATGTTGATGTTCGAAACCGATGAAAGAGCGCGGGAGGTGGGCCAGCGTCTGCTGGAGCACGGCTTCAGCCGGGACGAGATTTATTTCGTGCCGGCCAATGTGGTGCTGGCGCAGATTTCGCCGACGGTCGCAGATGCCGACAATCCGCTGCCGTCCGCCGGGACGGACGGTGCCACGGTGCGCGCTTTCACCAAGCTGGCGCGCGACGGCCATGCCGGGCTTCTGGTGCGCACAGAAGAAGACGAGGCGCGCGACCGCCTGATGGCTGCGGTGGGCACGACGCCCTATTCCATCGCCCAGCGCTACCGGCGCCTGGTGATCGAAGACCTGTGAGGCGTGTCAGGCGACGGCGGCCCGGCGCAGCACGTCACGTGCCATGGCCTGTGCAAGCTCGTGCTCGCCAAGGAACACCGTCGCATCAGCTTCCTGGGTGAGCAGCTTCGCCTCGGCCTCGTTGTGGCTGCGCACCACCGTCTCGATGGCGGGGTTGAGCGTGCGGGCGGTTTCGATCATCTGCCGAACATTGAGGGCATCGGGAGTCGCCACCACCAATACCCGCGCGCGCGCAATGTGTGCCTGAATGAGGACCGCCGGTTCGGCGGCGTCGCCCCACACGGCGGCCACGCCGTCCTCGCGCAGCCGCTCGACGAGCTCGCGGTTCTGGTCCGCCACCACGAAGGGAATGTCCTGGGCCCGGAGTTCTGCCGCGATTCGCCGGCCCACACGGCCATAACCGACCAGGACCACCTGCCGCGACAGGTAACGCGCCTCGGTGCTCATGGGCAGTTCGGCCAACGGATCGTCGCGCGCCTCGAGCCGACGGGCCAGCGGTGAATGCGCGTGCAGCCATCGCTGCATGGGTCCGATGGCGCCGAACCACAGCGGATTGGTCGCGATGGAAATCAGTGCCCCCGCAAGCACCAGGCTTTGTGCCTCCGGCGGCAGCATCTGGTGCTTCAGGCCGAGGGCGATGAGGATGAAGGAAAACTCTCCGATCTGCGCCAGACTCGCGCTCACGGTGAGCGCCGTGGCCAGCGGATAGCGGAAAGCCAGCACCAGCGCGCAGGCCGCCACCGATTTGCCCACGACGATGACCAGCACCACGGCCAGCACCTGCAGCGGCCGCTGCACGAGCACCATGGGGTCGAAGAGCATGCCGACCGAAACGAAGAAGAGGACGGCGAACGCGTCGCGCAGGGGCAGCGACTCCTCCGCCGCGCGATGGCTGAACTCCGACTCGCGCATCACCATGCCGGCGAAGAATGCGCCCAGCGCGAAGGACACGCCGAACAGCGCCGCCGACGCGAAGGCGATGCTCACCGCTGCCGCAACCACGCACAACGTGAACAACTCGCGCGACCCGGTGCGCGTGACCTGCCACAGCAGCCAGGGGAAAACGCGCCGCCCCACCACCAGCATGAGCGTCAGGAAGCCGCCCACCTGCAGCATCGTGATGCCCAGCGTGCGCCAAAGGGATGCGCCGTCGGCGCCCTCGGCCCGCCCGCCGAGCACGCCGGCCAGCGGAGGCAGCAGCACCAGCACGAGCACCATGGCCAGGTCTTCGACGACCAGCCAGCCGACCGCGATGCGGCCGGTATGCGAATCGAGCAGGCCCAGGTTTTCGAGCGCGCGCAACAGCACCACCGTGCTGGCCACCGAGAGCGCGAGCCCGAACACCAAGGCGGCCCCCAGGTTCCAGCCCCACAAGGTGGCAAGGCCGGCCCCCATCAGCGTCGCGGCCACGATCTGCACCAGCGCACCAGGCAACGCGATCTTGCGCACGGCCAGCAGGTCGTCGAGCGAAAAATGCAGGCCGACGCCGAACATCAGCAGCATGACGCCGATCTCGGCGAGTTGGGCGGCAATGTCGGCATCGGCCACGAAACCGGGCGTGAACGGCCCGATGATGACGCCGGCCAGCAGGTAGCCGACCAGCGCCGGCAGCCGCAGGCGTGCAGCCGCGAACCCGAAGATCAGCGCAAGCCCCAGGGCGGCCGCGATGGTGTTGATCAGGGAGGCGCCTTGGTGCATGGCGCCCATTGTGCAAGAACGAGGCCGCCAGAACGGCCGCGTGGGGCCATCGCCGGCGCCTTGGGCCGCGCTCGCGACAGCGCGCGCGGGCGCGCGCGTCAACCCGCCATCTTGCTTTCGCGCGCGTTGACCAGCACCTCCGGCTCGTTGGCCTCGACCCAGGTCTCGCCGTTCAGGCCCGCCTGCAGCCGCTCGGTGTCCAGGTCCCCCGTCCACTTGGCCACCACGATCGTGGCCACGCCGTTGCCCACCAGGTTGGTCAGCGCGCGTGCCTCCGACATGAAGCGGTCGATGCCCAGGATCAGCGCCAGGCCCGCCACCGGCACGTGCCCCACCGCCGACAGCGTGGCCGCCAGCACGATGAAGCCGCTGCCCGTCACCCCCGCCGCCCCCTTGGAGGTCAGCAGCAGCACCGCCAGCAGCGTGAGCTCCTGCATCAGCGTCATCGGCGTGTTGGTGG